>CAZHTZ010000063.1:2498-19300 GCA_964535455.1 uncultured Caldilineales bacterium
GCCCAGTCGTACCACAGCCTTCTCGATACCATCGCCACCCGCCTGGGAAGATAGCTGTTAGCCGTTGGCCGTTAGCCGTTGGCGACCAGCGGCCGGAACTCAACCTCCTGTACCTTGCTACC
The DNA here is from genome assembly GCA_964535455.1 of uncultured Caldilineales bacterium. Taxonomy (GTDB): domain Bacteria; phylum Chloroflexota; class Anaerolineae; order J102; family J102; genus SSF26. The sequence goes on from CAZHTZ010000063.1 coordinate 2,621, forward strand.
TGCAACCTGCAACCTGCCACCTGCCACCTGCCACCTGCCCCTCCCATGCCCGATCTCTCCCGTATCCGTATTCCGCCGCCGGTCACCATCATCATCTTCGGCGCCTCCGGCGATCTGGCGCAGCGCAAGCTGCTCCCGGCGTTGCACACCCTCGATTGCGCTGGCCACCTGCCTGAGAACTATCTCATCGTGGGCGCGGCCCGCACGCCGATGGATGACACCGCCTTTCGCCAGCACATGCTAGAGGGTGTGCAGAACTTCGGCCGCCTGCAGAGCCAGGGCTGTGAGAACTGGGAGAGCTTCTCCGCCCGACTGCACTACAAGCACCTGCAGTACGATAGCGAAGAGGATTATCAGGACCTGGCCGGCTATCTGGCCCAGCTCGAAGCCGACCACGGCCTGCCCGCCAACCGGCTCTACTATCTGGCGACGCCGCCGGAGGTGTACGCGCCCATCGTCCAGCAGCTCGGCGTCGCCGGGATGTGCAAAACAGCAAACGGGTACACGCGCATCGTGGTTGAGAAGCCCTTTGGCCGCGACCTTACCAGCGCTCACGAGCTCAACGGCCAGCTCCATCACGTTTTCGACGAGGAGCAGATCTACCGCATCGACCACTACCTTGGCAAAGAGACCGTGCAGAACATCATGGTCTTCCGCTTCGCCAATGCCATCTTCGAGCCGTTGTGGAACCGCTACTACATCGACCACGTGCAGATCTCGGTGCTCGAAGATGTGGGCGTCGGGCGGCGCGGCGGTTACTATGACCGGGCCGGCGTGATGCGGGACATGTTCCAGAACCACATCATGCAACTGCTGACGCTCACGGCCATGGAGCCGCCCACCAGTTGGGACGCGACACTGCTGCGTGATGAGAAAGTCAAGGTCCTGCGCGCCGTGCGTGTGCCTGCGGGTTCAGAAATGGCGACGCGCACGGTGCGGGCGCAGTATCGCGCTCGCAAAGGCGATGGTCCCACCTACCGGCAGGAGCTGGGCGTCGCCCCTGATTCCATGACGCCGACCTATGCGGCGGTGGAGGTCTATGTCGATAATTGGCGGTGGCAGGGGGTGCCTTTCTACCTGCGTTCTGGTAAGGCCCTTGCGGACAAGGTGACGGAGATGGTGATCCAATTCAAGGAAGTGCCGCATATGCTCTTCCGCACGGACGATCGCTCCAGCAACATCACCAATACGCTCTCTTTCTGCCTACAGCCGGGCGAGGGATTCCACCTTGGCTTCCAGGCCAAGGTGCCCGGCGCCGGCATGCGCGCTCGGGGCGTGGACATGAGCTACGCCTTTGCCAGCACCTTCGGCGAGAAAGCCTTGCCCGAAGCGTACGAGCGCCTGCTGCTCGATGCTCTTCTGGGCGATGCCTCGCTGTTTGCCCGCGCCGACGAGATCGAGTCCTCCTGGCGGATCACTGATGCCATCCATCATGCCTGGACAAGCGGTGATGGACCGCCGTTAGCGTTTTATGAGCCGGGTTCTTCTGGGCCCGATGAAGCCGTGGCGTTGTTGGCGCGACGCAGCCGGGCCTGGACCTTGTGCTGCAACGACGGGTCCGATTCTGCGTGACATTTCGTGTCCGTTTGTCGACAGGTACCGATGCCGCCGCCATCGCCCGCCTGCAATTGGCAAGCTGGCGCTCGGCCTATGCCGGTTTGCTGCCAGCCGCCTATCTGGCGCAGTTCAGCGATGAGAAACGGGCAGACGATTGGCGCCAGTTGCTAAGCCGGGGCGACCACACCGTGTTCGTGGCAGAGTCTGACGAGAGTGAGATCGTGGGCTTTGGCTGTGTCCGCCCCGATTTGGACCCGGAAGCGCCGGCCCCTGTCTTCGTCCCTTCGCTGCACGTCCTCCCTTCTCGTCGCCGCCAGGGAATCGGCCAGGTTCTGTTGGCCGCCATCTCTGAACATTTCCGCAGCCAGGGCGCACTGGGCTTCTACCTGTGGGTGCTGAAGGACAATCTACCGGCGCGACGATTCTACGAGGCGATGGGAGGTGAGCTTTGCCGTGAAGAGCGCCATGACCTGGGTGGGGCCATGGCAGACGAGGTCGCCTATCGCTGGCGCCTGGCGTCTGGTGTGTGACACACCCCGCAGGCCTCGCATAGATCCTCGGCCTGAGTGCCCACGAGCAGCCCCCGCTCGGCCCGCCACTCTGCCAGTTTGGCGGCTTCCTCCGGCGGGAGCGGCGTTTCTCCGCCCAGTTGCACGATCGTTTTCGTGATCATGGCGGCGTGTTCCAGCCGCTCCAGTTTCAGGTAGGCATCCCAGGCGCTCTTGCCGACGGTAACGCTGCCGTGCCGTCGCAGGATGAGGGCGTCGTAGGACTCAATCAACCCGGCGATGACCCTGGCGCCCTCCGCCGAAGCGGGCGTGGCATAGGCCGTGGTCGGGATCAGCCCGAAGCTCATCATCACCTCGGGCAGCACGCAGCGGGCGAGTGAGATGCCGGCGATGGAGAGGGCAATGGCCGTTGGGGGATGGGCGTGGAGGACGCTGAGGACGTCGGGCCGCCGCTTGTAGGCTTCCAGATGCAGCAATATCTCGCTGGACACGCGCAGATGCCGGGCGGACCCATAGCGCGGACCCACCGGCTCGGCGTCACCGTCGATGACGAGCAATTGATCGGGTTCAAGGAAGCCTTTGGAGAAACCGCTGGGGGTGACGAGGTAACGATCCCCACCCAGGCGGACACTGACGTTGCCATCGCTGGCGGCCACATAGTCCTTCTGCCACATCAACCGGCAGACGTGGATGATCTCCTGCCGCCACTCCTGCTCGGTCTTACGCCGCTCTTCGCCTCCACCCGATTCGCCGCTGTGCCTGATCAGACTCATGCCGCCAACTCCACGTCGTCGACGATGCCCACCACCACCGCCCGCACCGGACCATAGGGTTCGGCGTCGAGCAGTTGGCGGGCGCTGCTCCCTTCGTCAAGCACCAGCACCCTGTCACCCACACCCGCTTGCACCAGGTCAAGAGCGATGTCGTAGGCCGCGCCTGTGTCGCCCTCCAGGCTCTCGCGGGCCACGATCAGCAGTTTGTGCCCTTGAAAGAAAGGGTGCTTGACCGTGGCGACCACATTGCCGGTGACGCGCCCGATATACATACCGCTAGCCCTCCAGCAAAACGTCGTCGACGATGCCCACGATGGCCAGGTCCACGGGCACGAACGTTTCCGGCAAGGCCAACGCCGCCTCGCGGCTGGCGATGGTGTACACCAGCTCGCCCGGCCCCGCCTGGGCAGTGGCATCCGCCGCTACCTGCGGCTTGCCCACGGGCTGCTGATGGCGGTCGAGAGGCTGCACGACCAGCAGCTTCACGCCTTCCAGTCCGGTGTATTTCTGGGTGGCGACAAGGGTGCCGATGACGCGGGCGAGTTGCATGCGGGGGATTATAGCACGATGGAGAAGCGAGAGGCGAGAGGCGAGAGGGGAGAAGCGAGAAGCGAAAGGGTAGGGGTGGCGGGTGACGAGTGGCGGGTAGGGGGGATCCAATAGGGTTTGTTGGCTTGCCGCGATTCGAGTTGACAGGCATGGTTCGCCCGCAGGATAATGCCCGGCAGTCTGCACTGACACTCGCGAGCCCGGGCAGCCATATTATGCTTCACGACGTCGTGTCCGCATCGTTCAAAGGTGGTTATCGGATTGAGCTTACCTTCGACAATAGCGAACGTGGCGAAGTTGACTTCTCGCCTTATCTTCAGCGCGGGGGCGTCTTCGAAGAGCCACGATTTCTGATCGTGATTTGATCTGACTGAGTGCATTCATTTGTCTAAGGAGGAGTTTCGCATGACACTGGATCGATCGTTTGTCGAGCGCAACCGCGCTTCAACCAACCGGATTCGCGCATTGGTTGCGCGCTTGACCGATGAGGAAATGCAACACCCGGTGGGCGAACACTGGACCGTGGCCATCACCCTTGCGCATCTGGCTTTCTGGGATAGGCGGGTGACGTATGTCCTGGACGTGACCGAACGCGATGGCGCCTTGTTCGAACCGGACATCGATATTTTCGTAAACGACCTGTCGCTGCCGCTTTGGGCGGCCATCCCGCCACGCGCAGCCGCAGGGATTGCCATCGAAAGCGCCGAGGCGTTGGATAAACGACTGGAGGACTTTTCGCCCACCCTCCTTGAGGAAATCCATGCCTCTCACAAGCGCTGGGTCGAACGTGCTCTGCACCGTGGAGAGCATCTGGACGAGGTCGATGCGGCGTTGGTAAGATGAACACCGGCAGGTCCACTGATCATGTCCATTTTCGATGTCATTGCCTTTGATGCTGACGACACTGCCCAGGCTGCTTGAGCAGATCGAACAGACAACACCAGGGGCATAGAGGTCAACGAGGCCGACATAACCACGCCTAAGCCCATGAATAAGAAAGATTTCGAAGAGAGTTGGTATTGGTATCTGACAGGCGAGCACAGAGAAGGCATCAGCCCTCGATATGAGCTCGACGTTCAGGCCTTTCGCCGGATAGTGGCCTTGTTTCCCGGCGACCCGCGCTGTTTCGAATGTAATCGGCCCTTGTCCGGGCTGGGCAGTTGGCTGTCCAGGGCCCGCCCTTCAAGCTTCAGTCCGCGGCTCTGCAACACCTGTGAGCGAAAGATTCGGAAGGAAGAAGCTGGTGCAGAAGTTGTGTTGTCTATGCTCTTTGCCGATGTTCGCGGCTCTACAACTCTGGCTGAAACGACGACCACGACCGAATTCAGGAGTCTCATCCAGCGCTTCTACCAGGTTGCCACCGATGTCTTGGTCGGGCACAATTCCATGGTCAATCGGCTCATGGGTGACCAGGTCATTGGTCTGTTTGTTCCCCGCTTCGCCGGATCAGGACATGCCAAAGTCGCCGTTACCGCCGCCCTGGACCTGCTGCGGGCGACCGGCCATGAAGATCAAGAGGGGCCTTGGGTACCGGTCGGAATCGGCGTGCACACGGGCCTTGCCTATGTGGGGGCGGTTGGTTCCAAAGAGGGCGTCAACGAAATCGCCGTTTTGGGCAGCGCTCCGAATCTGGCCGCACGTCTCTCATCTCAGGCTGCGGATGGAGAGGTCATTATCAGTGAAGCCGCAGCCGCTGCGGCGGAGCTCGTTTCCGAAGACATTGAGCGCCGCCACCTGGATCTGAAGGGGATCGCTCAACCTGTGTCTGTGCGAGTGCTGCGATCTGGTCCCAATCCAAGCGGAGGTTGACAGTGACGCCACCATCTACAAAGCCAACGATCCCGGTTGCCGAGTATCCTGAACGTTGGCGAAAAGTTCAGGAACTGATGGCAGAGCAGGGTCTTGATCTGCTGATAGCTTACGCCGATGACCGGGCTACCTTCGGGCCTGCTCATGCCCGCTGGTTGGCGAATTTCCCGGTCCATTTTGAGCCGGTTTGTATCCTCATGCCCGCACAGGGAGAGCCGGTGATGCTGGTTGGACCTGAGAGCGACCAATATGCACTCCTGGCCGGTCAGATTGCCGACGTACGTATCCTGGCTGAGCTCACCTATCCGAATGAAGACTATCCTTACTCCAGGATACAAGGTTTGAGCGAAATTCTGGCTGAGATTGGCCAGGACTTATCGGCAGTGAGACGGGTTGGGCTGGGTGGCCGGGGATTGATCCGGGCGGACGTGTTGGCGGCATTGCAGGCTGCCCTGCCCGGTGTGCAATGGATGGACGTGGAGAACGCCTTGTGTAACTTACGCGCCCAGAAGTCGCCGGCTGAGATCGAAGTCATTCGCTATGCCTATGAGATCGCCGAAGCGGGCTTTCAAGCCGCTGTGGAGAGGATTCAGGCGGGCGTCACAGAGCGCGAAGTTGCCGCCGAAATCGAGGCGGCGATGCGCCGGGCCGGCGCCGAAGGCACAGGGATCGACACCATTGTGGCATCCGGCCCCAACTCCCGGCCGATCCTGGCTCGCTCTACGTTTCGCCCCATCGCCGCAAACGACGCGGTGCTGCTCACTATCGCCCCGCGCTACGAGGGATATCACGCCGCGATCGGCCGCCTTGTTCTGGTGGGCGACCCTGGTCAAGAGATTCGACAGGCGCTCGACGTGGCCATCCTGGCCCAGGAGGCTTGTTTCAAAGCGCTGCGCCCCGGCGTCGAAGGCCGCAAGGTCGAAGCGATCGGCAGGCAAGTGGCGACCGCAGCGAATCTCGGCCAGTATTTCCTCTATTCAGGAGTCCATAGCGTCGGCGTCATTGAATTCGAGCCGCCGATCTTCGTTCCGACTAGTCCGGCCGTCTTGAAGGAGAACATGGTCATCTCCATTGACATCCCCATGTTCAACGCACCTTGGGGCGGGCTGCGCATTGAAGATGGCTACTTGATGACGGCCAGCGGCACCGAACGGCTCCACCACACCCCGTATCATATTCAGAAATAGGCTCCTACAACCAACATGACCCCTTCCCAAAGCACCGACACCGTGACTGTTGGCCTGGCACAAATCGCCCCTGTTTGGCTCAATCGTTCACGGACTTTAGCGAAGATATTGGAGCAGGTCCATGCCGCCGCCGACGCGGACTGTCACCTGGTGGCCTTTGGCGAGGCCTTGCTTCCAGGGTATCCCTTCTGGATTGAGCGCACCAATGGCGCCCAATTCAACTCGCCGATCCAGAAGGAGATTCACGCCCATTACATGGACCAGGCTGTTCAGATTGAGGCCGGTCACCTGCATACGCTTTGCCAGGCCGCACGGCAGCGCCAGATTGCGGTCGTCCTGGGGTGCATCGAACGGCCGCTCGATCGCGGTGGGCACAGCCTCTATGCCAGCCTTGTCTATGTCGCCGCGGACGGTGTCATCCAATCCGTGCATCGCAAGTTGATGCCCACGTATGAAGAAAGGCTTACCTGGTCGCCCGGCGACGGTCATGGCCTGCGCGTCCATCGCCTGGGAGCTTTCACGGTGGGCGGGCTGAATTGCTGGGAGAACTGGATGCCCCTGGCACGGGCTGCTCTCTACGGACAGGGCGAAGACCTGCACGTCGCTATTTGGCCGGGGGCCGTGCGCAACACACAGGACATCACGCGTTTTGTGGCGCTGGAGGCCCGTTCCTACGTCTTATCGGTCTCCGCGTTGATGCGTATGACAGACTTCCCGGATGAAACGCCCCATCTCGCCACCATCATCGCCGGCAGCGAAGCAACACTCGCCAACGGGGGCTCATGCATCGCCGGCCCGGATGGAAAATGGGTGGTTGAACCCGTGGCTGATGAAGAGCGGCTGATCGTCGCAACCCTGGAACACCGACGGGTGAGAGAAGAACGCCAGAATCTCGATCCGGCCGGTCATTATGCTCGACCCGATGTCACGCAATTGACCGTGAACCGCCAGCGGCAGAGCACCGTCACTCTCATCGACTGAATCATGTCTGATTCATGGGTGCCTTTGCAATCCTCCGTCGATACACTCGGTAAACCCCTATGAATGATATTTTGAAGGCGTCCGGCGCCATACTCCAGACCACGCCGCTTCGATGGACCACGTTCACGCAAAGCGTGTCCGCTTCTCTTCTCCGGTTGCCTCCGGCCCCCGGCGAATGGTCTGCTGCGGATTGCTTGCAGCATCTGGTGGATACCGAGCGCTGGGTCTTTCCGGCGCGCGTGCGAGCCTTGCTGGCGGGCCAGGATTTCCCGGCATTTGACCCGGATAGCCAGGGCACGGCATCCAATAGCCAAGCTGCACCCGATGAATTGGCGGCAGAGTTTGCCGCGCTCAGAGCCGAAAGCCTGGTTCTGCTCGGGCAACTTGCCCCTTCCGATCTCACGCGACAGGCCCGTCATCAAGAACTCGGCATCGTCACCCTGAGCGAGCTATTGCATGAGTGGGCCGGACACGACTTGATGCACACGGTCCAGGCTGAACGCGCTCTCATGCAGCCCTTTATCCAAGGCTGCGGACCGTGGCAATCCTATTTTCGCGATCATGCGATAAGCGGCCAAACTGCTTCGTGAATCCGAATCCATACCTCATTTCTCTCCGGTAGAACAAGGCAGGTCCATGCTTGTGGGAACATCACTCAGGCTCTATTCCGATCTGGCAGCGTGGTTCCATCTGCTCACGCCGCCCGAAGACTATGTCGAGGAGGCGGATTTCTACCGGCGCGTCATCATTGAGTCCAGTTCCCGTGCTCCCCGCACTCTCCTGGAGCTCGGCAGCGGTGGGGGCAACAATGCCTCCCACCTGAAAGCGCACTTCCAACTGACCCTGGTTGACCTGTCGCCGCAGATGCTCGCTATCAGCGCCGCGCTGAATCCCGAGTGCGAGCACATGGCCGGCGACATGCGCTCGGTGCGACTGGATCGCCAGTTTGACGCCGTGTTTGTGCACGACGCGGTCTACTATTTGACCAGCGAACCAGACCTGGAACGCGCCATGCAAACCGCCTTCATCCATTGCCGTCCCGGCGGCGTGGCGTTGTTTGCACCCGACTATGTACGCGAGGGCTTTCGGCCGTCAACTGATCATGGTGGGCATGACAGCGGCGATAGAGGTATGCGGTACCTGGAGTGGACATGGGACCCAGATCCCTCCGACACGACCTACTTCACGGACTTTGCCTACTTGCTGCGAGATGAGTCAGGCAGTGTAGGCGTTGTACACGAGCGACACGAAGGGGGTCTGTTTTCGCGACCGCTGTGGCTTGAACTCATGGCCCGGGTAGGATTCCAGGGCCGGTCGGTCCCCTTCGAGCATAGTGACGTCGAACCGGGAACCACGGACGTATTCGTGGGGGTGAAACCGGTCTAGCGTTCCCCGAAGGAGAGCCGCACAGGCAGGCGGATGACGGGTAGGCGTTCTCTCAGGCATGCGACAGGCCGTGCATGGCCGCCGTCCGCCGTACCCACATCAAGAGAAGGACGGTCAGACCCATGCCGGCAGCCCCGGTCATGAAGACCACGGCGAAGCCGGTTCCTTGTGCCAGATAGCCACTGACGAACGCGCCCACAATGGAGCCCAGACTCAGAAAGGCATTGTACGTGCCGATGGCCGCGCCTTCGTTTCCCTTTGGGGCCAGGTGCGCCACCGTGGTCGAGCCGGCCACGGCGATTCCGGCCCAACTGATGCCGCTGATGATCTGCAAGACCACAAGAACGGCATTTGCGGCCAGGAGATTGAGTTCGACCAGGGAGAGCACGGCGAACCCGGCGAACACAAGCACACGCAGCCCCACGGCCACGGTCTGCACCGTCACGCCGCCGTTGCGACTGGCGGCAGTGCCTGCCCAGCGATAGGCAAACGCCGCCGCCAGGCTGTTGACCAACCCCATCAGGAACACGTTGCTGGTGCTGCTTCCCAGCTCCTGGCGCTGCCAGACGGCAAATGGCGTATAAGCCAGCACCGATGCCGTGAACAGGGCGAACGTCGCAAAGTAGTAGGTGACCAAGGGCTCGGCGGCCAGGGCAGCGCCACGCTGGCGAACCTGGTTGGGCACGCCCTGGAGCTGCGGTCGCTGTCTGAAGAAACGAGCAGCGCCGCCCGCAGCCAGGCGGATGCCCGCAGCGGTGGCGGCGGCCGCGCGCCCGAGGCTGAGGAAGATGAGCATCCGGACAGGGCGCCGGGGCTTGACCCTGCCCAGCCGCGGCGTCAGCAGCCAGACGACGACGGCTGCCAGGATGCCGAGAACGCCGCTCACCACCCACAACGAACGTTGGGCCATCAGGTTTCCGGTCGCTGCCGTCACGTAGGTGATCCAGGTCAGGCCTACCAGGCGGCCCACGACCAGGCCCCAGCCCCCAACCTGGTTGAACCGGCCAAAGGCGTCATGCCATTGGTCCTTGGGCGTGGTATCCATGATCAGCGTACTGCTCACCGGCGCGCCGGCGATGCTGAGCGCGCCCACCAGGGCCGTAAGCAGCAGGTAGTTGGCGACGTTCTGGGAGAACGCCATCAGCAGCGTGGGAATGCCAAAGCCGAGGAAACCCAGCGCCAGATAGAGCTTGCGCGAGCCGAAGCGGTCGCTGAGCCAACCCCACAGGATGGCAGCCGGTACGGCGGCGACGGAGGTGATCGAGGTCGCCACGCCCACCATGGCCACGCTTCCCCCCAAGACTTCGGTGATAAACAGCGGTGGCAGACTGACGGTGCTGCCGGCGCCGATCTTGTGGGGAACAAAGCCATAGAACCAGCGCCGGGAAGAGGGGGGCGTGGGCGGCGCCAAGACGGGCGCTGTATCGGTAGACATGAACGAGATAGGAAAAAAGGGAAAGTCAGGCGTGGCGACGGCGCCAAGGGCGGAGGACCGCTCGCACCGGGCTGCCATCGCCACGGGCGATCTTCAGAGGCAGCGCCGCCAGTTCGTAGAGTCCATCGGGCGCCGGACTTAGATCCAATCCTTCGAGGATGGCGATGCCGGCGGCAAGCATGGCGTGGTGTCCGGGCAAGGTCGTGCTGCTGGCGTCGTCCATCGAGGGAGCGTCGGCGCCATAGAGAAGGACGCCGTGCGCACCCAAATAGTTCGCCAGTTCCGGGCTGGGGTAGACGAATTCGTCGGGAAACCTGGCCGGATCAAGGGTGCTTGCCTCTGAGTGCACCAGGAGGCGGGGGCAAGCCTGACATCGACGTGGCCGAAGTCCTCTGGATAGAGGGGTCCGGTGGCTTTCGTCACGGTGACCACCTGGGCTGGGCCCCAATAGGGCGCCAGGTCGACGATGTCGAGCGTTGTGCCCCGCTCATGAAAGTGGTAGGGCGCGTCGGCGTGGGTGCCGGTGTGGGCGCTCAGTGTCAGGGTCGTCAGGTTGACGGAGGCGCCATCGGTCTTGGCCAGGATGGTCTCGATGGCCATGGGAGTATCGCCCGGCCAGACGGCGATGCCAGGGAAGAGCGTGCGGCTAATGTCGATCAGGGATGACTTGCGCTTCATAGGCGTTTACACGTTTACACGTGCCAACGTTCTAACGTTCTAACGCCGAATCATACAGGGCCAGGACGGTGGCGACGTGGTGACGGGTCTCGTCCAGCGTGATGGTGGGCGACCGCCCATCGAGAATGGCGGCGTGCATATCCTCGATCTCGCCCAGGTAGGGATCGGCGCCGCGGAAGGGAATGGGTCGCGGTGCACCTTCGTCCGGGTGGAAGAGCAATTCGCGGGCGACGCTGTCGCGGCCGGCAACAAAAGGCCGGTTGAGCGTCAAACGCCCTTCGGTGCCGATGATTTCGGCGAAGGTGTTGAAGGGCGTCCGAAAGGAACCGGCGATCTGGGCGACAGCGCCGTTGGCATATGCCAGTTGCCCGGCGAAGTCCTCATCCACGCCCGTGGCGCCCAACCACTGGCTGCCGTGGACCTGCTGGGGCGGACCCCCCAGAATGTACTGCGCGAAGCTCACGGTATAGACGCCCACGTCCCACAGGCACCCCCCGCCTGTGGCCGGATCCAAACGGATGTTGGGGCGGTTGGTGAGGTTGAAGCTGAAGATCGCTCGCACCAGTGTGATCTGCCCCAGACGGCCGCCGCGCACCCACTCACCGGCGAGCTTTATTTGCGGGTGATGCCGGTACATGAATGCTTCCGCCAGCACACGGCCCGTGCTGCGGGCTGCGGCGGTCATAGCATCCACGTCGGCCAGGCTGAGCGCAAAGGGTTTCTCGCAGAGCACGTGCTTTCCATTATTAAGGGCAGCCAAAGTCCAGGTCGCGTGCAGGTGATTGGGTACGCTGACATAAACGGCGTCAACGCTTTCGGAAGCCAGCAAGGCTTCATAACTTCCGAAGGCCCGCGGGATGCCCCACTTGGCGGCATAGGCATCGGCGGTGACCTGGTTGCGGCTGGCAACAGCCACCAATCGGCCCCGCGCCGAGCTGCGAATGGCGGGGATAAGCCGCCGGTTGATGTTTGCGGTCGAAAGCAGCCCCCAACGCACGATTGTCATGGTCACTCTCCGGTGCGGCGTTGCAATGTGATGGTCGCCAGCAGTCTAGCATGGAGCGGGCTTTCATCCCAACCTTGCGATAACCGCCGCCTTTTGCATATGGTCTGTTTGCAAGTATCATTCTGCCCACGTTTCGTCTGCTGCGACCACTGCGCTCGCTTGCCGGCAGGTCGCTCAGCAGTACGTTCATTGGAAGGAACGACATCGATGCATCGACCACTCACCGTCCGCTTCTGGGGTGTACGGGGGACGTTTCCCACGCCGGGCTCGTCGACCATCCGCTATGGAGGCAACACGTCTTGCGTCAGTGTCCACCTTGGCAATGAAATCACCCTTGTACTGGATGCGGGCACAGGGATTCGCAACCTCGGCAAGACTCTGGCGTCGACGCCCAGTGAAATCTATGTCGTGGTCACGCACAACCATTGGGACCACATTCAGGGTTTCCCGGCCTTCCAACCCCTCTACCAGCGTCGCCGGGTTCACTGTCTTCTGCCCACACTGGGTGAGACCATCACCCGCGCCCTGATCGAGCAGATGGACGGCACCCGCTTTCCCGTGGAGTTCGACACCCTTCTTTCCGATCGCCAGGTGATCTTTGACGATCCCCGGCCTGTGCTCACCGGTCTCGGTTTGCACACCGACCTCATCCCCCTCAACCATCCTGGCGGCGGCTTTGGCTACCGCGTTGCCAATGACGGCCGAACCATCGTCTATCTGACCGACAACGAGCTGGAGCCGCCCGCCGACATCGAGGCCACACCGTTCTCGAGCTACGTGCAGTTCTGCCAGGGGGCGGACGTGCTGATCCACGATGCACAGTATCTGCCTGCTGACATGCCGGCCAAGCATGGCTGGGGGCACAGCGTCTTGTACCAGACCCTGCAACTGGCGGTGGCAGCCGGTGTCAAGCACCTGGTGTTGTTTCACCACGACCCAGACCGCAGCGACGACGACCTGGACGCCATCCAGACCGAAGCCCGTTCCTGGCTGCAAGCGCAGGCGCCCGCCCTCCGCTGCACCGTCGCTTTCGAGGGCTTGACCCTTCATCTTTAGACATTCTGGCTCTCGGGCAGAATCTTGTTCGGTCCGCAATTCGCAATTCGCAATTCGCAATTCACAATTCCTCATGGGGACCACCTCCAACCGCAAGCCTTTGATCGTCGAGTTCAGCGGCGAGTTGGTCAGACGCCTGAAGTACCCGGCGTTGGCAATCCTGGGTGTCCTGGTAATGGGCACGGTTGGCTATTACGCTCTGGGCGGGGGCGCATGGACCTGGCTCAACGCCTTCTACATGACCAGCATCACCCTGACCACGATTGGCTACGGTGAGATCCTGGAGCTGGATCGAGCGGGTCGCGCCTTCACGCTCGTTCTTCTTTGGTCGGGCTACGGCGTTTTTCTTTACGCTACGGCCACCGTCACTGCCTACTTCGTCGAAAACAACCCGGCACGTCTCATCCGGGAGCGCCTGATGGAACAACGCATCGAAGCCCTACGCGACCACTACATTGTCTGTGGCTCGGGTGAAAGCAGTCTCCACATCCTGCGCGAGCTGCACACCACTCGACGCCCCTCCGTCCTCGTGACGACCGACCCCGCCGCACTTCAAGACCTGAGCGAGCGCTTCGACACGGTAGCGAACCTGCGTGGCGACCCGACCGACGAAGCCGTGTTGCAGCAGGCGGGCTTGCAGCGCGCCCGGGGTGTGTTCGCGGTCATGGGCGATGATGGCAAGAATATGCTCATCACCGTGCTCGCCCGCTACGACAATCCTGACATCAAGATTGTCGCCGAGTGCCGCGACAACAGCCTGGTGTCGAAGTTTCAACGCGCCGGCGCCGACTACGTGGTGAACCCAATGTTCATAGGCGCCCTGCGCATGGCCAGCGAGATGATCCGCCCGCAGGTCGTCACCTTCCTCGATCGCATGTTGCGCGAACAATCCACCACACGCGTCGAACAGGTCACCGTCGGCAGCTTCTGCTCTCTCGCCGGGAAGACCCTGGCCGAGGCTGCCATCTTTGAGCATACCGGTCTGGTCCCCATTGCCCTCGAGAAGCCGGACGGGACCGTGGTGTTCAATCCTGGGCCAGAGGAAATGCTTACCGCAAAGACGGCGCTCGTGGTGATCGGGAGCCCTGAACAGGTCGCCAAGCTAAAAACCTACTGTACGGCGCCGGCAATGCCACACTGAGTCCCTTCGCCTCCGAACCGGGAACGTGAGTGACCGGTGCCGCTCACCCCACCCGCCCAGGAGGAGAAGGTATCCGAACCGGGAACGTCAGTGACCGGTGCCGCTCACCCCACCCGCCCAGGAGGAGAAGGTATCCGAACCGGGAACGTGAGTGACCGGTGTCGCGCCGGTCACTCACGTTCCCGGTTCGGCCCATCCGCCGAGGAGGACCACGCGGGCCTGGTTGGGGATGCACGCTTTCCCAATTTGCTCTATTATCGCGCGTCGCAGTAGAATTGAGACGCATTCGTTTGCACAAGGAGGTGTGGCGGTCCACAAAATAGATAACTCTCCGTTCACTTGGGATAGTTCAACCGCATCGCAGCATTCAGTCATCTTTCTCTGGAGGAGAAAAATGCAAACCAAGTTGTTTCGTACACTCGTGATGGTATTTGTGTTCGTCTTGGTCGCCGGCCTGACGGTAGCCTGCGCCGCGCAACCGGCCGCCCCTGCGGCGACGAAAGCGCCAGCAGCCGCTGCCACAACGGCGCCAGCGCAGCCCGCAGCAGGTGGACCACAGGTGGGTATCGTGCTTCCGACCAAGGATGAGCCCCGCTGGATCCAGGACGAAGCCCGATTCAAGGAGTTGCTCACCACAGCAAATATCCCCGTCGAGATCCTCTTCAGCCAGGGTGATTCCGCCAAGGAGAAGGCCAACGTCGAGTCCCTGCTCACCAAGGGCGTCAAGGTGATCATCCTCACCCCGCAGGACGGCGCCGCGGCAGCGGCCACCGCAGAAGCGGCAAGAGCTGCAGGCGCCAAGGTGATCTCCTACGATCGTCTGATCCTCGGCACTGACGCGGTTGATTACTACGTGACCTTCGATAGTAACGCTGTCGGCGCAGCCCAGGCCCAGTACCTGGTCGACAAAGCCACCGGCACTGGCAACCCGCTGTACCTCTATACCGGCGCTTCATCCGACAACAACGCCTTCCTGTTCTTCGAAGGCGCCTGGAAGGTCCTGCAGCCCAAGATCGCTGATGGCACCTTCGTCATCAAGAACTCCAGCGAGGCGCTCGCCCTGAAGGACAAAGCGACGCTGACCCGCGACGAGATGGCCAAGATCGTGGGCCAGGTCACCACCAACTGGGACTTCAACGTTGCCAAGAACCTGGCCGAAGCCAACCTGACCGTGGCCACTGCGGCTGACAAAGGCAACGTCTTCATCCTCGCACCCAACGATGGCACCGCGCGCTCCATCGCCGACACCTTCGCCGCCGACAAGGACGTTAAGAGCTATGTAGTCACGGGCCAGGATGCCGAGAAGGCCTCCATCCAGTACATCATCGACGGCAAGCAGTCGATGACCGTCCTCAAGGATACCCGCACGTTGGCCAAGGATGCCATCGACGCCGCTCTCGCTTTCCTTAGTGGCAAGACCCCTCCGCAGACAACCACCTACAACAACAAGACGATTGATGTGCCTGCCAAGCCGTCCGAGGTGATCTCGGTCGACAAGGCGAATGTCAAGGCGGCCGTCGTCGACTCCGGATACTGGCCCGCCAGTGACTTCACCGGGCTGCAGTAAGCAGTAGCTGTTCGTAAATACAGGAATAGTGATGGCCACGGTCATCACTATTCCTGTACCCTCATGCGATCTTGGGCCACCGGAGGTGCTATGACTACTCCTATCTTGGAGATGAAATCCATCACCAAGACCTTTCCCGGTGTGAAAGCCTTGGACGATGTCAGCTTTCGCGTCGCCCAAAATGAGATTCATTGCCTTGTAGGCGAAAACGGCGCTGGCAAGTCCACCTTGATGAAGGTGTTGAGCGGGGTCTATCCCCATGGCGACTACAACGGCGACATCCTTTTCGGTGGAGAGGTACAGAAATTCAGGGGAATTGCCAACAGCGAAAAGGTCGGCATCGCCATCATCTACCAGGAACTGGCGCTTGTTCCTGAGATGTCGGTCTTCGAGAATATCTTCCTCGGTCATGAGATCAAGAAGGGCTTCCTGGTCGACTGGAACGAGACCATCGAACAAGCGGGCGTAATGCTGAAGAAAGTCAAGCTGGACATCAACCCCGCCTCGAAGGTCAAGGATCTGGGCGTTGGTAAGCAGCAGTTGATTGAGATTGCAAAGGCTTTGAGCAAAGACGTCAAGCTTCTGATCTTGGATGAGCCGACTGCGGCGCTAAACGAGGGTGACAGTGAAAACCTGCTGAATCTGCTGCGCGATCTGAAAAAGCACGGGGTCACGTGCATCATGATCTCGCACAAGCTGAAGGAGGTCATTTCGATTGCCGATACGGTCACGGTCTTGCGCGACGGTCAGACCGTTTGCACCCTGGATGCGGCCAAGGGCGAAGTATCCGAACCTGTGCTGATCAAGCACATGGTAGGGCGAGAAATCGAGAATATCTATCCCAAGAGAGAGCACAAGCGGTCCGAAGACGTCATATTCGAGGTCAAAAACTGGAATGCTCATAGCCAGGTTCTCGGCCGGGATGTCCTCAAGGATGTCAATTTCCATGTCAAAAAAGGCGAGATTGTCGGCTTCGCCGGGCTGATGGGATCGGGACGCACCGAGCTGGCCTTGAGCATGTTCGGGAATTCGGTCGGCTTCCAAAT
>CAZHTZ010000064.1:0-19285 GCA_964535455.1 uncultured Caldilineales bacterium
GTCCTCTGTCCTCTGTCCTCCGTCCTCTGTCCTCTGTCCTCTGTCCTCCGTCCTCCGTCCTCTGTCCTCCGTCCTCCCGTTCTCCGTCTTCTGTCCTCTGTCCTCCGTCTTCTGCCTCTGCATGCGTCACAAAGTGCTTTTCATCACCGCCTGGTACCCGACACCTACCCAACCGGTATGGGGGGTGTTCGTGCGTGAGCATGCCAAGGCGGTGCGGCTCTATGATGACGTCGCCGTGCTGCACTGTCTCTTGCCGGCCCCGGCGTTGTCGCAGCCGACCTGGACCGAACGAGTGCACGATCCGGCCTTGACCGAGGGCATTCCCACCTACCGCGCCTGGTATCGGGCGGAACCCGTGTCCAAGACGGCCTACTTTCGGTTCATGCGCGGCGTCTACCGCGCCTACCAGGCGATCGTCGCCGATGGCTTCCGGCCCGATGTGCTCCATGCCCACATCTACGAGGCAGGCGTGGCGGCCGTGCTACTCGGCAAACGGCATCGGCTGCCGGTCGTGATCACCGAGCAGTTCTCAGCTTTTCCGCGGCGGTTGTTGTCGCGGCAGAAGGTGCTCAAAGCCCGGTGGGCGTTCGGACAGGCGGACATGGTGCTGCCGGTGAGTGCGGCTCTGCAGAGGAGCATCGAGCAGTACGGCATTCATGCTCGCTTCCGCCGCGTGCCGAATGTGGTGGACGCCGGCTTGTTCACCCCTCCTCCCGCTCCCTGCCCGCCCCATGACCCCATTCGTATCCTGTTTGTCGGCTCCCTCATCCCCTTGAAAGGCGTCGGTTTCCTGCTGGATGCCCTGGCGCAGGTGCAGCGGCAGCGCCAGGACTGGTGTCTGGACCTGGTCGGCGACGGTCAGGACCGTGCCACCTGCGAGCGCCAGGCGGCTGATTTGGGGCTGGCGCCGCAGGTCACCTTTCATGGGTGGAAAACCAAGTCAGAAGTGGCAGGTTTTATGCGCCAGGCGGACTTGTTCGTGCTGCCCAGCCTCTGGGACAACATGCCTTGCGTCATCGTCGAAGCCATGGCCAGCGGCCTACCCATCGTGGCCAGCGACATCGGCGGCATTCCCGAGATGGTCGATGCCCCCGTCATCGGCGCCCTGGCGCCGCCGGGCGATGCCGGGGCGCTGGCAGCGGTCCTGCTGGCGAGGCTGGCCACCCTCGACCAGACAGATCGCCATCTGATTGCATCCAAGGCCGAACGCTTCAGCATGGCGGTGGTTGGCCAGTCGCTGCACGACATCTATGAGGAAGTGCTGGTCTAAATGCAGCCTTATCATCGCCTTCCTGACATCCCCCTGGTCGATGGGCGCGTCAACTTCATCCTCGACCAGTGCCGGGGCAAGCGCGTCCTCCATCTGGGTTGTGTGGATGCCGGTCTCCTGGCCGAGCGTTACGCCCGCGGAGAACTGGTGCACCAGAAGCTGGCGGCCGTGTCAGCGGACTTATGGGGCGTGGATGTCGATGCTGAGGGCATCGCTTTTCTGCAAAAGCAGGGCTTCCGGCAGCTTTTTGTGGGCGATGTCTGCGATCTGGCCACCTTCACCCGGCTCGGCGATGTGCGCTTCGACGTCATCCTGGCCAGCGAGGTCGTGGAACATCTTCTGAACCCAGGGCTTTTCTTCGATGCCGTCAAAACTGTGATGACGCCAAGCCAAACCACGCTGATTGTGACAGTACCCAACGCCTTTCGCATCTCAACGCTGCTTTGGCTGCGACACGGTGTAGAATACGTACATCCTGACCACAACTACTGGTTTTCGTGCTATACGGCCACCAATCTCCTGCGGAAGTGCGGTTTTGCCGTCGATGCTGTTTTCATGTACACCCATGAGAAGCGGGTTGGGCTGTCCCGGCAGGTGCGTCGCTTCCTGGGTCAGCGGCAAAGTGATGGGGCGCCAGCAGCCGTAGGCGACCCCGGCGACAAGGCAACAGCCGCCACGACTGCGGGCAGCCATACGGCCTCGTATCTGCGCACTCTGCCCAGGCGCTTGCTTGCGTCGGCGTTTTTCCATAACGGACCCTTTTGGGGCGATGGGGTCATTGTCATCGCCAGGTTGCCTGTCCATGGTCCGGCAACGACTTGAGGATCTGCGTCCCTACCTGGCAAGGGTGGGGACCCGCGGAGCCTTTGCGCGCAACGTTTCTATCACACTGTTGGCGCAGGTGCTGGTGCTTTTCACGATCCTGACCAACGCCGCCATCATCGCCCGATGGTTGGGGCCGGGTGGGAAGGGCATGTTGTCGCTGGCGCTGCTGGTGCCGGGCATCGTTGCGCTTTTTCTCAGTGGCGGGATCGCCGTTGCCAATGTTTATTTCGCCGGCTCGCGGCGTCTTTCGCTTGACCAGTTGGCTGCCAATTCCACGGCGCTGGGCCTGATCGGCTCGGTCCTGGGGGTAGTCGTCGTCGGACTGCTGGCGAAGAGCGGCTGGCTGAACTGGCTCGTGCCGGACGTGCCGGCCGCCCTGATCGGGCTGGCGATGATCAGCCTGCCCGTCCTGCTGTTGAACACCTATTTCAGCGCCCTCATGCAGGGTACGCAGCAGATACCGGCCCTGAATGTCGTCAACGTCGGTCAGGGCATTCTCACCCTGGCTTTGACCCTGCTCCTGGTCGTGGGACTGGGTTGGGGAATTTCCGGAGCGGTGCTGGCGGTTTTCGGCGCCGGCCTGGGGGGTCTTGTGGCCATGACCTGGATACTGCGCCGCGCCGGCGCTCACTTCCGGCCGCGGCTGGATCGCGTGGTGCTGCACCAGACGTATGGCTATGGGTTGCGCGGCTACGTTGGCAACGTGCTCCAGTTTTTCAACTACCGGCTGGATGTGCTGCTGGTGAATGGCTTTCTTGGCCCTGCGGCCGTGGGCATCTACGGCGCCGCCGTGGGTCTGGCCGAGTTGCTCTGGTACCTGCCCAACGCCGTCGGATTCGTCATTTTCCCCAAAGCTTCGGCCACGCGAGCCGAGGAGATGAACCGGTTCACACCGCGGGTGTTTGGTCTCACGCTGGGGCTGACGGCGGTGGGGGCGGTCGTGCTGGCGCTTCTCGGCCCTCTGCTGATCCGCATTGTCTTTGGGCCCGCCTTCTCGGCGTCCTATGCGCCTTTGCTTGCGCTTCTGCCCGGGATCGTTTTGCTGGGCGGCGGCAAGGTGCTGACCAGCGAGCTGGCGGGACGAGGTTATGCGCATTACAACTCCATCAACGCCGGCATGGCCCTGGTGCTGACTGTGGTCCTGGACCTGGTGCTCATCCCACGCCTGGGCGTAACCGGCGCCGCTATTGCTTCGACCGTCGCCTACTCAGTCATTTTCGTCACCGCGGTTTTCTTTTACCTGGTGGTCAGCCGCCGGTCCAGGACGGCCGCGGGCGACCGCGCCGAAGGCTCACCGGAACAAGGCGACCTCGCGTGAAAACCGTTCTGATTGTCATGCACGATTGGCCGCCCGTTGAGACGGCCGGAACCGAGCGCATACGCAAGTTCGTCCAATACCTGCCGGAGTTTGGCTACCGTCCGCTGGTGCTCACCACCGCGCGCTACGGCACACTGGCAAACGACGCCACGGCAGGTGTCTTTCGGGCGTCTGACCTCATTCACAGCCTGTTCCGTCCTCTGCGGTGGCGCAAGGCAAAGGGAGTCCCGCCCGAAGCCCAGGTCCGCGTCGCCACCCTTTCCGGTCAAAGCCTACCCGGCCGCCTGCGCGACCAACTCATGGCGCCCGACACCAAGTTAGGCTGGCTGCTTCCGGCCGTGCACCGGGGTCGGGAGGTCATCGCCAGGCAACAACCCGCCCTGCTGTTCTCCAGCTCTCCTCCCGAAACCACCCACCTGATCGCCCTGCGTCTGCACGGCGCCACGGGCTTACCCTGGGTCGCCGACCTGCGCGACGGCTGGCTGTTTGAACCGCCAAACCCTCCCTTCCGCCAGGCGGCTTGGCGGCGCGCCTGGGAGGGTCGGCTTGAGCGCCAGGTCGTATCTCAAGCCACGGCTGTGGTGACGGTGACGGCTCCCATTGCGACGGACCTGGCTGCCCGCTACCCGACGGCAGGCTCCAAAATCAGCGTGATCACCAACGGCTTCGACCGTGCTGATTTTGCCGACCTTTCCCGGCAGCGACCGCCCGACGGCCGCTTCCTGCTGGTCTACACCGGCGCCTTTGCTGCCAGCAGGCAAGGTGGATCGGCCGATGCTTTGTTCGATGGCCTGGCCGAGCTGGTGCGCCGGCAGCCGGGGTCGCCGCTGGCTGTGCAGATCGTGGGGAACTTTTCCGAGGCCGAGAAGCAGGCAGTCCAGGGCCGAGGGCTGGAGCATGTGGTTGAGTTTGTCCCACCTGTGCCCCGCCCTGAGGCGTACCAACGCCAGGTCGATGCCGATGCGCTGCTGCTTGTGACGGCGCCGGGTGTGCGCAGCGTCGCCACCTCCAAGCTGTTCGACTACATCGGGGCAGGCCGGCCCATCCTGGCCCTGGCTCAGGACAACGCCGCCGCCGGTATCGTCCAACAGGATGACCTGGGGATCACCGTCGCTCCTGACGATCCGGCTGCCATCGCCTCCGCCCTGGAGAACCTCATGCGGCAGTGCCAGGCCGGGAAAGCCTGGCCGGGGTTCGAGACGGCACGGAAACGCTTTGACCGCCGCGAACTCACGCGGCGGCTGGCCCAGGTCTTCGACAGCGCCATTTTCTAACGTGGAACCGATGCCAATCGACCTCTCCATCCTGATCGTGAGCTGGAACGTGCGCGAGCTGCTGGCCGCTGCCCTGGCGGCGCTGCCTGCGGCGGCGCCGGCGACCTGGGAAGCGATCGTCATCGACAACGCCTCGCAGGATGGCAGCGCAGGCATGGTGGCCGGGCGGTTTCCGGGCGTGTCGCTGATTCGCAATACGGTCAATGCAGGGTTTGGACGCGCCAATAATCAGGGCATCGCTTTGGCGCGGGGGCGTTACGTGCTCTTTCTCAACAGTGACACGGTGACACCCCCCGCAGCGTTGGCCCGCCTGGTCGAGTTCATGGACGCACATCCCGAAGCAGGGGCCTGCGGTCCGCGCCTGCTTCTGCTGGAGGGTCGCCCGCAGCCCTACGCCTTCGGGGGCGACCCTCGACCGGGTTATCTCGTCCGTCGTGGCTGGCACCGCCTCGCGCGCGGCCGCGCTCTGCACGATTGGGCCACGAGCGATACCCAGGCCGTCGAATGGGTCTCCGGCGCCTGTTTGCTCGTTCGCCGTGAGGCGCTCCAACAGGTGGGCGGCTTCGATGAGGCCTTTTTCATGTATTTCGAGGACAACGACCTCTGTTTGCGGCTGCGGCAGGCCGGTTGGCAGGTGTTCTACTGCCCCCAGGTCAGTATCACCCATGTCGGTGGGCAGAGTCTGAAGCAGAATGCCACGGCGCAGCGCGCCTACCAGGACAGCCTGGTCTATTTCTACCGCAAGCATTACAGCCGCCTTGCCCAAGGGTGGCTCGCTGCCGGCCTCCTGCTCTACCGGCTGCTTGCCTCCCTTCGTCCCTCAGGGGAACGGCAGTCAGGACAAGGTCATGCGCCTTCTTCTTGATGCCCGCACCGTCCAGGATCGCTTTCCCGGCATCGGCCGCTACGTGTTCAACCTGGTGGATGCCCTGGCCGGCGTACATGAGGGCGAGATCGTCCTGCTGGTGAATCCGGCCCTGCCCAACAGCCGTTACGATCTGAGCGCGTTGGCGCGCCATGCCAACGTGCGGCTGCACCCCACCGACATCCCGACTTTTCATCTGCGTGAGCAAACCGAGCTGCCTCGGCTCATCCGTTCACTCCGGCCTGATGTCGTCCATCTTCCCTACAACGTTCGCCCCTACCGGCAGAGTCTGCCCAACGTCCTCACGCTGTTCGACGTGATTCCGCGACGATTTCCCGCCGACTACTCGCTGCGCGCCCGCTGGACGATCGAGTTGGTCCAGCGTCTTGCCCTCCGCAGCGCCACCCGCTTTGTCGCCATCTCCCAGGCCGCCGCCGCCGACTTCACGACCCTCTACGGGGTCTCTGCCGCGGCGATCACGGTGACGCCTTTGGCCGCGGACCCCCTATTTGCCCCCCAGCCGGCAGCAGCCGTGGCGGCGCTGCGCCAGCGATTGCACCTTCCCGACCGGTATCTTCTCTATCTGGGCAGCAACAAGCCCCACAAGAACCTGCCGCGCCTGATCCGGGCCTTTGCCGCCGCCACGCCGCAGGCGCCGGGAACCGACCTCGTCATCGCCGGCGCCTGGGATCCGCGCAGTCCCGAAGCCCGCCAAC
The DNA here is from genome assembly GCA_964535455.1 of uncultured Caldilineales bacterium. Classification (GTDB taxonomy): domain Bacteria; phylum Chloroflexota; class Anaerolineae; order J102; family J102; genus SSF26. Next base: position 6,269 of record CAZHTZ010000064.1, read on the forward strand.
TCGTGGTGGAGCTGGGTCTGGAGGATGCCGTTCGCTTCCTGCCTAACGTTTCCAATGCCGACCTGCCCGCCCTTTACGCCGGGGCAACGGCTTTCGTCTTCCCGTCGCTGTACGAAGGCTTCGGCCTGCCGGTCCTGGAAGCGATGGCCTGTGGCACGCCTGTCGCTTGCAGTAACACCTCCAGCCTGCCTGAGGTGGCAGGGGAGGCTGCTGTGCTCTTCGACCCGATGGATGTAAACGAGATGGCGACTGCCATCGTCCGTCTGCTTGACGATGAGGGGCTGCGTGAGCGTTTGCGGGAGCGCGGGCGCCAACAGGCGGCAAGGTTCACCTGGCAGCGCACCGCCGAGTTGACCCTGATCGCCTACCGGCAGGTGGCAAGATAGCCATGCGCATTCTCCACATCTACAAGGACTATTACCCGGTACTCGGTGGCATCGAGAACCACCTGCGCTGGCTGGCGCGGGCCCAGGCCGGGCGCGGGCACGACGTTACCGTGCTGGTGACCAATCCTGCCGGTCTGGAGACGACGGTCACTGAGGAAGAGGGCGTGCGGGTGATCCGGGCGGGGCGACTGGCTACGGTAGCCTCGACCCCGCTAAGCGTGTCGCTGCCCTGGCAGGTGGGACGCCAGCGCCCTGACATCGTCCACCTGCAGTTTCCCTATCCGGTGGGCGAAGTGAGCAACCTGCTCTTTGGCCGGGGCAGGGGAACGGTCATTTCCTACCAGAGTGACGTGGTGCGCCAAGCGGGCATCCTGCGCCTGTATGATCCTCTGCTGCGTGTGGTGCTGCGTCGCGCCGACCGCATCCTGGCCTCCAGCCCGCCCTATATCCAAAGCTCCTCTTATCTGCGGCCGTTGGCCGGCCATTGCACGGTCGTGCCTCTGGGCGTCGATGTCGCCCGGTTTTCCCAGCCCCGGCCTGAGGAGGTGGCGCGGTTGCGCGCCCGCTACCTTAGCGCCCGCTACCTTAGCGGCCTCTACCCCGGCCCACTGATCCTGTTCGTGGGCCGCTTGCGGTACTACAAGGGCCTGACCTACCTGATCGACGCCATGCGCCAGGTGGACGCCACTCTGCTCATCGCCGGCACCGGTCCCGAGGCCGCCGCTCTGGCGGCCCAGACCGGCCAAACCGGCGTGGCCGGGCGCGTACACTTCCTGGGCGACATCGGCGATCCCGATCTGCCTGCCTACTATCAGGCCGCCGACCTCTTTGTCCTGCCTTCCAGTCATCGCAGCGAGGCCTACGGCATCGTTCTGCTGGAAGCGATGGCCGCCGGCGCGCCCCTGATCACGACCGAGTTGGGGACCGGCACCTCATGGATCAACCAGCATGGCCAGACCGGGCTGGTCGTGCCCCCACGGGATGCCGGAGCGTTGGCCCAGGCGATCAACCAGGTTCTGGCCGATCCGGTGCAACGCCGCAACATGGCCGCCGCCGCCCAGGCGCGAGCGCAGGCCGAATTCGATCTGCCCCTATTGGTCGACCGGGTGTTTGCCGTCTATGGTGAGGTCTTGAACCGCGCCTGACTTTGCCCGTCGCCCTGGGCTGCGGTAAGATCGTTCGGCTGGAGCAGGTTGCAGGTTGCAGGTTGTAGGTTGGATTGATCGCCGTCCGCCGTCCGCCGTCCGCCGTCCTCTGTCCTCTGTCCTCCGTAGTTTTTGCCTTGTTGCCCATGCCTTCTCGCCTGCAGTCGATCTGTGACGCGCTCCTGGAAGCGGTCTGGCTGACCGCCCTGATTGCGGCGCCGCTTTTCTTCAATGTCTATTCCCAGCGTGTGTTCGAGCCAGACAAGATCGCCCTGGTGCGTTCGCTGGCCTGGTTCGCCCTGATTGTGTGGATCGTGAAGCAGGTGGATGGGCTGCGCCTGGGTCGGGCGGCGCCGGAAGGGACCTCATCAGAAGCGGGAAAGACTGCGCTTCCGCTCTGGCGGCGACCTCTTGCGCTGCTCGTTCTCGCCCTGGCTGGGGCTTACCTCCTGAGCACGGCGCTCTCGGTCGCCCCGCGCCAGAGCCTGTGGGGCTCCTATCAGCGCCTGCAAGGCACCCTGAGCATGTTGAGCTACATGGTGCTTTTCCTGGTGGTGTTGGATACGCTGCGCACGACCAACCAGTGGCGACGGCTGCAGTACACCGTCATTTTGGTGAGCGTCCCGATCGCACTTTACGGCATCCTGCAGCACTACCGTCTCGATCCGCTGCCCTGGGGAGGCGACACCACCCAGCGGGTCGCCTCCAATATGGGGAACGCCATCTTCGTGGCGGCCTACCTGATCATGGCCGTTCCCCTGACGCTCGAACGCCTGATCAATGCCACCCAGCGCATGTTGCTCGATAAGGATGGCAGCACAACCGACGCCCTGACCGCGGGGACGCTGCTCTTCGTGCTTGTGATTCAGCTTGTGGCCATCGTCTTCACGCAGAGCCGGGGACCCTGGCTGGGGTTGGCTGCCGGTCTGTACGTCTTCTTGCTGCTGGGATTGACCAGCTTGCGCCAGCGGGCAGCCCAACAGGGACGTCTGACCCTGGTCGAGATCGGCAAAGGTGTGGGCATCGGTGTGGCGGCGCTGGCGTTGGTCGGGCTGGGTCTGGCGGCGGTGCGCGTGCTGCCGGGACTCCTGGGTATCCTGGCCCTGGGGCTGGCCATGATCGCCGGCCTGGCGCTCTTCCTCGTGCCCCTCCTCACCCGCCGCGGTTGGCGCTGGCTGTGGCTGGGCATCGTCTCAATGGCGGTGGCCGGCGCCGCGTTGCTCGTCTTGCTCAATGTTCCCAACACGCCGCTGGCCGCCTTTAAGGAGCTGCCCTACGTCGGGCGTCTCGGCCAGATGCTGGAAACCGATGAGGGCACAGGCAAGGTGCGCGTGCTCATCTGGGAGGGTGTGGTGGCCATGTTGAAGCCGCACGGGCCGTTGAGCTGGCCCGACGGCTCCGACGACGTCCTTAACCCGGTCAGACAGGTGGTGGGCTACGGGCCGGAGTCGATGTGGGTGGCGTACAACCGCTTCTATGTCCCGGCGCTGGCCGATCTCGAAGCGCGCAACGCCTCGCCCGACCGTTCGCACAACGAAACCTTTGACAGCCTGGTCACCACCGGTTTCCTGGGCTTTCTCGTCTATATCATCCTGTTCAGCAGCATCTTCTACTATGCCCTGAAGTGGTTGGGTCTGGTCACCGGCAAACGCGACCGCAACCTGTTCATTGTGCTGGCTATCGCCGGCGGTCTGCTGGGCGTGGGCATTCCCGCCGTCACCGGACATCTGAATTATGCCGGCGTGGGTGTGGCTCTCGGTTTCATTCTGGGTGTGCTCGTCTACGTGACGGTCGCCGCCTTCCGCGGCGCTGCCGGTATCGAGCGACTGGATCGTCGTCAACTGGTGATCATTGCTTTGCTGGCCACTGTGGTGGCCCATTTCGTCGAAATCCACTTCGGCATCTCGATCGCCTCCACGCGTACCTACTTTTTCGTTCTTGTCGCCGCCCTCGTCGCCGTGGGCATCGAGCAAGTACCGTTGAACCCGGCGCCATCCACAGCGGCGCCTGCCCCGGTCCCTGTGACTGCCTCAGCCGGCGGCAAGCGCCGGCGCCAGCCGGGACGTGTGGTTGTCTCGCCCCAACGCCGTCCCGTCGACCAACCGCCGCTTTGGCGCGCCCTGCTGCCCTATGCGTTCCTCGTCGCCATCGTCCTGTTCATCCTGGACTGGGACTTCCTATCCAACCAGACCTCGCTGGCCAGCGGCTTGACGGTGTTTTGGCGCTCCTGGGTGACGCATCTGAGCAACGGTGCTCTGGCTGCGGGTCCTGGCGCCCTTTGGATCGTGCTTTTCACGCTGTTTGTGGGCCTCACGCTGGCGCTGGGGGAGACGTGGTCAAAGGAGGCAAAAGGTGGGGCCGTCGGTAAGGCGGTCGGCGCTTACCTGGCGGTGACCCTGGCCGTCTGGCTGGCCTACGGTCTCTATCAGGCCAACCGGCTGCTGCCTTTTCCAGGCCAGTGGCCGGTGGAGGTCAAGGCCGCCTACGTGGCCGGCCATATCACCGGTTTCTATGTTTGGCTGGCTCTGCTCGTGATGGCGCTGGCAGCCAGCCTGGTTTGGCTTATGCCCGCGGCCGCCCAGAAATGGAGCTACCGGCCCCTGCTTGCGGGCGCCACCGCGATCGTGCTTGTAGGGGTAGGGCTCTTCCTCGTCAATCGCATCAATCTCAACCTCGTGCGCGCCGACATGTACTTCAAACTGGCGCAGACGACCGACAGCCGCGGCGAGTACGCCACGTCACTGGTCTTCTATGACAAGGTCAGCGAGATGGCGCCGAGCGAAGACTACTACCAGCTCTTCCGCGGACGTTCCCTGTTGGAAGCTGCGCGGGCTTCGAACGACGCCACCCAGCAGCGGACCCTGCTGGACCGCGCCGAGCAGGTCCTTCTGAACGCGCGCAATCTGAACCCACTCAACACCGATCACAGCGCCAACCTGGCCCGCTACTACGGCACCATCGCCGCCACCATGCAGGACCCGACCGCACGCACCGAGGCCCTGCGCACGGCCAGCGACTACTACGCCCAGGCCACTGCGCTCAGCCCCAATGCGGCGCACCTGCAAAACGAGTGGGGGACCGTGTACGCGCAGCTTGGCGAGGATGACCAGGCCCGCGCACGCTTTGCGCGCTCTTTGGAGCTGGATCCCTACTTTGCCGACACTTACCTGCGTCGCGCCCAACTGGCGCTGCAATCGCAGGATTGGGAAGCAGCGGCGGCGGATTACGAGCAAGCCTCAAAGTTGAGCCCGACCGACGTGCGGGCGCTGAGCGGCCGCGCCTATGCGCTGGCGCAGTTGGGCCGCACGGATGAGGCCATCGCCGCCAACCTCAGCCTGCTGGGCATCAACCCCAATGACCTCAGCAGCCTGCAGAATCTGGCGATCCTCTACCAAAAGAAGGGCCAGCTCCAGGAAGCCCTGACGTATGCCCAGCAAGCGCGTGACGCGGCGCCGGAGGCCCAACGGCCCACCTACGAAGCGCTGGTCCAGCAGCTTCAGAAGCAGCTCAACGGTGGTTGAACGATGATCGAGCAAGTTCTGCTCATCTTCGGCGCCGCCCTCACCCTGGCTCTGGGAGTGACCCCCCTGGCGCGGCGTCTGGCCTTCCACACCAACATGGTGGACAGGCCGAACGGCCGCAAGTTCCACGCCAACCCGACGCCTTTGCTGGGGGGGCTGGCGATTTACGTCGCCGTCATCGTCGCAGTGCTGCTGTTCGGACAGCGCTTCTACGTCAGCCAGGTGATCGGCATCGTCATCGGCGCCACCCTGATCTCCTTCCTGGGTTTCTGGGATGACCGCAATGCGCTGCCGGCCTGGGCCAAGCTGGTTGGGCAAGCCCTTCCGGTGGGCGTGCTCATTGTGACCGGGGTAGAGATTTCCGTCTTCAAGCAGCCGGTCCTGAACATCGCCGCCACCTTCGTGTGGGTTCTTTTCATCACCAACGCCATCAATTTCCTGGACAACATGGACGGTCTTTCGGCGGGCGTCGCCGCCGTTGCCAGCGCCTTCTTTGTGCTTCTGGCCTCGCTGTCCAACCAATACCTGGTGGGGATTCTCGCCGCCGCCCTGCTCGGCGCCTGCATCGGTTTTCTGGCCTACAACTTCAACCCGGCCAGCATCTTCATGGGTGACACCGGCAGCCTGTTCCTGGGCTTTTTGCTCGCCGCCGTGGGCATCAAGCTGCGTTTTCCCGGCAACGTCCCCGCCGTCACCTGGATGATCCCGGTGCTGGTGCTGGGCGTTCCCGTTCTTGACACCTCTCTTGTTATCGTTTCTCGTCTGCGCCGCGGCTACAACCCTTTTACCACCGCAGGTAAGGACCATCTCTCCCATCGTCTCGTTTACCGCGGCTTCACACGCCGTGAAGCCGTTCTCATGATTTACCTCCTCGGTGGCGCCTATGGCATGCTCGCCATCTTCATCACCAAAGCATCCATCGTCGAAGCCCTCGTGGTAGCGGCAGCCACCTTCCTTGCCAGCGCCATCATCATCTGGCGTATGGAAAGGGTGCCACTCGATGGCCGTGAGGCGCCTGGCCCTCGTTAACCCACCCCCATCTTTTCAGAGAGTGTACACCTTGAAACCCACCCGCTTCCTTCCCCTGCTGATTCTGTTCATCCTCGTATTTCTGGCTGCCTGTGGCGGCGGACAACCCCCCGCCAACCAGGAGACGCCTGCCGCGCCTGTGACCCCCACGCCGCCCGCTGCATCGGGAACACCGCACGCGGCCAACACGCCCGCCGCCAGCACCGCGGCGAAGAGCTGGCCGGCGCCGCCCGCCATGACCATCGACCCCACCAAGACCTACCTGGCCACCTTGAAGACCGCCAAGGGTGACATCACCGTGCAGCTTTTCGCTGATAAGGCCCCCAACGCCGTCAACAACTTCGTCTTCCTGGCCAAGGAGGGGTTCTACGACAATACGACCTTCCACCGTGTTCTGGACGGTTTCATGGCCCAGGGCGGCGACCCCACCGCCACCGGTGCAGGAGGACCAGGCTACACCTTTGCCGACGAAGTCGATCCCAGCCTGAGCTTCGACAAGCGCGGCGTCCTGGCGATGGCCAACAGCGGCCCGGATACGAATGGGAGCCAGTTCTTCATGACGTTTGGCCCTGCCACCTGGCTTGACGGCGGCTACACCGTGTTCGGACAGGTGGTCGATGGCGATCTCGTGCTCGACCAATTGACCCGGCGGGACCCGGACCAGAATCCCACTTTCACCGGCGATGCGCTCCTGAAGGTTGAGATTTCGGAAGCGACCAGCTCGAAACTGCCGACGCCTACGACCACGCCGACGCCCTTTGCGCCCGACGTGACGGCCGACGACCACTTCATGGCGACCATGCCCGTAGAGAAGCGCATCAACTACTGGAACAGCGCTCCTGCCAGCGTTCTGGACGACGGCAAGGTTTACCTGGCCACCTTCCGCACCGACGCCGGCGATATCGTCGTCGAGCTTGCCGGCGACCTCGCGCCCGACAACGTCAACAACTTTATCGCCCTGGCCCGCGCCGGCTACTACGACGGCACCCATTTCTACCAGGTGATTCCAGACGTGGTTGCCCTCGGCGGCGACCCGAGCGACAACGGCACCGGCAGCCCCGGCTACGTCGTCGCGGACGAGCTGTCCAAGGGCGCCTTCAATGACGCCGGATGGCTCGGCAGCCCTGAGCAGGCCCCTGACAGCAACACCGGCCAGTTCTTCTTCACCCTCAGCGCTTCCCCCTGGCTGGCGGAGCGCTTCTCACCGCTGGGGCGTATTGCCCAAGGCGCCGACGTCTTGAGCCAGCTCGAGACTCGTGACCCCGCCAATCTGGGTGAGGGTGACTCGAAGGGCACCCTGATCCAGCGAGTGGATATCTCCACGGCCGAGAGTTCGCTATTGCCGTCGCCCACCCCGACGCCGACTCCTTTCAGTCCCACCCTGCCTCCGCAGGGCAAGCGTCCCTTGAGCGACGTGGAGCCGGCCAAGCGCGATGGTTACTACAACACTGCCCCGGCCATGCGGATCGACCCCAACAAGGACTACAGCGCCATCATCCACACGGATGTGGGCAACCTCAAGATCGATCTCTACGAGAAGGAAGCGCCGAACGCGGTCAACAACTTCGTCGTGCTGGCCGAAAACGGGTTCTACGACAATACGACCTTCCATCGCGTGATCGAAGAGTTCATGGCGCAGGCGGGTGATCCCAGCGGCACCGGCGCTGGCGGGCCCGGTTACACGTTTGACGACGAGTTCGTGCCCACCCTTCGCCATGATCGGGCCGGCGTGGTGAGCATGGCCAACCGCGGCACCAACACCAACGGCAGCCAGTTCTTCATCACCCTTGCCCCGACGGCCTGGCTGGACGACCAGCATACCATCTTCGGTCAACTGGTCGAAGGGGAAGACGTGCTCAAGCAAATCAAGCTGCGCGACCCGGAGAAGGACACCGAGCCCGGGACCAAGTTCATCAGCATCGACATCGAATCCAAGTAACCTCCAACCTCCAACCTCCAACCTTCAACCTTCAACCTCCAACCTTTAACCTTTAACCTCATGGCCCGCTATACCAAGCCCCCTGCCCTGCAAATCGACCTCAAGAAGACCTACGCGGCGACAATCAAGACGAACAAGGGCGACATGACGCTGCGTCTGCACGCCGCCAAGACACCCGTCACCGTCAACAACTTCGTCTTTCTCGCCCGCGAGCGGTACTACGACGGCGTCCCCTTCCACCGCGTGCTCAAGGACTTCATGATCCAGGGCGGCGACCCCACCGGCACCGGCCGCGGCGGTCCCGGCTATACCTTCCGTGACGAGATCGATTCCAGCCTCAAGCACGATGGCCCAGGCGCCCTCAGCATGGCCAACTCCGGTCCGAGCACCAATGGCAGCCAGTTCTTCATTACGCACCTGGCCACCCCCTGGCTGGACGGTAAACACACCGTGTTCGGCAAGCTCGAAAGCGGCGAAGACGTGCTCTTTGCCATCGAGCAGGGCGACCTCATCGACACGATCACCATCGAAGAAGCCTGAGGGCCCTTGCCCGACCTCGCAGGACCAACAGACTCCCAGGTTGAGGTCGAAGCGGCCCCGCTGCTAGGAACCGAAGCAGCCCCGCCGCCAGGGACCGAAGCGGCCCCGCCTGCGCCAGAAGCGCGACCACGCTTCTGGCGCAGGGTGGACCGGCGCTGGCGTCTGTTCGCCATGCGTCTTGCCGGCGCCGTGGCGGTAGCGCTGCTGGCGCTGCTCCTGCTGCTGAATGCCAACTGGCTGCGGCATCTGGGCAGCTACGGCTACCTGGGCGTCTTTGTCCTCAGCCTGCTCAGCAGTGCCACCATCGTCATTCCGGCCCCGGGCTGGCTGATCCCCATCGTGGCGGGGAGCACGATGAATCCTTTGCTGGTGGGCCTGGCGGCGGGGACGGGGCAGGCGCTGGGGGAGCTGACCGGCTATCTGGCCGGAGCCAGCGGCAGCGTGATGATCGAAGACCGCGCCCGCTATGACTGGCTGAGCCATCTGGTGCGCCATTATGGCCTGGTTTTCATCTCCCTACTGGCTTTTATCCCGAACCCCTTGTTCGACCTGGCGGGCATCATCGCAGGCGCCTTGCGCATCCCCGTCCTCTCCTTCCTGGTGGCTACGTGGATCGGCAAGACCCTGCGCGCCGTCATGTTCGCCTACGGCGGCTACGGCTTTTTCGACCGTTTCCTCAAGCTGTAAGGCCGGACAGGAAAGCCATGGCGGCCTGGGCCAGCGCTCTGCCCCGGTACGCACCCACCACGCGCCCGATGTGGGTCACTCACGCCCTTCGTTTTTCGTCTCTCGTCTCTCGCCTCTCGCCTCTCCTCCCCCCCATGCTATAATCGCCCGATATGCCCGCTTTTCCCCTGGAATGACCCTGCCATGGCCCGCCTGAGCACCGACGAAGTCAAATACGTCGCCGAACTCGCCAAATTGCAGCTTACTGAGGACGAGATCACCCTTTTTGCCGACCAGCTTTCGGCGGTCCTCGACTATGCCGCTGCCCTGCAAGAGGTGAACACGTCGCACGTGCCACCCACGGCCACGGTGCTGCCCTTGCGCAGCGTCATGCGCGCGGACGAGGTCCGGCCCAGCCTGCCCCTTGATGAGGCGCTGGCCAATGCCCCGGAGCGCCAGGGCGACTATTTCCGCGTGCATGCCGTGTTGGAGGGCAGCTCATGAGCGCGGCAAACGTCGTGTTGGGCGCCCTCACGATCCACGAGGCCCAGGACCTGCTGCGCCGGCGCCAAGTCACTTCCGTCGAGCTGACGCAGGCCTATCTGGACCGCATCGCCGTCCTCGACGGCCAGGTGCGGGCCTATCTGCACGTCGCCCCGGAGCTGGCGCTGGCCCAGGCCCAGGACGCCGACCGGCGGCGGGCGCAGGGGGAAGACACGCCCTTGTTGGGGGTGCCGCTGGCGATCAAGGACATGATCACCGTACTGGGAATGCCCACCACCGCCGCCTCCGCTATCCTGCGCGGCTTCATGCCCCCCTACGAGGCCACGGCCATCAGCAGGCTGCGCCAACTGGGCGCCGTGTTCCTGGGCAAGACCAATACCGACGAATTTGCCATGGGCTGGAGCACCGAGACCTCCGCCTATTTCACCACGCACAACCCCTACGACCTGGACCGCGTGCCGGGCGGCTCCAGCGGCGGCTCGGCCGCAGCCGTGGCTGCCGACCTGGCGGTGGCGGCCCTGGGCACCGATACGGGCGGCAGCGTGCGCCAGCCCGCCTCCTGGACGAACACGGTGGGGATGCGTCCCAGCTATGGTCGCGTCTCTCGCTGGGGCGTAGTGGCCTTTGCCTCCTCGCTCGACCAGGTCGGCCCCATCACCAAGGACGCCCGCGACAACGCCATCCTGCTGTCCGCGATCGCCGGACAGGATCTCCGCGACAGCACGTCCATGCCGGAGCCGGTGCCCGCTTACGAGGCGACGCTGGTGGATGGGGTCAGGGGGCTGAGGCTGGGGCTGCCCCGCGAATATCTGGTCGAGGGCATGCACCCGGCGATCAAGGCCGCCATTTTGCAGGCCGTGGACCGGCTGGCTGCCCTCGGCGCCGAAGTCGAGGAGATGTCGCTGCCCAACACCCGTCATGGCATGCCGGTTTACTACCTGGTGGCCGGGGCCGAGCTGAGCGCCAACCTGGCCCGCTATGACGGCGTACGCTACGGCCACAGCGCCGGCGCCGAGTCCATGTGGGAGAACTACCGCCAGACGCGCGGCCAGGGCTTTGGCCCCGAGGTCAAGCGCCGCATCATCCTGGGCACCTATGCGCTCTCGGCCGGCTACTACGATGCCTACTATCTTAAGGCGCAGAAGGTCCGTACGCTCATCCGCCAAGACTTCGACCGCGCCTTCGCTCGCTACGACGCCCTGGTGGCGCCCGTCGTGCCCATCCCGCCCTTTGTCATCGGCGAGGCGCCGACCGATCCTGTCGAGCTCTACCTGACCGATGTCCTCACCATCCCCACGGCCCTGGCCGGGGTGCCCTGTCTGTCCGTGCCCGCCGGGTTCACGCCGGTGAACGGCAGGCAACTGCCGGTGGGCCTGCAAGTCATCGGCAAGCCCTTCGATGAAGCGACGATTTTGCGCGTCGCCCACGCTTTTGAGCAGGCCACGGGCTTCTGGCAGGAGCGTCCGCCCCTGGAGCTGGCGGCGCCGTGATCCGCCTTGAGCTGAGTTATCAATCCCGCGCGGACGTTTGGACTTGCGTCCGCCCGTCTGAGGAGCATTCATGACCATCGCCATTTATTCCCAGCATGTTACCCCCGAGAGCGTCGCCGACGGTGTGCTTGCCGCCAACGGCAACGGCGCCAGCCGCGACCGCATCTCCAAACGGGTGGCGGCCGTCCCACCCTCTGGTCTGCGCCGGTTCTTCGACATCGCCGCCAGCATGGAGAACGTCATCTCGCTGAGCATCGGCGAGCCTGATTTCACGACGCCCGATGTGATCCTGCAGGCGGGTGTCGCCAGCCTCCAGCGCGGCCAGACGCGGTATACCTCCAATTCGGGCATCTACGAGCTGCGCGTCGCCCTGGCCGAGTATCTGCACCGGCGCTATGGCGTCCACTACGACCCCGAAACCGAGATTCTGATCACGGTCGGGTCCTCCGAAGGCCTTTACCTGGCGGCGGTGGCCACGCTCGACCCCGGCGATGAGGTCATCATCCCCCAGCCCAGCTACGTCGCCTATCCGGCCGAGGTCGCCTTTACTGGCGCCGTGCAGGTGCCCATCGCCACCCGCGTCGAGCACGATTTTCGGGTGACAGCGGCCGAGATCGAGGCGGCGGTAACCCCGCAGTCCCGGACCCTGCTCATCGGCTACCCGTGCAACCCCACCGGGGCGGGCCTCGACCACCATGAGCTGCTCGAGATCGCCTATGTGGCGGACGAGCACAACCTGACCGTGATCTCGGACGAGATCTACGAGCGTCTGGTCTATGGCTACGAGCACACCTGCTTCAGCAGCCTGCCGGGGATGAAAGACCGCACGATATTGCTGGGCGGCCTCAGCAAGTCGCATGCTATGACTGGCTGGCGCCTGGGTTGGGTGTGTGCGCCCGTCGACCTGCTGGCAGCCATGCGCAAGGTCCACCAGTACACAATCATGTCGGCGCCCACGACCGCCCAGGCCGCCGCCATTGTCGCTCTGACCGACCCCCGGGCCGAGGAAGCGGTCGAGCAGATGCGCCAGACCTATGCCGGACGCCGCCGCCTGATCGTGGACGGCCTTAACAGCATCGGCCTGCCCACCTTTGAGCCGCGCGGCGCCTTCTACGCTTTCCCCTCCATCAAGCACACCGGCATGGACGACACCACCTTCTGCGAGCGTTTGCTGGAAGAGGAGTCCATCGCCGTGATCCCCGGCTCCGCATTTGGCGTCGGCGGCGAGGGCCACGTCCGCTGCTGCTACGCTAACTCCACAGAGAAGATCGAGATCGCGCTGGAACGGATGGGTCGTTTCGTGCGGCGCTATGCGTGATTGATCCCCCAATGATCACTGACTACGAACTTGTCGTCGGCATGGAAGTCCATGCCCAGATTGCCACCCGCTCGAAGATGTTCTGCGGGTGCAGCACCGACTCGTGGGATGCGGCGGCCAACAGCCACACCTGTCCCGTGTGCCTGGCCATGCCAGGCATGCTGCCCGTGATCAACCGCGAGGCCGTGGCGCAGACCATCCGTGCCGGGTTGGCGCTGAACTGCACCATCGCCGAAGAAGCCGTCTTCGCGCGCAAGAATTACAACTACCCCGATCTGCCCAAGGGTTACCAGATCAGTCAGTATGAGCTGCCGCTTTGTCTCGGCGGCTGGATCGACATCGACACGCCCAACGGTGTCCGGCGCATCCGCATCACCCGCGCCCACCTGGAAGAGGACACGGTCAAGCTGGTGCACGACGGCGACGCCAGCCTGGTGGACCTGAACCGGGCCGGGGTGCCGCTGCTGGAGATCGTAACC
>CAZHTZ010000065.1:0-541 GCA_964535455.1 uncultured Caldilineales bacterium
CATTGAGGCCAATTGCCTACCTCCTCATGTGAAGATAAGAACGGGAATGCCCTGGGAGTAACCGCTAATGGACGCGAATGAACGCGAATATGGTCAAGGGTTGATTTTTCGAGATGAAGTCTACCGCATTGTTGGCGCAGCCATCAATGTTTCCAATCATCTTGGCTGCGGGTTTCTTGAGGCGGTTTATCAGGAAGCGTTGGAAATAGAATTCTCTGATTGTGACATTCCTTTTGAATCACAGAAGCGTATCGCCATCACATACAAGAATAGACCGCTAAAGAAAGAGTATGTTGCCGATTTCTTGTGTTTTGGACAGATCATCGTCGAAATCAAGGCGATTCAGAACATCACAGGAATCGAGGAAGCGCAGTTAATCAACTATCTTAAAGCAACCAAACTGCCATTGGGCTTGATCATTAACTTTGGCAGCAGAAAGATGGAATGGAAAAGATATGCCAATACCAGATAGCATCATTCGCGCCTTTTCGCGTTCATTCGCGGTTGAAAGAATTGGAGAAACCGCGAATGAACGCTAATG
>CAZHTZ010000065.1:641-19248 GCA_964535455.1 uncultured Caldilineales bacterium
AATATGAACAGGGGTTGATTTTTCGGGATGATGTCTGCTGCATTGTTGACGCAGTTATATTGACTCGCAAAGGCGCATTACCGTTAGCATCATTCGCGCCATTTCGCGTTCATTCGCGGTTGAAAGAATTGGAGAAACCGCGAATGAACGCTAATGAACGCGAATATGAACAGGGGTTGATTTTTCGGGATGATGTCTGCTGCATTGTTGACGCAGTCATATTGACTTGCAAAGGCTCATTGCGGTTAGCATCATTCGCGCCTTTTCGCGTTCATTCGCGGTTGACAGAAACGGAGTATGTCGCTGATGTCGCTTCTTAAGGACCCTCCCCTTCCATCAATTGTGCACATCGTTCTGGAGTACTATCCTGATGCGCAGGCGATTTACCTGTTTGGGACCTACGGCACCGCCGATGAATGGCCCGATAGTGACGTGGATATTGCGGTCCTGCTGCCGCCTGAGCAGGCCCGTCGGCAGCCCCAATTGATACTCACCCCCTGCCATGACGCTTTAGAGAACGCCCTGGGCAAGCCGGTAGACCTGCTCAATGCCCGCAAGGTTTCGACCGTATTTCAGAAGGAGATCGTCGAATCAGGACGCAGGCTTTACGCCGCGGAAGGCGACGCGGCTGCCGAATTCGAGATGCTGACGCTTTCCTATTATCAGAAGCTGAATGAAGAGCGCGCAGCGATCCTCGAATCGTTCCATGAAACAGGAAAGGCCTATTCCATATGAACGATATCGTCATCAACAAGATTCAGAGCATTCAGCGCTGCGTCCGGCGGGCCAGGGACGAATACTACGCCGACCCAGATGACTTTACGACCAACTTCACGCGCCAGGACGCGGCGCTGCTCAATGTGCTGAGGGCCTGTGAGACGGCGATCGACCTGGCCAACTACGTCATCCGCGCCAACAAGCTGGGGATACCGGTCTCCAGTGCTGATAGTTTCAAGCTATTGGGAGCCGAACGGATCATCGACAACCGGCTGGCTGAGCGCATGCAGCGTATGGTTGGCTTCCGCAACACGGTCATCCACCAATACACCGCCGTTGACCTCCGCATCGTGCAAGCCGTGATAGTCACCGATCTGGATGAGCTGCTCGCGTTTGCCAATCGAATCCGGGAGTATGTCGATGGCGCTCCATCCTGACTTCCCCGCCTCGCCCTACGCCATCCTCGACCCCGCCCTACGCTGGTTCCCGGCGGACGAAGCCTTGCGCGACTCCAGAGCGCTCTAGACGACAAAGTTGGTGGCGTCTCCTTCGCTCGGAGCAACGTGGAAGACGCCGGTCTGCGACGGTTGGGCGAGGACATCAACCGCGTCCAGGCAGACGTGGTATACGACTTCGTCTATGTCGACCAGGAAAGCTTCGAGCAGTACAGGCCTGCATCATTCAAGCAGTTGTTGGACGTCTTCCGAGGATACAAGCGTGAGTAGACGAGCGAACGCCATCGGCGCCTTCCCGGCGGAGGCCCGCGCTGGCATAGATCGGGAGGTCGAGTTGCCATGAGAAATATGACCATGTGCGAGCGCAGATAGGCTGGCGGCCAGTTGTTCAGGTCACGCATCCATCGTATGATAACGGCGCGAACCAAGCGTTGGCATCAAACTGTTGGCAACAATGGAGAATGGCATGCAGTATCAAGGCATCATCACGATTGAACCCGGCAAGCGTGGGGGCAAACCGTGTATCCGGGGCATGCGCATCACAGTCTACGATGTGCTGGAGTACTTGGCGTCGGGCATGACTCAGCAGGAGATCCTAAAGGATTTCCCATACCTGACCAAGGACGACATCCTGGCTTGCTTGAGCTTCGCCGCCACGCGTGAGCGTTCCATGTTAGCCGTCCAACCGTGAGATCGCTCCTGTTTGACCAGAACCTCTCTCCACGGCTGCTGGACCGCCTTGTTGACATTCTATCCCAACTCGGTACATGTCCACGGCCACCGGACCAGTTCTGAGGCCTTTACCCTGGCTCCGGTTCAGGGACCGAGAACAGGCATCGACGCCTCTGCCGCTGCCATGTCGATCGTCGGCGGCGGTGCAATCTCTTCCTGCACGTAGATCGACATCAGCGACGTGAGATAGCCGGCGGCCGACCGGTACCGCAGCCTTGCCTGCACGTGCAGCGGGCCGGCAGCGTTTGCAGGGACGCCAAAGCGGTAGGTCTCCACCATCGAACCCCCCGCCGGGATGCGATGGTCGCGCTCGACGGTCTGAGCCTCCCACAGCCGGTCGGTGGGGCGGCCTTCCGCGTCCAGCCAGCGCACGCCATAGGTCACGCTGCCGGGGACAGGATCGCCGTAGTCGTTCACCTTGCCCGATTCGTAGATGACTTGGCCCGCGGCGTCGGTGACGGTCACGGCCAGCCACATCTGCCGCAGCTCGGCGGAACCGGTGGGCAGGGCGTGGCCCGCGCCCGTGTTGCTCACACGCACGCGCAGCTCGCTTTCCTGACCCGGCGCCGCCTCACCGGGCAGGATGTCGATCCGGGCGGCCTGGGTCAGGTCATCGGGGTGCAGGCTGCCGTGGCGGCCCTGCGCAAAGTGACAGTCCTGGCAGGTGGTGGTCGTGGCGGGGTCGCCGGTGTTGAAGCGGCTGGCCTGCCACTCGCTGAACGTGGTCATCACCGGCAGGCCGCTGCCGGGATTGGCCGCCTCGTGACAGACGGCGCAGAATTCCGGACGACTCAGGAGGTTATGGTCAGCAGGTGCGATGGGGCTGGTCGGGCGTGCTGCGTGCTGCGTGGTACGAGAAGGATCCAGCACGTAGGCGCCGTTGCCCACGCCGGTCACGCCGGCAATGCCGTGGCAGACGTCGCAACTGACACCGGCATTGGCGGCCTCATTCAATGGAAAGCTTTCCTGACTCTTCCAGCCCCAGCGGCTGCGAATCTGGCCGCTGAGCAGGCCGATGGGCGTGTGGCAGCCGGCGCAGTAGGGGTTGATGTCGCCCAGGGTGACCTGGTTGGCGACTTTGTACCAGGCGCGGTACAGCGGCGCAGTCGTGGCCAGGGCATGGCCGGACACGCTCCAGGCCGTTCCCTGGGCCTCGTGACACGTTGCGCAGGCTGCAGCCGGGGTGAAGGCATCAGCCGCTAGACGTTGGCCGTCACGGGTCGTGGCCGCAGAAGGCGCGAAGGCTTGCGTGTCGTACGCTGGGGCCACATCTTTGAGGACAGAACCCGAATGAGGCTGGGCTGTGGCCGCGGTCTCGGCGATGACGAGATCGGGCAGGTCCCAACCCTTGGCTTCTGTCCAGGTCTGGAAGGCGCGGCGGTAGATCAGCCGGGCCTGGACAGTGACGGGTCCGCCGTCCGCCGGTGCGGCAAAGGCGTAGGTCGAGACATCGGTGGCGAGGGCGGGGATGCGTGTGTCGCTGCGCACGCGCACGCCGTTTCGCCACGGCGGCGCCGGCGACTGGCCCTCCCAGTCTTCCAGGACGCGGGCAAAACCCTTGCCGGGAAGACCGGCCAGGTCGCCGCCCCATTCCGGCACGACCTGGCCGCCCAGAGGCGCCAGTTCTCTGCCCTCGCCATCGCTGGCGGTGACGAGGAGGATCATGTTGCGCATCCAGCCGTCGGTGGGGATGTGATGCCCGGCGCCGCTGTTGGTGATGCCCACGTCCACCAGCACGCCATCGCTGCCCTGTGTGGCGGTGATGGTCGTGGTCACGGCGCTGCGGAGAAAGTCCTGATCGCGGGAGCCGGGCATAAGATGCGATGAGATGTTGGCCGGGTCGCGAGCGGGGACGAGGGCGATGGCCGTGGTGGGGTCGGTCGATTTGGCGTCTCCGGTGATGTGGCAGGCGATGCAGGCCTGGAGCTGGCAGAGGGTCTCGCCCAGGATAGGACCGGGCCGGTCGGGAGCGCAGGTCGAGACTAGTCGCACCGGTTCAGCATTGGTCTGCCCGGCCGTGGCCATGTGGCAATTCTGGCACTGCACGCCTCGCGCCGCGTAGGGGCTGGCCTGCCATTCGTCGAACGACGTATAGGTGGGGACGTTCCACCAACTGCCGCTGTGGCAGGCGGCGCAGAACTGGCTCGATTTCTGCATCGGGCTGTAGGTGTCACGACCCGCTACGTCATCGTAGGGACCGATGAACAGGTGCTCGCCGGGCGGCGGGCGCAGCAGGCGGATGGCGTTGACGCCGGCGGTGGTCTCGGCGTAGGGCTGTTGGGCGTGAGCGATGCTGTGGCAGAACTGGCAGAAGACGCCGTTGGCGGCCTCGCCTTCCAGGCGGCGGAGATCAGCGGCCGCAGGGGCGTGGCAGAAGGCGCAGTTGCCGGGGTCATCCGGGAAATCGAGCCGGAAGCCAGGACCGGCGCCCGGCTGCCCGTCTGCGCCCGTGCCGTTGTACATCGCCTGCACCAAAGGATTGGCGGCGGCATTCGAGTGGGCGTCGGCGCGCCATTGTTCGTGCAGGTCCTTGTGGCAATTGCCGCAGGCCAGCTCGACCGCCGGGTCGGCGTCGGAGGGCAGCCAGGCCATGCCGGGATGGTCGGTGGAAGTGTGGGGTTTGAGCGTGATCTCGATGCCCCTCGGCCAGCCGGTCAGATCGGCGCCGCCGATGTAGTAACCCTCTTTCCAGGCGGTGACGGTGCGATGAATGGGCAGCCCGCCCACGCGCAAGGTGAAGCGACCTTCGGCGTCGGTCGTCGTCTCGTTCGTGGTGGCGCGCAGGCGAACAACGGCGCCGGGGATAGGACCGTTGGAGGTCAGAACCTGACCGCGCACCACCCGCGATGACACCGACAGCAGGCCGGCCGCCGCCAGAGTCAAAGCCAAAGCTAGTAATAGCGCAAGGACGCGCACTCTGCGAGCACGAAGCATCACCAAATCGGCAGCTTGCTCATGGCCGCTTGCAGCAGTTCCATCTTGGTCTGCCAGCGTTCGAACAATAGCCAGTCCTGTTTGGCCACGGCCTGAGCCATCATGCGCCGGCCCGCGCTCATCTGCAGTTCGAGAGTGAGCCGCTGCTGGGCTATGGTCCGCGCACTGTTGGCAAGCATAGGATTCGCGATAGTATTGATGCCGGCCACGAGTTCGGCCTCATAGAGCCAGGCAACGTTGAAGCCGATGGCGCCGCCGACCATGCCTCCCTTACCGCCGGCCTTGAACGCTTCCCAGTAGTTGCGTTCGCACTCCTCGGCCAGAAAGCGCTCGCTGACCACCGCCGCCCCCCCGCCGGCCACACCCCCGGCCGCGACTGCGACCCCGGCCAGGGCAATACCCGTGAGGGAGAATGGAGCCGTCAGGGTGACGCCAATGCCCACACCGATACCCACCGCCACGCCGCCAACAGCCTGCCACCAGCGGCGGTCGCCCACATCCAAACCCATGGGGTCGGTGGCGTTGGCGGGATTGTTGCCCACATAGGCATATTGGTTGGCGCCGGGCATCGACAGGTGCAGGGGGTCGCGGCTGATGAATCGGCCCAGTTGGGGGTCATAGTAGCGGCCACGAAGGTAGTACAGCCCGCTGTCCCCATCCCACTCGCGGCCTACAAAGCGGAAGGGATTGGACAGGTTGGGATTGCCGCCGCCCGTGGCCAGAATACTGCCCCAGGGATCATAGCGGTAGCTTGCCACTAACACTCCTGCACCATTGCTCAGCCCCAGCACATTGCCCAGGCGATCGTACAGATAGAAGTAGGTGGCGCCGTCTCTGTTCATCGCCAGGAGGTGGTCGAGGCCGTCGTAGACGTAGTTGGCGGTGACGACGCCGTTTGGCGTGGTTTCCTGCACCAGATTCCAGCCTTCGTAGATGAAATAGGTCGTCACGCCCTGGCGATCGCGGCGGCTGATGCGGCGACCCTGCGCGTCGTAGGCAAAGGCGCTGAAGCTGCCATCGGCGTAGTCAATGCGGGTCAGGCGGTCACGCACGTCCCAGGTGTACGTCGTGGTTTGGCCCGCCTTGGTCCGTGCGCGCAGGTTGCCGTTGGCGTCATAGCCGTGGGTCCAGCCATCGCTGGAAGCAAGGAGTTGGTTGGCGGCGTCAAACGTTGAGGTGACCCCGTTTTTGCCGGTGCGATTGCCGGCGGCGTCATAGCCATAGGTCTCGGTCAGGCCCGGCCCGTTCACGCCGGTGAGCTGATGGACGGCGTCATAGCTGAAGGTAGTCGCCCCGCCTGACGGTCCTAATTCCTGCGCGCTCAGCACATCACCGACCTTGTCATAGGTATAGCGAAAGTCGTTGAAAGTGACGCTGCCGCTGGGGCTGCGATTGGTCAGCCGGGTCAGGCGGGAATTGGGATCGTATTCGAGGCTGGCGCGCACGCCGGGACCGCCGCTCGGGCCAAAACTCGTGAGGCGGCTGACGGCATCGAAGCTGTACCGATAGGTGGCATTGACCGGGCCGCTGGCTGACAGGCTTGTCATCCGATTCAGCACGTCGTAGCCATAGCGCGCGCTTTGCACGGGGTTGTCGCCGGTGGCGATGGTCAGGCCATAGAGCAGACCGGTAAACGCCAGCCACGGTTGATAGTCCACCCCGTCGCTGACTTTGTCGCCGTCGCCCTTGGGATTGTAAAAGCCGCCCGACCCCGTGTCGTCGCTGGGGTCATACGGACCTTTGACGCTGCCCCACCAGTTGTCCTCGGCGTCGATGACCTGGCTGCCCTGATTCCAGAGACCGTAGTCGCGATTGCGGAGAATGTTGTTCTGGTGCAGCACCGGGCGGGCCCCATTTTGAGCCATGATACCGATGACGTTGTCACGGAAGGTATTGCCTATGACCGTTGGGGAAGCACCGTCGAAGCGCAGGCCGATTTCTCCCGAATGCACGATGCTGCTGTTGGCAATCGTGATGTCCGCCGTCGCCACGTACACGCTCTCGTACCAGTCCCCGCCGCCGTAGCGGACGATGGCATGGTCGAGCACGCTGCCGGTGCTGCCGACGTTGAAACGGATGCTGTCCCAGTCGTTCGGACCAGGCTGGCTGGCGCCGCTGTCGCCGTTCGTATCTCCACCCGCGGCGTCATCCTTGAATGAAGTGAACGTAATCGGGTTGGCGGCATCGGAGCTGGCGATGAGCGCGCCGTTGACCCACAACGTGCTGTAGAAGTCGTGGAACTTGACCACGGTGCGCGGCGCCAGGGTCAAGCTGGCGCCCTGGTTGATGCCGAGATCACCCGAGACCAGGAAGGGGAAGCCGTCGTCGCCATCCCAGGTCACGTTGCCGCCGATGTTGCCCGTCACGAGAAAGCCGTTTACCTTGTTGCCACTGGCCGTGTTGCCGCTGAGGACGATGGACTGGCCGTTGCTGCTCAGCGGCGCCCACGCTGGCCAGACCACGTTGTTCAGGAAGCTGTTGCCGGTCAGGCTGGCGGGCAGGGCATTGTCGAAACGGATGCCTGTCTCACCGCTGTAGGCGATGGTGCTGTTGGTGAGGCTAATGTCGGTGGTGGCGACATAGACCATCTCGTACCAGTCGCCGCCGCCGTAGCGGACGACGGCGTGGTCGAGCACACTGCCGGTGCTGCTGGCCTGGAAACGGATGCTGTCCCAGTCGTTCGGACCGGGCGAAACCGCCTTCCCATCGGTGTCACCCCCAACGGCATCGTCTTTGATTGAGGTGAAGACGATGGGATTGGCGGCGTCGGAGCTGGCGATGAGCGTGCCATTGACCCACAACGTGCTGTAGAAGTCGTGGAACTTGACCACGGTGCGCGGCGCCAGGGTCAAGCTGGCGCCCTGGTTGATGCCGAGATCACCCGAGACCAGGAAGGGGAAGCCGTCGTCGCCATCCCAGGTCACGTTGCCGCCGATGTTGCCCGTCACGAGAAAGCCGTTTACCTTGTTGCCACTGGCCGTGTTGCCGCTGAGGACGATGGACTGGCCGTTGCTGCTCAGCGGCGCCCACGCTGGCCAGACCACGTTGTTCAGGAAGCTGTTGCCGGTCAGGCTGGCGGGCAGGGCATTGTCGAAACGGATGCCTGTCTCACCGCTGTAGGCGATGGTGCTGTTGGTGAGGCTAATGTCGGTGGTGGCGACATAGACCATCTCGTACCAGTCGCCGCCGCCGTAGCGGATGACAGCACGGTCGAACAGGCTGCCCGTACTCCCGGGATTGAAACGGATGCTGTCCCAGTCGTTCGGCGCCGGCTGCGTGGCCCCGCCGTCGCCATTCGTGTCTCCACCCGCCCCATCGTCCTTGAGCGAGGTGAACGTGATCGGCTGTGCGTCCGTGCCATCGGCAATCAACCTTCCATCCACCCACACCGTGTCATAAAACCCTGTGAACTTGACGACCACGCCCGGCTCGACGGTGAGTACGAGGTTCTGGGGAATCCCTACGTCGCAGGTGACGACATAGGGACTGTTTGCCAGCGTCCACGTCGTGTTCGTGGCAATAGCGCCACAGACGTTGGTGGCGACGCCTGTGGATTCGGCGTGGTAGGGTTGCAGCTCCTGTGGCCGCCCGGGCGCTTGAGCACCCTCGGGCACTGTTGGATCAGCGGGAGGCGGAGGAGACGTCTCTGGCTGTAACTCCACGGGTGGCTCAGAGGAGGCGTCAGGCTGGGGACTGGGCGCGGCCTCTCCTGCGGATGCCTCTCCAGGTGGATAAGTCGAGCCGGACGCAGGGCCGGTGTCCACCACTGGCTGCGTCTCTCCTTCTGTCCTCTGTCCTCCGTCCTCCGTCTTCTGTCCTCCGTCCTCTATCCTCTGTCCTCCGTCCTCTGTCCTCTGTCCTCCCTCCTCTGCCTCTGGTACAGCCGCCGCGAGTCCCGCATCCACAGCAACCACGTAGTCATAGCTGACGGTGGTAGAGATGCCTGGAGTCAGTAGCTCCGTGCTCACCGTGTCGGGATGGTGAGGGATGGCGTTTGAATAGACATACGTAGCGCGGGTCTCTCCATCCTGGTAGCCCGTCAAGTCATTGATCGAGTTGTAGGTATAGGTGACGCCGCCGCCGCCGGAGTACACTTCTTCCGTCAGGCGATTGCCGGCATCACGGGTATAAGTGGCGCTGCCCCCTTTCGCATCCGAGCTTACGGTGAGGTTGCCCCCGGCATCGTAGGTGAAGTGGGCGGCATTGCCCAGCGGGTCGGTCTCGGAAGTGACACGGTTGAGGTCGTCGTAGGCCAGCGCCGTGGCGTTGCCACGGGCGTCCTCCACCCGTGTCAAGTTGTCGTTGCGGTCGTACTCATACTTCGTCGTGCGGCCGAGCGCGTCGGTCGTGCCCGTGACGCGATCCATCAGATCGTAGTCATACTGAGAGCTGTGATTCTCGGCATCCCGCACCTCGGTGACATTGCCGCGGGCGTCATGGCTGAACTGGGTGACAAATCCCATCGCATCGGTCTGGCTGCTGAGACTGCCAACGGCATCATACGCGAACACGACGGTCTGGTTCAGGGGATCCGTGGCCTTGACCATCTGGCCGTAATTGTCGTAATCGGCGCCGTATTTGTTGCCGGCGGCGTTGGTGGTCTGGTCGCGATTGCCCCGGCTGTCATAGCTGTAGAGGGTGGTATTGCGGGCGCCATCGGTGAAGCTGGAGGGCTGATGGAAAACCGGGTCATAGGTGGTGCGCAGGCTGATGTAGCTGTTGTCTTCCACCACACTGCCGCGTGCATCGTAGACGAAGCGGCGGTAAGGTTCGTCCGTGCCGCGATAAAGTCGATTGGCATCCCACACATAGTTGACCGACTGCACCGGATTCTGCCACTGCGTCACCGCCCCGTATTCGTTGAAAAGATAGGTGGTTGCCACACCCCGTTCGTCGCTGACCACATTGCGCCCGTTGAGATATTGGACCGAGCGCACGCCGCCCAACGCATCTTCGTGGCTGACCAGACGGCGGCGCCCGTCGTAGGTCAGGTTCACGTCATTGCCTTCGGGATAGACAACGCGCATGAGCACATGATCGGCGTCGTATTCATAGGTCGTCACCCGGCCCAAAGCATCGCTGATGCTGGTGAGGTTGCCGGCGACGTCGTGCGCCAGCTGATAGCTGCGCCCGGACGGATCGGTGACTCGGTTGATGTAGCCGTCTGCCCCATACCCAAATTGATAGACGCCCCCGGATGTGTCGGTGATGTGGACCAGACGCTCGGTCAGACCCCAGGCGCCGGTGGGCAGGGTTTGACCGTTGGGTTCATACCCCAGCGTTTGGCTGTTGCCGTTGCGGTCCTCCAGCTTTTCAAGGCGTCCGTTGGCGCTGTACCACTCCCGCATGCCCTGCGGCGATGTGCGCAACCAGCGGCCGTCAAAAAGGTGTGTGAGGGTGCTGAAATCTTCGGACGGCGGGCTGTAGGCGCCGTTGGCGTCGCGGGTGAACGTCAAGTATTGGCCATCGCCCTGGATGATGGTGACGGTGTCGGTGCGATCCACGAGCAGCGTGTCATACGATGACATCCAACCAAACCCAAACGGCCAAATGTCGCCCCGCCGCACCTCCACCGCGCCCTGTGCGCGTAAGCTTGGCTGGGCGCCGCTATCATAGAAAAAGGTCTCGGTTGCGGTGAAAGAATAGAGGCCGGGAGCCACGCGCTCGCCCAGGGCATTGCGCGTGTCAATCATTGCTTCGGCGTCGTACCCTTCCCCGGTATACACCTGTCCCTGAAACTCGATGCGCCAGGTCGCGCGCCGAGGCAGCTGCGACGTGATGGTGAATGGCACACGAGCGAAGACGATCGGAGTGTCGTTGGTGGTGTCGTAGCGGATGTCGAGGGCCAGAGGCATCCCCCGGCTGGGGACGAGGTTGAAGGCATAGCTTTCGGATACCGAACCGGTACCCATATTGATCTCGCAGCCGGGTCAGGTGAAGCCGCTGGCGCCCTGGCCGATGTTGCCGGCGACGGCGGTGGCGTCTCCGGCCTGGCCGGGCTGCTGCCCGGCTATTCCTGGCACTGCGTGGCCATAGAACGAGAAATGCGGCACCTTCGCCTGCAACGCTTTCTTGCCGTTGCCCAAGTCCACGACCTTGCCCGGCACGGGGTCACGCCAGCGCTGCTCCTTGCCATCCCACCAGTAGCAAAGAGTGTCCGTGCCGATGGGCAGTGTACCGGTGTACGCCACCGTCCACAGCACTTCCTTGCCCGCCGGGAAAACGGTCCCTTCCGGCTCGAAGCTGCTGAAGCCCATCGGGGCGGAGCCATCCGGGAAGAAGCCGGGGAGATCGGCATTGTCCACGTACGTGACGCGCACGTCTTCTTCTGCCGGCAGCGCGCCGGGCGGAAACTGCACGTTGCTGTTGCCGGCGCTGTTGACGGCCGTACCGCCGCTGCTGCCCAGTTCGGTGACCACCGGATCTTGCGGGTGCAGGCGGACGTCGTCGAGGCGCAGAACCTCATTGGCCCGCACCGGCCGCACCCGCTCGTCAGGTGTATAGCCGGCCAGGGTGTAGGTGAGGGTATAGTCGCCAGCGGGGGCGGCGAACAAGAATTCGCCTGTATCGTTCGTGGTAGTAGTAAAGACGACGGTTTCGGTCAGAGGGGCGAAGGCGGAAGAGGGGAGAACCGCCGAGTTGTGTACACCCGCGCGCTCAATGCCAGCCATCTGGATGGGCAGATAGATGGGCAACGCCCTCAACTCCAGCACGCCCAACGCCACCACTTGCACTCCGGCCAGGTTTTGTTCCGACGGTCCATCCACCACCCGTCCCAAAAGCGCGCCCAAGTCGCTCCGTGGCGGTTCATCATCGACGGCGGCATACTCGCCCTGGGTTTGGACCGGGTCAGGTGCGGATGGGGAGGCGGCAGCGGCCGTGTGGGGAAGCAGCCCGGCGCTGTGCACTGTCGCCGGCGCGACCGCCAGGGGGCTGGAAGACGCCAGGAACGTGATGACCAGGAGCGTGCT
Organism: uncultured Caldilineales bacterium; assembly: GCA_964535455.1. GTDB lineage: Bacteria > Chloroflexota > Anaerolineae > J102 > J102 > SSF26. The sequence continues at coordinate 12,451 of CAZHTZ010000065.1, forward strand.
CAGCCCGCGCTGGAAGGACCTTCGAGTTCGAGACCTGAATTGAGCGATCATGACCCATCTCCTTCGCAATGTAGAGAACGAACGCTGCCGCTTTGACCCCAAGGGAAATCGCGCCTGTGAAACCTCAGATGCCCCGATGTGGCGCCGCGCTCGACGCGGGTGGTAGCCAACCGGTCAGTGTCAAGTTCACCTGCAAGGGAAGGAACCATGCTACGCCTCCTTGGTTCAGAGGTACCGAACGCGAAACTACGTTGAACTGGGCACTGCCGGTTGCCTCACGGCGACAAACCCCTAGCTAATGCTGCCGTCGTGCGTCGCCAGAGCCCAACATTAGAGGGCAAGTATCGCGCAGCACTGATACAAATACAAAGCAAGTCTGACCGGCAGCCTTCCCATCGTCAGGCGCCGGGATGGCAGGCTCCCAGATCGGTACACAATGCGAATTTGCCCGGCAGCCATTCCAGCCGGCGGTCCGGCTTTGCGCTCAGGCGGCCCCATTCCCGACGGCCTCCTCCAGCGCGGTCACGAACTCGGCCAGCACGATGGCCGTAGCGCCCCATACTCGATGCTCGCCGATGCGAAAGAAAGGCACTTGCCTGGTGACGCCGTCCACCACCCAGGTCTCCTCGCACCAGTTGGCATGATCGAGGAAGTGCGCAACGGGCACTTCCAGTAGCTCTGCGACTTCCTGAGGACTGGTGCGCCACCGTGGTCGCACCGGCGTGTAACCCACGACGACCTGCAGGCAGAAGTGGCTTGGTGGGATGTAGAGGTGTGTCAATCGGCCCAGGAGTTCCACCGACCCTGGGTCAATGCCCACTTCCTCCTCCGCCTCGCGCAGCGCGGTCTGCTCCACCGTCTCCTCTTCGTCCTTCATGCCGCCGGGCAGGGCCACCTGGCCCGGATGGTCGGGCAAGTGGCGGGGGCGCACTATCAGCACCGCGTAGAGATCGTCCTGCCAGGGATACAGGAGCAAAAGGACGGCGGCGCGACGGCAGTCGCGGGACCCTCTGGCGTATAGCTCAGGGTCCAAACGGTCGGTGGGGGCCATGCGCGCCTGCCCGCGTAGACCGGGTAGAGGGCGCTGCATCGTGACGCGAACATCGGCAAGGGTGACGCCGGAGGGGACCATGGATCGCACAAGTAGGAGTGATTGCCGCCAGCCTGCCCGCAAGTGTACAATCAATCGCGTGTGGAATCCAAGTCAATGCTGATTTTGCCATCGCACCATGCCTGTACGTATCGATCCCACGCTCTACAATCTGTTCACCCAGGTGCCCTACCTGCGAGACCAGCACGAAGAGGTCTTGCAGGCTCTGGCCGCGGCTGCCACTCGCTATGGGATGCCGGCAGGTCACGTCGTCTTTTTGCAGGGTGAGCCGGTGGCCGGGTTATTTCTGATCGAGACTGGCGAGGTGAAAGTATCTCGCGTCTCCAAAGAGGGCCGCGAGCACATCCTGCGCATCGTACACGCCGGTGACACCTTCAACGACGTGGCCGCTCTGGATGGCGGGCCCAATCCGGCCACGTGCACGGTACGCGTCGATGCCGTGCTCTGGCGAATCGCGCGCGATGATCTGAAGCAGGCGGCGCTGCGCTACCCGGCGTTGACGTGGGCGCTGATCGAGAGCGTTGCCCGCCGCGCTCGTTACCTCGTGGGTGTGGTGGAAGATCTGGGGATGCGCAGCGTACGCGGCCGTCTGGCGAACCTCCTACTGCTCGAAGCGCAGACATCCACCTCGGATGCGATGCCGCGCCTGCTCACACAGGAAGAGATGGCAAGTCGTCTTGGCACGGTGCGCGAGGTCGTTGGCCGCGCCCTGCGGGGATTGGCCACAGACGGCATCATCGCCTTTGACCGTCACCGCATCGTGATCCTGGACGCGGAGAGACTGGCGGAAGAAGCGGAGGTGTAGAGAGGAGAGAGGAAAGAGGCGAGTAGCGGATGTGGGGTGGCGGGTGGCGGACGAGAAACGAGTAGCGGGGGCGAGGTGGCGGGTGGCGGACGAGAAGCGAGTAGTGGGTGTGGGGTGGCGGGTGGCGGATGAGAAACGATGAAGGAATAGCGGGTGTGGGGTGGCGAACGAGAGGGTCTGTCCTCTGTCCTCTGTCCTCTGTCCTCTGTCCTCTGTCCTTCATGGGACAAAAGTCGCAGCATGACAACGCAGGACGTGTCAGGATATGGGTGTGCAGGTTACGTTCGGAACCTGCCCTGTTCCTCTCCCACGCGCCATGGCCGCAGACCCCCTTCCCTCTATCGACCCCAACTTGTGCACAGGCTGCCATCGCTGCGTCGATGTCTGTCCTACGCACGCCTTGGACCAGGCCAACGACAAGGCCTTTCTGCGCTATCCGGACCTATGCACTTACTGCACCGCCTGTGAGGATGTGTGCCCCGTGGGCGCCATTGCCCTTCCCTTCATAATCGTTCTCGGTCCTCTCTCGACTTCATTGAACGCCGTCCCATGATGAACGATTTCGGCCAGCTCAACATCAACGCCTACAAGCCCACGCACCTGTACGGCATCCATCATGTCAACCTGTATGCCCATGAGGAGACGACGGCCGACCTGGTCATTCTGCCACCCGGCGCCAGCATTCCTCCCCACCGGCACGACAACGCCCACGAGGTCTTCGATGTGCTCGACGGCGTGGGCGCCTTCGTCGTGGCCGGCAGGCCGGTGTCCGGTGAGGCGGGCAAGTGCGTGTTTGTCCCAGCGGGCATGGAGCACAGCATGCGCAACGATAGCGACCATGACTGGACCGTGCGCGTGACCTATCAGCAGCGTATCTATCCACGGCATTTTGGCAAGTTGGTGAGCCGTTCCATTCGCAAGCGACTGGGACTGTTCTACAGCTAGCTTTCAACCCATTGTCCACCGTTCGCAATACACCAAGAGGAGGCTGTATGAAACGAACCATTTTTATCCTGCTGTCGTTGACCTTGTTCGTGGCTGCGCTCAGCGCTTGCAGCCGCGGGCAAAAGACGCCGACGCCCGCGACGGCGACAGGTTTGCCGGCCGATGCCCTGGCCGTCGCCACGGAGCGCGGCTTGACCCCGGATGACATCACCGCCGCACTCAAGACCTTCCTGCCCAGCGGCAAGCATGACGAATACTATCTCTTCCTGTCGGGCGGCCATTCGGGCAACGTCATCGTGGCCGGCATACCCTCGATGCGCATCCTCAAGAACATCGCCGTCTTCACGCCCGAAGCCTGGCAGGGTTATGGCATCGGCGAGAAGGACACCGAGGCGGTTCTGGATGGCGGCAATGTGGATGGGGTGAAGATTCGCATGGGCGACACCCACCACCCCGCTCTCAGCGAAACCAACGGTGACTACGACGGCCAGTTCCTGTTCATCAACGACAAGGCCAATGCTCGCGTGGCGGTCATCGACCTGCGTGACTTCGAAACCAAGCAGATCGTCAAAGACCCCAACATCATCAGCAACCACGGCTCCACCTTCGTCACACCCAATACCGATTATGTCGTCCAGGGCACCCAGTATGCGACCCCGTTGGGCTGGGACTATGCGCCGCTGAGCGATTATAAAGAAAAGTACCGCGGCGTCATCACCCTGTGGAAGTTCGACCGGGCCAAAGGCCGCATTGTCCCCGAGGAGTCGTTTGCCATCGAAGTGCCGCCTTACTGGCAGGACCTCTGTGACGGCGGCAAGCTGGCCAGCGACGGATGGGGCTTCTGCAACTCGTTCAACACCGAGATGGCCGTGGGCGGCAATATGGAAGGCCAGCCGAACTTCGAGGCCGGCACGACCCAGCGCGATATGGACTACCTCCATATCTTCAACTGGAAGAAGGCCGAGGAGGTCGTCAAGGCGGGCAAGGCCGAAACGATCAACGGCATGAAGGTCATTCGCATCCCCACGGCCGTGGAAGAGGGCATCCTCTACTTTGCGCCGGAGCCCAAGAGCCCCCACGGCGCTGACGTGACGCCGGATGGCAAGTACATTGTCGTCGCCGGCAAGCTCGACCCTCATGTGACGATCTACTCCTTCGACAAGATTCAGAAGGCAATCGCCGCCAAGAACTGGACCACCGACGAGTTCGGCGTTCCGGTGCTCGACTACGACGCCGTCAAGCTGGCACAGCTAGAGCTGGGTCTGGGGCCGCTGCACACGCAGTTCGACGACAAGGGCAACGCCTACACCAGCCTTTTCCTGGACAGCGCCGTGGCCAAATGGAAGTTGGGCGGCGACGATCCTAACGCCTACCAACTGATTGAGAAGATCCCTGTGCAGTACAACATCGGCCACATCTCCGCTGCCGAAGGGGATACGGTCAGTCCCGATGGCAAATACCTGGTGGCGGCGAACAAGTGGGCAGTGGATCGCTTCCTGCCCGTCGGCCCGCTGCTGCCGCAGAACGAGCAGTTGATCGACATCAGCGGCAACCCGATGAAGGTCATCTACGACATGCCCATGGGCATCGGGGAACCACACTATGCCCAAATGATCAAAGCTGACAAGATCAAGCCTTGGGATATCTACCCGCAGGTGGGCTGGGACTCGGCAACACAATCGCCCTCCGAATATGCCACCAAGTTGGGCGAGGAAAAGGTTGTGCGTGACGGCAGCAACGTCGAGATCTTCATGACCTCTGTGCGCTCGCACTTTACCCCGGACAGGGTCGAGATCAAGAAGGGCGACCATGTCGTGTGGCACATCACCAACGTCGAGACGGCCCTCGACGCCACCCACGGCTTCCAGCTAGGCGGTCAGAACGTCAGCCTGAGCATCGAGCCGGGCGAGACGGTGAACTTCGAGTTCGACGCCACCAACGATGGCACCTACGCCTTCTACTGCACCGAGTTCTGCTCGGCGCTGCATCTGGAAATGATGGGCTACATGACGGTCGCGCCCTGACCCAGGTGGTAAGATGGTGACACGTATCACGTATGACGTCATACGTGATACGTGTCACGCACAGCTCTCGCAAAACAAACGAGCTGCAGGGAGAGCACTATGCCGGAAAACATAGAGAAAATCATCGGCCCGCGCGTGCCTGCCGAGGAAATGCGGTCGCATCGCGGCAGGTACCTGTTGCCAACCCTGCTTTTTGCGGCGGCAGCCATCCTGCTCCTGGCGTCAATCTTCCTACCCTATTGGAGCCTGACGTTGCACGCCCCCCAATACCCCGCTGGTCTGCGAGTGGAAGCGCGCCTCAACGGCATCTCAGGCGATGTCAATGAGATCGACGGCCTGAACCATTACATCGGCATGCGGCCGCTGGCTGAAGCGGCGTCCTTCGAAAGGTCGATTTCCATCCTGGGCGTAGCCGTGGTGGCCCTGCTGATCCTGGCCGCCATCTTCGTCCACAGCCCTTGGGCAGCGCTGCTGGCACTGCCGGCGCTGCTGTTCCCGGTCATCTTTCTGGCGGACCTGCAGTACTGGCTCGCCAACTTCGGGCAAAATCTTGACCCCAAGGCGCCGCTGTCGAGCAGCGTCAAACCCTTCATACCGCCGGTCCTGTTCGAGGGCCGCATCGCCCAATTCACAACCACCGCGGCGCCAGCAATGGGATTGTGGCTGGCAATCCTGGCCAGCATCCTGATCCTGGTAGGTCTGTACTTCCACCGCCGAGCTTACAAGCCTCTGGTGGACGCTCAAAAGAGCCACACACCTGCCCATTGAGTGTCGCCCTTGACCCGGAAGCATCACGGCCTCGCGGTTTTTCGACCCAACTTCCCATGAAACGCTCCGGTTGGATCATCCTCCTCGCATTCTGCGCCATACTGCTGCTGGCGGCGCCGCTGGCAGCGCAGGAGAAGGCGTTCGACTTGCAGCAGGCGGTGGCGTCAGCCCAACCCGGCGACACCATCGTCGTCCCCAAAGGCGTTTACGCCGGGCCACTCGTGATCACCCGGCCGATCACGCTCGAAGGCCAGGACGGGGCCGTCATCGACGGCGGCGGCACGGGGGATGTGATCACGATCAAAGCGCCCGACGTGACCATCCGCGGGTTTGTCGTGCGGAACAGCGGCGATTCGCTGGACCGCGAGCACGCCGGCATCACCGGCGAAGCCGCGAATCTCACGATCGAGAACAACCGCCTGGAAGATGTGCTCTTCGGCATCTATCTCAAGAATGCGCCTGGCAGCGTTCTCCGCAACAATGTGGTGCTGTCGAAGGACCTTGAGATCGGCCGCCGCGGGGACGGCATCAAGGTTTGGTACAGCGCCGGTTTGCTAATGGAAGGCAATCGAGTCAGCGGCAGCCGCGACGTGATCGTGTGGTTCTCTCCGCACAGCATCATCCGCAACAACGTGGTCGAGGACGGTCGCTACGGCCTGCACTTTATGTCGAACGAAGATGAAACGATCGAGAACAATGTGCTGCGCAAGAACTCGGTCGGCATCTATCTGATGTACGGCAAGGATTTCATCGTGCGCAACAACCTGCTCTACGACAACCATGGCCCCAGTGGCTACGGTCTGGCGTTGAAAGACGTCGACGACGTACGCGCCGAAGGAAATCGTATGGTCAGCAACCGGGTGGGTGTCTACATTGACGGCTCGCCCCTGTCGCTGAACGCCAACGTACACATGGAGAATAACCTCTTTGCCTATAACGAGGTCGGGATCGAGATGCTGCCATCGGTGCAGCGGAACACCTATACAAATAACGTCTTTCAGGAAAACGGCAGTCAAATCACGATAGCCGGCGGCGGCAAGCTCATGGGCAATAACTGGGCGCAGGGAGGCCGCGGCAACTACTGGAGCGACTACGCCGGCTTCGATGCCGACGGCGACCACATCGGTGACCTGCCCTACAAGTCG
>CAZHTZ010000066.1:0-4529 GCA_964535455.1 uncultured Caldilineales bacterium
GACGCATAGGGCACTCGCTGCATCTCACCAACTTCGTCCAACACACGCCACGCCCGCGCTTCGCGTAACAAGCCCATGGTGGCGACAATGGCCCGCTGGCGCTCGGGGTGGACATTCTTCCACCACACCTGTCGAAGCAAGGTCTCGGCCGCGACCAGGAGTTGTCGAAGAAATGCCAGCACGAAGCGGTTTTCGGGAGTGTTCAGTGTTTCTTCAGGCAGCCTCTGCCACACCTGGGTAGGGGCATATCCGCGCAATTTCTGCGCCAGCGGGAAGCCGCTTGCCCGCTCCCATCGCTCGGACGAGTGGAGGATATCGAGCACCACATCGATGTCGGCTTCGTGGGCTTGAGCTAGAGGCACATAGGCGGGATGGTCCACGAGCAGGCGGTGAGGTCGGGCATGAATGGTGTCCATTGCCTGGCGGAGCAGCGGGCCGGATTGCAGCAAGAAATAGTAAACAAATAGCGGTGTAGGTGGACGCATGGATTCGGTCACGCCACGGCTGGTGGGACCGTCAAAATGGAAGGGTAGGCGGGCGGCGCGGGCGAAGAGATCATCCAATAACGTCCGAAAGAAGGTGTGGTGCTGCTCAGGGGAGGGAAACTTGGTCGAGAGCACTTCAACCTGCAGGGGTGGTCCAAGCGGCCGGCCTTCACCAAATGGTTGGATGGTCGACGATCCCAGTGTATTCTCGAATCGTATCCGGAATAGGGTTTTACTGATCCGCTCCGCCTGAGCCACCCCAAGCCGGATCGTCTCCGCCCCGGGCGCCTCAATCCAATAATCTCTCCACTCAACCATGGTGTGCGTTGCCGGCGCCAGCGCCACGCACAGATCTTCGGGGATCGGCTCAGGTCTTTCTTTGAGCCATCTTGTATCCTCGGAGCCAGAACCGGCTTGCGCAAGGTCGATCATGGCGATTATGCTGCCAGGTATTCAGCCGGCGTCAGCACTGAAACCTGAGTAGCATGGCGATAGTGGCGCGTATTCCACGATACGAACGCAGTGAGGTGCGGTATTTCTTCGACCACGTCCAGGATCAGAGCATCCATGTAGGGCATGCGATATCGCATCCTCGTCAATGGGCGATCCACGAAAGTGTCTTGAAAGAAACGCTCTACGGATGTTGAGTCATCCCAGGAGGGAGTGAGAACGCGTAAGCCGTACTCATCTCGCAGCCACAAACGCCACGCAGCCAAATGCGCAGCCGACATGTTAAATGAGAGTTGGCCCAAGAGCTCCATGACAACGAAGATAGGGACTGCTGGCTCGTTCTGGCGTACGGTATGGAGAAAAGCCGCGTTCGTCGCTTGTCGAGCATCATGATGAAAGGCGAAAGCAAGGACAAGAACGTCTGTATCTATGGCGACCATATCCTGCCTCGACGCCTGGACATGAATTCATCGAACGTCATCTCTTCATCTAGTCCGGCCAACTCCTGGCGCACGGCCTGCGCCAGTTCGTGCGCCTGCTGCAGCGAGTCGGGGTCGTGTCGTGGCAGTTCGATGCGAACGCCTGCAGACCTCGTTTCCGGCTCCGCCTGCATTTCTCCTTCCAGGCGCTCGACTTCCTCCACCGGCACGCGACGATAGCCGCTGCCGGGCAGCCGCACCATGCGAATGATCTTACGCTTTTCCCAACTGCGCAGTGTTTGCTCGTGTACGCCCAATCTTTGGGCGGCGCGTTTGAGGCTGAGATAGACAGTTGAAGAGCTCATGGTTCCGCTCCATAATGCAAGATTTGTCAATATTTTACAACCTTTTTGGCCGGCAAACAAGTAGGGGCGACACTCCCATGAGCCTGGAAAGACCCTAAAGGTCTCCAAGACCTTTAGGGTCTCAATGGCGGTGTCCTGGGGCAGTGACTTGACGCTTGCATACAAGTCGTTCATATTTCGTCGTCGATGTCCAACGACTTTCGCCCGCTGGCGTATCTTGCGAGACTGCATGCACTCAAACCTTCCTTCCGGCACCGTCACCTTCCTCTTCACCGATATCGAGGGCAGCACCCAGCTTTGGGAGAAGTACCCCGAGGCGATGAAGGCTGCCCTGGCCCGGCACGACGCTCTCTTGCATTCCGTCATCGCCGCCAACCGCGGACAGATCATCAAAATGACCGGTGACGGCCTACATGCGGTTCTTGCCGCGGCGGGCGATGCCGTCGCCGCCGTGGTCGCCGGTCAACGCGCCCTGCAGGCGGAACCCTGGCCGGAGACCGGCCCCCTGCGCGTGCGCATGGCGCTGCATACGGGCGAGGCCGAGCTGCGCGACGGCGACTATTTCGGCGCCGCCCTCAACCGCACAGCGCGGCTGATGTCCGTGGGCGCGGGCGGGCAGATTCTGGTCTCACAAACGACCGCCGCCGTGATTCAAGACCGCCTACCCGCTCAAGTCAGTCTGCTCGACCTGGGTGAACATCGTCTCAAAGACCTGGTCCGCCCTGAGCGCGTCTTTCAGGTCATCGTTCCCGATCTGCCCACCGATTTTCCCCCACTCAAGTCCCTGGGCGCTTTCCCGCACAACCTGCCCGTCCAGCTTACCAGCTTCATCGGGCGCGAACACGACATGGCGGAGACCAGGCACCTGCTGCCGGCGACCCACCTGCTGACGTTGACCGGGCCGGGCGGCACAGGCAAGACACGGCTCTCCCTTCAAGTCGCGGCGGACCTCCTGGACGCTTTTTCCGATGGCGCCTGGCTGGTGGAATTGGCCCCGCTGTCCGACCCGACGCTGCTGCCGCAGACAGTGGCCTCCGTGTGGGACGTGCGCGAGCAGCCGCGAAGCATTGGGAGTGGCAGGTGAGACGGCCTATCGTGTGCCGTCGCTCTCCCTGCCCGACCCTCGGCAACTGCTGTCGGCCCAATCCTTGTCTCGCAGTGAAGCGGCGCGGCTGTTTGTCGAGCGCGCTCAGGCGGCGCAGCCCCACTTCACGCCGGCAGCGCACAATCTCAGTGCGATTGCCCAAATCTGCCAGCGGCTCGACGGCATCCCACTCGCGCTCGAGCTCGCCGCGGCCCGCGTCAAGTTGTTTACCGTCGAACAGATCGCAGCGCGGCTCGATGACCGCTTTCGCCTGCTCACGGGCGGCAGCCGTACGGCCCTGCCCCGCCAGCAAACCCTGCGGGCGCTGGTGGATTGGAGCTACGACTTGCTTCCTGAACCCGAGCGTGGCGCCTTGCGCCGGCTCTCGGTCTTTGTGGGTGGCTGGACGTTTGAGGCCGCCGAAGCCGTCATCGGCCCCGAGACGCTTGACTTGCTCTCCCACCTGGTTGACAAATCGCTTGTCGTCGCCGAAGAACAGGCGCAATCGGGGGAAACGCGCTATCGCCTGCTGGAAACGATTCGCCAGTACGCGCGGGACAAGTTGCTTGAGTCGGGTGAGTCGCCAATGGCGCACGATCTTCACCTCGACTGCTATCTCCATCTTGCCGCCGAAGCTGAACCGAAACTGAGCGGCCCGGAGATGTTGTGGGTGCTGAATGAATTAGAAATCGAACATGACAATATCCGTGCTGCTTTGGAATGGACTTTGGAACCGAACCCGGAGGTCGCCCTGCAATTGGCCGCCAGCCTGACAGTCTTCTGGCAGAGACGCAGCTATCTGACCGAAGGCCGGCGCTGGTTAGGCGACAGCTTGACCCGCTTCGAAGCCTTGCCTCCCGCAGAAGGACAAGCCGGCCGCGGGCGGTTGGCGCTGAGGGCTAAGGCCCTGTGGGCTGCTGGGAGTCTGGCCTGGACGCAGGGCGAGCTCAATGTCGCCCGCTCAGCGTCGGCAGAAAGCGCGGCTTTGGCGCGTGAGATCGGAGAGCCGAGGACGTTGGTCAATGCGCTCATAATGCTGGGGTTTTCGACTTTGTGGCTGGGTGACACGGCGGTGACCGAGGCCGTGATTGAGGAGGGTTTGCGCGTCTCCGGCGCCCTAGTCGACAAGTCTGGCATAGCGGGGATGCTGGCCTTGAAGGCTGTGTGGCTCGTACAGGTGAAGGGTGACTTTACCGCCGCACGGACTCACGCCGAGGAAAGTCTGCGGCTCTTGCGCGAAGTGGGCAACACCTGGCTCGCCACCATGTTCAGTTTTAATTTTGGAGTCATGACTTTGTCTCAGGGCAACTATGTCGAGGCGATGGCGTATTTTGAACAAGGCGAAACGCTGTTTCGCGAGCTGGGCGAACGGCAGATGGTCAACGCGATACAGAGTGAACGAGCACACCTGGAGCGGCGATTTGGCCATGACGCCCAGGCCATGGCGCTCTATTCCACGACAATCCCAGGTTGGCAGGAGTTGGGCCATCGGGCGGCGCTGGCGCATGAGCTGGGACTCACTAACAAGCAAATTAAGGACGGCATTGCCGAAACCAAGCCGTTTGAGCACCGCATGGAACCGTACCAGCTAAGCGGCGCCTGCATTATCGACGACACCTACAATGGCAACATCGAGGGCGTGCGCGTCGGCACCGCTCTTTTGAAGGAACTGCCGGCCAAGCGCCGCATTTATGTCACCCCTGGTTTGGTAGACCAAGGCGGCGAC
>CAZHTZ010000066.1:4539-19204 GCA_964535455.1 uncultured Caldilineales bacterium
ATCTCAAGCGCAGAGAGCGGCGTGCCTGCTGGGGTCCGCCGAGAGCGTGCGCGAAGCTGCCAACTCACCTATGGCAGCCGTCGAACGCAGCGAATATGCTGACAACGTCGCTGCCCTGCGGGCGCAAATGGACGAAGTGTCCTTTGCGGCTGCCTGGGCCGGCGGCCGGGCGTTGACGATGGAGCAGGCGATCGCGTATGCTCTGGCCAACGAATTCCAGACACAGTCCAAATAGGAGGTGGTTGTGACAAATCGCGCAACTTGGGTGTCATTACAATCACCTCTTGGTTGGCGGTTCACTGCTAAACGGCATTTCCGACCGTGTAGACGATTTCACAGCAACCTAGACCCCATGCACACCCACCCACCCCTTGTTGCGACCGCACGGCAGCGCCCGTCGGCGGTTGTTTTTGTTGCCCTCCTGCTGGCGGCGCTCGTCCTCGCCGCCTGTGGCAGCCGCGGCGTCGAACAGCCCACCGCCGTGGCTACCATTGCCCTGGCGCCCACCCAGCCGCCAACCGTGACACCGGCGCCCACGGCCTCGCCGCTCCCTACGGCCACCGCCACGCCGGTGCCCACGGCGACTCCGATCCCGACCGCCACGCCCAGCCCGACGCCCACACCCCTCAACCCGCTGAGCATCGCCTATCTGCGCCAGCAGGAGACGCCCGGCAGCGACATCGTCATCGAGCAAACGCTCGCGCCCGGCGCCAACTATGACCGCTACGTTGCCTCGTATGACTCCGAGGGGCTCAAGCAGTACGCCATGCTCACCGTCCCCCGTGGCCAGCAACCGGATAAGGGCTGGCCGGTGATCGTCTTCAACCACGGTTACATCCCGCCCAGCCAGTACCGCACGACCGAACGCTACGTGGCCTACGTGGACGGCTTCGCCGGCGCCGGTTACATCGTCTTTCGCCCGGACTACCGCGGCAATGGCAGTTCCGAAGGCAGCCCCAGCGGCGCCTACGGCTCGCAGGACTACGTGATCGACGTGCTCAACGCCGTGTCCTCGATCAAGCGCTACCCCGGGGCCGACCCCGGCCGCATCGGCATGTGGGGTCACTCCATTGGCGGCTGGATCACGCTGCGGGCCATGGTCGCCAGCGATTACATCAAGGCCGGGGTGATCTGGGGCGGCGTGGTCGCTTCCTACGAAGACCTGCTGACGCGCTGGCGCCGCAGCGACCGTCTCACCCCTAGCCCCGGTGGTCCTGGCCGCACCGGTGGTCGCTGGCGTTCAATGCTGCTCAACGCCCCTGGCACAGCGGAACAGAACCCGACCTGGTGGCAGGCGCTGTCGGCCAACTACTTCCTGGACGACCTGTCCGGCCCGATCCAGCTTCACCACGCCCAGGGCGACGCCTCGGTGCCGGTGGAGTTCTCACAAACCCTCTACGAGCAGGGGCTGGCGGCGGGCGCACCCATACAGCTCTTCACCTACCCCGGCGACAACCATAACATCTCCGGCAATTTCGCCACCGCCATGGCCCGCTCGGTCGAGTTCTTCGACAAGACGCTGGCCATCCCCATTCCTCTCAAGCAGACGAGCGTGCCCACCCTGTTTGCCGGCGGTGGTCCCGTCAACCTGCGCAGCGGCCCTGGAACCGGGTTCGCCGTTGCCGGCAGCCTGGAGGCCGGAGGCAGCCTTCCCCTGATCGGCCGCAGCGCCGACGGCGAATGGTGGCAGGTGCAGGCGCCCGGCGGCCCCGCCTGGGCGGCGGCCAGCGTGACCATCGCCGCCCACTACGCCCAGGTGCCGGTCGTGGACGTGTAGCCTCACCTTCCATCCGGCCATCGCAACCTGTCAGGCGCACTCTTGCCTGGGTGCGCCCCGGCCAGATCCTGCACCTGGACTTCGGCGTCAAGCTGGACGACTACTGCTCCGGCATCCAGCGCCTGGCCTACATGTTGGCCCCCGGCGAGCCGGCAGCGCCGCCTGCGGTCCAACATGCCTTTGCCACGGAAGTGGCAGCCATCGCTGCGGCCTCGCCGCCTGTGTCAGGTGCGACGCACTTCCAAAGTGCGTCGCACCTTCATGTCCGCCAATTTGTAGATTCTCTTACAGTAGAATACAATGGACCGCAATTGGGCATGGTCTCGCCGTAACCGCCCACCGACCCTCTCGACGCTGACCAGGGTTCGCTAAAAGCATGTCCTTGTCATGTCTCGTGTGTACGTTGGGCACAGAAGCGCAGGTAGTCACACTGGCGCTTGAGGCGCTCACGCGGCGTGGCGAGCAGGTGGACGAGGTGGTAGTGGTGCATACGGCCGGGCAGGATGACCGCATCGCCGAGGCGGTGCGCAGATTGGATGAGGTCTTTGCCCATGAGCCGCGCCTGGCGCCCTGGCGGGACGGTTATAGGCGGCGGATGATCCAGAGCCCCAGCGGCCCGGTGGTGGACCTGGCGGGCGCCGAGGCCGTCAGCGCCACCCTGACCAGTCTCTAGACGCTGGTGCGCGACTACAAGCGCGCCGGCTATCGTATCCACCTGAATCTCAGCGGCGGACGCAAGCTGCTGGCGGTCGGGGCCATGACCGTGGCCCAGCTTCTGTTCGACGATGACGACCGCATCTGGTACCTGCTGTCGGCCCCGGGGCTGGTGGCGAGCCGGGCGCTGTTTGCAGACGACCCCGCGGAGGTGACATTGGAAGCGGTGCCGCTGCTGCGCTGGTCGCCGGCGCCGCCAATCCTCACCGACGTGGCCCTGGCCGAAGACCCCGTGGCGGCAATCACGGCGCAGCAGGAGCGGTTGGCGGCCGCAAAGCGGCGTTTCCTCCGTCAAACTCTGACGTCAGCGGAAAGGGAGATCGCCGGACACGTGATCCGCACCGGCGCCACCGACGCCGAAACTGCACGCGCTCTGCACAAAAGCGCCCGCACGGTCTCGCACCAACTGGCCGCTGTGTACGACAAGCTGCGCCTCTTCCTGGAAGTGCGGGACGATGTACGCGTCGACCGCTACACGCTGATCACCGAATTCGGCTCGCTGTTTTCCGCCAACGGCGCGAAATAGGCAGGATTACCGATGCCACCGACCCCGTTCTCCCCTATCCTAAGAACCAGGCCGGCCCAAGTGTCCCGTCCTGCCTTGACCCGGGCGAGAGGGTGGCGGCAGTGACGGGACACGAACTTTGCTTTCATGAGGTGGCTATGAACGAAGCAACCTATCTGAGCGCTCTATCGGGACTGCTGCACGACATCGGCAAGTTCGCCCTGCGTGCCGCCGAAGCTGGCACGCGCACATGGGACGAGGAGGCCAAAGGCGATTTCAAGTATAAGCACGCCATGCTGACCGCCAGCTTCGTCCAGCGCTACGTCCCCAGCCAGTGGCGGGCAGAAGTCCAGCAGGCGGCGGGCAACCACCACAACCCGCTGCGACCGCAGGATCGCGCCGTCCACCTGGCAGACATCCTTTCGGCGGCGGAGCGAGACGACGGCACAACCGCGGATTCAGATGTACGAAAGCAGCATCCCCAGCAGTTGCTGTCCATCTTCACGGCGCTCACGGCCGATGACAAACCGTTTCCCAGCGACCAGCGCCAACGCGCCTATCTGCCCCTTAAGCCCCTGGCCCTGGAACGCGATGTGCTTTTCCCGGGCGAGGCGCTGCCGAAAGATGCTGTGTGGGGGACCTACCACAAAGACCTCTGGCTGCCCTTCACCACGGCCGCCGACCAGCTCAAGGCCGCCCACGAGCCAGACGGCGACCTGCCCACCTATGTGGAGTCGATGCTGCTCTTGCTGCAGCGCTTCACATGGTGCATCCCGTCGGCCTACTACAAGAATGTGCCCGACATCAGCCTCTACGACCACAGCCGCATGACGTCGGCGTTGGCCGCCGTTCTGCCGGAAGCCGCCGGCCATACGGATCCGGAAACCGGTCAGCCGCTGGTCTTGCTGGTGGGCGGCGATATCAGCGGGGTACAGGACTTCATCTATACCATCAGCAGCCGCGGGGCCACCAGCGCCTTGCGCGGCCGTTCGTTCTATTTACAGTTGTTGACCGAGGCGATCGTCCGCTATGTGCTGCGCCGGTTGGACCTCCCTGTCACCAACATCGTCTATGCCGGCGGCGGACGGTTCTACCTCCTGGCCCGGACGTCCGACGCTGGCTTATTGCTGGAGATACAGCGCGAGATCAGCAGGGTCCTGCTGCAGCAGCACCGCGGAGACCTCTACGTGGCGCTGGCCAGCCTGCCGCTGGCAGGCGCCGACTTCTTTGCCGGGCGTATCAGCGGCAAGTGGGGCGAGTTGGGCGAACGGCTGCAAGACGTCAAACAGCGGCGCTTTGCCGAGTTGGGAGAGGAGTTGTCGCTGCTCTTCGCACCACAGGGCCATGGCGGCAACCGCGAGGCGCAGTGCGTTGTGTGTGGACTGGAGCACGCCCACACGACGGGCACTGGGGAAGTGCGCAAGTGCCCGCCATGCGCTTCCTACGAAACGCTGGGTAAGGACCTCCGCAGGGCGCAGTACCTGCTCCTGGAAGAAATTCCCCCCGTGGCGCCCGCCCTGGATGACCAGGGCGACGGTTGGGAACAAGCCCTGGGGGCCTTCGGGCTGCGTGCAGACGTAGGCGAAGATGCGCCAAAACCACGCGGCGAGGGGCGTGGTGTGCTGCTGCATCTCAAGGATGGTTTGGACCATGTGCCTATCGCCAGTGGCCGTCAAGCCGTAGGGAGGCGATTTCTGGTCAACGTCACACCTATGCTGCGGTCCGATGAAATCGATAGCCTGCGCTCGGACCGGTTTGCTGAGGACCCGCACGATCCCATGCGCCGGGGAGACATCAAGTCCTTCGGCATCCTCGAGCACGAAGCGACTGGCATCAAGCGGCTGGGCGTGCTGCGCATGGACGTGGACAACCTGGGTAAGCTGTTCTCTACAGGCCTGGGCGAAAAGGCCACGCTGTCGCGGGTCGCTTCGCTCAGTTTCGCCTTCAGCCTGTTCTTCGAAGGCTGGGTCGAGCAGCTTGCGGAGACGCAGCCGGCCACGCCGGATTGGGGCGACCGTCTCTACTCCATCTACTCAGGCGGCGACGACCTCTTTTTTGTGGGCTCGTGGGATGCCGTTGTCGAGTTCGCCCGCCGCGTGCGCGCCGACCTCACGCCCTACGCCGCCGGTCACCCCGGCATCCACGCCAGCGCCGGCATCGCCCTGGTAGGCGGCAAGTACCCGCTCTCCCAGGCGGCCGAGCAGGCAGGGCGCGCTGAAGCCCGGGCCAAGGCCCGCCAGGTTTGGAAGGAAGGCACGATGGTGGAGGAAAAGGACGCCATTTGCTTCCTGGAGCAGGTGCAGCCCTGGCGGTCATTTGGCATGGCGGAGGCCTGTGATGGCAAAGGCGACTCCATACATGGCCTGATGCACCTGCTGGTCAAGCTGACCGATGACCAGGATGGCCAGGCCGGAGCTGCGCCGAAATCGCTGCTGCAGACCCTTGTGCGGCTCTACGGCCAATACGACGAGGTCGAGGACCGGCGCCGCCGTGACGGCACGGACGTCAACCGCAGCGGCGAAGCCCAACCGCTGTGGGGACCCTGGAACTGGCGGGGCGTCTACATGCTCAGCCGCGCCACCAGCCGGGCATCCACCGACCCTACCGTCAAGGAGAGCATCCGCTCGCTGGCGGTCAGATTCAAAGAGAAAGACTATCGCAACATGGATTGGATCGGCCTGGCAGCGCGCTGGGCTGAGCTTGTGTCACGCTCGTAACCCTTTGTCACCGTGGAGGAACAACCTATGCCTGCTCCCTCAACATCAGATTTATCAACCATCATCACCGACCCAAATGGCGCCGAAGTGCTGGTCAAGCGCGCAGATGAGCTGGGTCAGGACCTTAAGAACGCTGGCCTGACAACCGGCCAGATTCGTGCGCTGTTCGGCGAGGTGCGCCAGATCCAGGCGCAGTGGGGGATGGGTGACGAAAACCGCGACAAGGCCCGCCGTCGCCTTATCTTACTTAAGCCGAAGATGGCCTACCGCGCGCGCCGCGAACGTGGCAAGGGAGTAGAAGAACTGGTAAATGTGCTGCGACCGGCGCTTGACGAGGTTATCGGCGAGAAGAACCAGGAGAGACAGAACGCCAACTTCACCCGTTTCGTCGAGTTTTTCGAAGCCATTCTGGCCTACCACAAGGCCTATGGCGGCAACTGACCCACAGAGACAAGGAGACTCCAACATGTCTAAGACTATTGAGCTTAAAGGTCGTGTCTTCATCAGTTTCGACGTCAAGGCCGTCACCGGTCTCCACATTGGCGGTTCGGACACAGGCATCGAGATCGGCGGCGTGGACAAGACCGTCATCCGCGACCGCTTGACAAACCGGCCTTACATCCCGGGCTCGTCGCTCAAGGGCAAAATGCGCAGCCTGACTGAGAAATACCGCAACCGTCCTCAGAACCAGCGCATCGGCCAGGGCTACATCCATAGCTGTGACACCGACACCAGCTACAACACCTGCGACGTCTGCCAGGTTTTCGGTGTGCCGGGAGAGCGGGACTTCGGAACGCCCACCCGTATCGTGGTGCGCGACGTGCAGATGACCGGCGTCAGCGTCGCCGAGTTGGAGAAGGCCCGCACGGACCTGCCTTATACCGAGGTCAAGACCGAGGTCAGCATCGACCGGGTAACATCGGCGGCGAACCCGCGGCAGATGGAGCGAGTTCCTGCGGGCGCGGAGTTCGTCTACACCGTCTACAGCGGCGACGGCTGTGACCCCAGTAAAGACATCGAGCGCCTGGCGGTTGTGGTCGAAGGGCTGCAACTGGTCGAAGACGACTATCTGGGCGGGCGGGGTTCGCGCGGCTCCGGCAAAGTCGAGTTCCAGAAGATCAAGGTGGAGATACGCGCCAACGGCAGCTATCTGCAGCCGCGCACCGAACTGGGTGAGTATCCCACTCTTGCCGATTTGGTCAATGCCCTGCCCGATCTACAGCAGCAAGTCCGTCAACAGCTCGGCCTGAGCTAGGGAGACGCCATGCCAATCCTGACACCCTACCGGCTCACCTTCGCCAGCGGGCTGCACCTGGGCACGCGCGGGGTGAACGTGGCGGAAGCGGGTGTTCACATTCCCTCCGACACGCTTTTTGCCGGATTGCTGGACGCGTGGCGGCGGACAGGTGGCGATCCGCAGGCGCTGGCCGGTCCCTTTACGACCGTCCCGGTGCAGCCTCCTTTCCTGCTTACCTCGGCCTTTCCCTACGCCGGCGATGTGCGCTTCTACCCCGTTCCCGTTGACCTCGCATGCCTGCTTTCCCCGGCCGTGATCGCGGACCGCGGCAAGAGCATCAAGCGCATCCACTTCCTTTCGGAGGCGCTGGTGCAGAACATGCTGGCGGGCGAGCGACTGGATGGCTGGCTCTATCCCGAACACGTCTACTGGGAACCGGAAACCGGCGTCGCCCTGCAAGACGGGCTGTTCTGGCTTACGGTCGCCGAGATAGCAGGCCTGCCCAAGGCCATGCAGCGGGACCGGGGACGCCGTCACGCCCTGCGCGAACTCCGCGTTTTCGCCAGTGGTCTGACGCCGCGCGTGACCATCGACCGGGTGTCCTCAGCCTCCACCATCTTTCACAGCGGCCGCACGACCTTTGCGCCCGGCTGCGGGCTGTGGTTCGGTGTGGCCTGGCTGCGGCCGGCTGACGCCGTCGACGGGGCGCAGGCTACCTACCGCCAGGCGTTTGCTGCGGCGCTCGGCCTGCTGGCCGACGACGGCCTGGGCGGTGAGAGGTCAACCGGCTATGGCGCCTTTTCCTACGCCGAAGCCGCAGCGCCCGCGGCGCTCCCTAACCCGGCCCCCGGCCGCCGCGGCTGGCTGCTCAGCCGCTACCACCCCACATCCAGCGAGCTGCCTGCCGCCCTCGACGACCCCGGGGCCGCCTACCGCCTCACGGCCGTGGGTGGATGGCTGCTGTCCCCCGACGTCGTCGCCCAGCGCCGCAAGCGCCTGTACCTGGTGGAGGAGGGCAGCCTGGTCTGCCCACCGGCCTGGCCCGCAGGTGACGTGACCGATGTCCGGCCGGAATACGACGGCGCCCAGGGAGTGCCTCACCCGGTCTGGCGCTACGGCCTGGCGCTGGCTGCCGATCTGCCGGATACCCAGGAGGGTCACCATGCCTGACTACACGATCTACAACGTCACGCTTTCCTTGTTGACGCCCCTGCACATCGGCAACGGCCGCGAGCTGCTGCACGAATACGACTATGCCATCTACAAGGGTAGGACCTGGCGGCTGGACGAGAATGCCTGGCTGGAAGCGCAGGCGGTGGAGGACCCCGAACACCTGGACCTGTTGATGAGGACGCCGCCCGCTCAGTTGCTGAAACCCGCCGACTTCCGTCCCGAAACGGGGTTCTTCCGCTACGTGCTGGAGGGCACCCCCCGCTCGGCGGCGGAGGGCGCGCAGCTGCGCGAGCAGATCAAGGACCCCTTCGACCGGCCCTATCTCCCCGGCAGCAGCCTGAAGGGCGCCCTGCGCACGGCGGTGGCCTGGCATGCCTGGGGCGAGCGACGCCTGCAGCCGGAGATCCGGCGCATCGGGCGCAGTCGCCAGTGGGCGGCGCAGGACTACGAGCGGGAGCTGATGGGCCGCAACCCCAACCACGACCTCATGCGCGCCCTGCAGGTCGGCGACAGCGAGACCGTGGAGCCGGACAGGCTCATGATCGTCAATGCCCGCGTCCTGAACCGGGGCGGTGGGCTGGCGGCGCCGATCGAGATGGAGGCCTTGCGCCCCGACACCAGCCTGCACCTGACGGTCAAGCTGGACCGGGTGCTGTTCTCCGAATGGGCGCGCCGCGGCGGGCTGCAGTTGGAGGGCGGCCCCTGGCTGACGAACCTGGCGGCGGTGGTGCAGGCCCGCAGCCGGGACCACGCGGCCCGTGAGGCCAAATGGTTCGGCCAGATCGAGGGAGCCGGACGGGTGGCGGGGTTCTACCAGAAGCTAGCGCAGGCCAACCTGGGTCCGGGCCGTTTTCTCGTCCAGCTTGGATGGGGGACGGGCTGGGAGGACAAGACCTTCGGAACGCGGCTGTCGGTGGCGCCGGACTTCATGGAGCGCCTGATCAACGACCACCGCCTCGCCCGCGGCCACCGCCGTCCGAACGATCCCTTCCCCAAGAGCCGGCGGGTCGCCGTAGCGTTCAATGGCAACGACGAGACCCCCGCCACGCCTTTTGGCTGGGCCATTGTGGAGATGAAGCCAAAATGACCCATGTGCAGCAGCTCTCCCCTCGATCGTTGCGAACGCGAAGCAGACCATGAAACTTCTCACCTTCCTCGGCGCCAGCACCGCCTACGACACCACCTATGTCATGTCCGATGGCCGTGAGCACACAGCGCCTTTTTGTGGCGTGGCCCTGGCCAGGTTCTTCCCCGACACCCAGATGCGCGTGTTCGTCACACCCGGCGCACGTAAACTGCATCTTGACCATTTCATGGCCCTGGTTGAGGACCACGTGGCCGACGTGGAACCTGTGTTCATAGGCGGCGATGACGACAAGGAACAACTTTGGGACATCTTCCAGGCGGTGGTTGACCATGTGGAAGAGAGGGAACGTGTTGTCTTTGACATCACCCACGGTTTCCGCTCCATCGCTTTTCTTTCCTTCCTGGCGGTCTCCTATCTGCGGGTGGTCAAGGACATCGATCTGGAAGCCGTGCTCTACGGCAATTTCGAAGCCCGCGACAAATCGGTGACGCCGAACCGGGCGCCTGTCATCGACCTGACATCCTTTGTCAGTCTGCTGGATTGGATGGTCGCCGCCGACCGTTTTGTCCGCTTTGGTGACGCGCATGACCTGGCGGAGCAACTGCGACGGGCGCGGCCTGGCTACCAGGAGCAACAACAGGACACCGGCTTGCGGGCGATGAGCCAGCGCATCAGCACCGCCGCTCGAGCGATGGACGATGTCTCCCTGGCCCTCAGACTGATCCGTCCCGCGCAGGCCATGAGCGCCAGCGACCGCCTGCAAACCGAGCTTCTGGATGCCACCCAGGTGATCGAAACCCTGGCGCGTCCGTTTGTTCCTCTGGTCCAGCAGGTTACCGATGCTTACGCTCCCCTGGCTGTCAGTGATTCTCAACAGCAAGCCGATCCGATCTCCACGCTGGCCCGCGAACGGCGCATGGTCCATTGGTATCTGGAACGCAAGCAGTACGTCCAGGCCATGGCCGTCGCCCGTGAATGGATTATCAGTTGGGCGATGGTGCACGCGGGCATGTCTGGCATGTTGGACATGTCATCGCGTGATGAGGTCGAGAAGGCGCTGGGGCAGGCGAACAAGCAGCGCGAGAAGCAGCACGGCGCCTTTGACGACTACCGCTTCAGCAACGGAGCCACACTGCGAAAGGTTCCCCAGATCGCTTTTGCGCTTGATCTTTACGGTCAGGTAGGCCTGGCGCGCAATGATCTGCTGCATGCGGGCAAGCGTCGCGGGGCACTCGAAGCCGACCTGATGGAGCGCGAGGTCAACCGGCTTTGCGCGGCCCTCGACAAGGTGGGCCTACCCCACGACAAGTCGGAGTCCGTACCGGGAGCGTGAGCGACCGGTCTCCCTGCTATCCCCCTATCCCCCCATCCCCGCCCCCTTGACAACCCGCCAAACCTCCACTATTCTTGGATAAGATAGCTAACATGTCCAAGAACGCAACGTCCAGGAGGCCACTATGTCCGTTCATCTCCCCTCAACCCAGGTTCAGCAGAATTTCGGCCTGGTCATGGACCGCGCCTTGATGGAGGAAGACGTCGTGGTCGAGCGCTACGGCCAGCCGCGTGTGGTCATTGTCGAGTTCGGTCGTTACCAACGGCTGCTCGACGCCGAGCGTGAGCTGCTGGCTGCCCGCCTGCACCGGGCCTCACTGGCTGCTTCTGCGCGGGCTGCGGCCCTGACCGATGCCGAGATCGCCGATCTGATTGAGCGTTCGCGCAGCGAGGTTCACGGCGAAAACGCGGTGCCATGACCATCAGGGCGGTGTTCGACACCAGCGTGCTCGTTCGCTACCTCATCCGTCCCAGCGCCGCCATCCGCGCCCTGATAGAAGTGCACTGGATAGGCGGCGACGTGCTGATGGTAACGTCACCGGAGTTGATGGCCGAGCTTGTGGCGGTGCTGGCCCGCCCTTCCATGCTCGCATTTGTCCGGCCTGACGAAGCCGCCGATCTCGTCGAAGTCATCCGCCAAAAGGCAGAAGTGCTGCCTGCCCTCGGCGACCCGCCCCCGTTTACCCGAGACCGCAAGGACAACAACTTCGTGTTCTGTGCCCTGGTGGCAGGCGTCTCGCACCTGGTCACCGTCGACAATGACCTTCTGATCCTGGGCGCCGTCTAAAACGTGGAAATGACCACTCCCGATCGTTTTGTCGCCTATTTGCAGTCCCTGCTCTCCCCCTAAGCCTCTAGCCCATCTCCCCACCCTCTTCGCCAATTCGCAATTCCCAATTCGCAATTCCCAATTCCCAATTCGCCTTTCCCCCATGCTCCTCCTCAACTTCTCCCACCCCCTCACCCCCGGCCAGCAGGACCAGATCGAGACGCTCACCCGGCAGCCCATCGCCCGCGTCATCGACCTGCCCACCCAGTTCGATGAGCAGCAGTCGTTCGTCGCCCAACTAGCGAACCTGATGGCGCAGGCGCCGCTGACCCCGGCCGAGTGGCAATCTGAGCCGATCCTGGTGATGCTGCCCTCGCTCAACTTCATCGCCACCCTGGTCCTGGCCGAGCTGCACGGCCTCATGGGTTACTTCCCACCGGTGGTGCGCACGCGACCGCTGGCGGGGTCGATGCCGCGGCAGTATGAGGTGGCGGAGATACTGGACCTGCAGGCTGTGCGCGAGGCGGCGCGGAGGAGGAGAATGTGAGGGAGAACGGTGGACGATGGACCTGATCTCGGTTGTCCTGCATTTACGCTGGTTGGCTACAGCCACCCCCGCCACGCGGCCGCTGTGGTGGGGCAGGGCGGCGCACGCCCTGCTGCTGCGGGCGATGGCAGACGAGGATGCAAGCATGGCCACGACGCTGCACGAAGGGGATGGTCCCCGCCCCTTTACGGCGTCGACGCTGATGGGTCGTTTTCGCGACCGGCTCCCGGACCGCGAGGAGGTGTATACGCTGCGACTCACGGGGCTGCAGGCCGATGTGGCAGCCGCGCTGGCGCGGGCGGCGACCGGCGGGAGCCTGGCAGCGGGGGCAGAGGTGGAGCTGGACGGCCACCGCTTTGCCGTGAGCGCGGCGACCGCAGAGGAGGATGTGTGGTCGGGGCGGACCACCTATGCGGCCCTGGCGGCAAGCGGCCTGATGCAAGAGACGCCCCCGCGGCGGCTGACCCTGCAGCTGACCAGTCCCACCACCTTCAAGTCCGCCGGCCGCCACGTGCCCATCCCGCTGCCCGGTCTGGTCGCAGGCAGCCTGTTGCAACGCTGGAACAGCTTCGCCGGCGTGGCCTTCCCGCCGGAGGCGCAGCGCTACGCCGACGAATGCCTGGCCGTGGCGCAGTACCGGCTGGCCACGCGGCCCGTACCCATGAAGGAAGGTGGGCTGCGTGTTGGCGCCATCGGCCAGATAACCTTCACCAGCCTGAACTACGACCGTTACTGGATGGGCGTCATGCAGGCGCTGGCCGCCTTCGCCCGCTTCGGCGGCGTGGGCGCCGGCACCACCGCTGGCCTCGGCCAATGCCGCCTGTTGGAGGACGACTGACCGTCGGCCGTCCAAGTCTCAGGCCACCCTTGTTCCTTAACAATCGATAGTCATGTATCCTTTATACATCGTTCAACAAGGTGCCAAGATCAACCTCGAGGGTGGGCGCTTGCAGGTAGAAGCCAACGGGCAGACCCTGGTGCGCACCCCCCTGGGTCAGGTGTCGGAGGTGGTCCTTTTCGGCAATGTGGGCCTGACCACGCCCGCCATCAAGACCCTGCTGCGAGAAAGCATCCCCGTCGTTTTCCTGAGCGAGGACGGCGACTTTCAGGGCCGGCTTGTGGGGACGGTGACGCCGCATGTCCCCGTGCGGCGGGCGCAGTATCGCCGTCTTGACCAGCCGGCCTACGCCCTGACCACGGCCCAGGAGCTGGTGCGGGCCAAGCTCGTGCACCAGCGCGTGCTATTGCAGCGCCACAATCGCGACCGCAATGATGGCGTCATAGTCAACGCCATCGGCCGCCTGGGCGAAGCGTTGGAGGGCGTAGGCCGGCGCACCACGCTGGCGGCGCTGCGCGGTCACGAGGGCGCTGCCACCGCCGCCTATTTCAGCGGCTACCGCCGGCTGTTTGGGCCGGAATGGCGGTTCGAGCGTCGTGAGCGCCGCCCGCCGCCCGACCCGATCAACGTGCTGCTGTCGCTAGGCTATACGCTCCTGGCCCACACCGCCGTGGGCGCCGTGCAGACCTCCGGGCTGGACCCCTACGCCGGTTTCCTCCATGAGTACGCCTACAACCGTCCCTCGGCTGCCCTGGACCTGATGGAGGAATTCCGGCCGGTAGTGGATGGAATCGTGCTGTGGGCCTGCCACGGCGGCCAGGTCACCCCGGCCGACTTCACGCCCGGCCCACCGGAACGTCCGGTGGTCCTCAGCGACGAAGGCAAACGACGTTATCTGGCCGCCTACGAACAGCGCATGGTCCAGACCTTCACGCACCCCCTGCGCGAGGTCAAGCTGCCCCTACGCCAGTGCATCGTCGAGCAGGCGCGGCAGATCGCCGACCGGGTCGTCAAGGACCGCCCGGGCTACCAGAGTATGGGCTTCAGATAACCACCGCCACCTGCAACGTGCAACCTGCAACCTGCAACGCGTAACTCATGGCCGAACCGAATTTCTACGTCCTGGCGTATGATGTCGTCGACGACAAACGCCGCCTCAAGGTGGCGAAAATGCTGGAGCGCGTCGGCGACCGCGTGCAGTACAGCGTATTCGAGGTCTACCTGACGCCGCCGGAGTTGGACAAGCTGGTCAAGCGCCTGGGCAAGGTGCTCAACGCCGAGGAAGACAGCCTGCGCGTGTACGCATTGTGCGGCGGCTGCCGTGGACGCGTCCAGACCGTGGGCAAGGCGGTGGTGACGCCGCCGCCGGGAGTACGTATCGTATGAAGACGACAAAACGGGCGATTGTAAAGGGCGGCGCGCGTTTGCGCACCCCCTCCCCATCTCGCGGCGCCGGCGCTGCCATCGGGCCGGGGGGTGCGCAGTCTGGCGGGTGGTGGAGTGGGGGTGGGGGCAGAGGCCGGGTGGCGTCACCGTTTGGGGACGCCAGGTGGTGTGATCAGAGGGTTCGTGTTAGCATTCTGAGCAACCAAGTGGGGACTCCGCCCAGCAGGGCGACAGGAGTCCAAATCACCGAATGCCCGACAGGGCATTGAAACGGATGCTTCCCGGTCCCAAGGTAATTGCAAAGATGACGGTCCAAATCACCGAATGCCCGACAGGGCATTGAAACTTCACATGCTTAGGCGCACGATTATAATACCACCACCAAGTCCAAATCACCGAATGCCCGACAGGGCATTGAAACCCAGAAGCCGAAGGCGAAGACACCAAGCATATAAGTGTCCAAATCACCGAATGCCCGACAGGGCATTGAAACGCCTGTCTTACCGTTCACGCACAGAATCCCGTCCGTGAGTCCAAATCACCGAATGCCCGACAGGGCATTGAAACAGATACTGTTCGAGTG
>CAZHTZ010000067.1:0-6388 GCA_964535455.1 uncultured Caldilineales bacterium
CCCCCCGCCGCCACCTTCATCGCCTACAACTACAACACGCCCGTGGACGCCGCCGCCTTTGAGCGCGAGGCGCGGCGCATCCTGCGGGAGGTGGAGGCGGAGTGCGGCTGGATGTATGAGACCTGGCACCCGCACTGCGACCACCCACAGCGGGTGCAGGGCCGCATCAACTACACAGTATGGAGCGAGGTGTTCGCCTGCCCCCACTGTGGTGCCGAGATCGTATATTACGACGTGGCAATGGACAAGCAGTCGTTCGAAGTCAAGGAGGAATTTGACTGTCCGGAATGTCGTGCTGGTCTGACAAAGAAAGCCCTCGACCGTTCTTGGGAAGCGTATCACGACGAGGCCCTCCATCGTGTGCACAAACTGGTGCGCTATGCGCCGGTGCTCATCAGCTATCAGGTTGGGAATCATCGGCACGAAAAGTCACCTGACCACCTGGACCTGGCATTGCTGGACAAGATCGCTTCGGCACCCATTTCTCATTGGTATCCAGCGCCTGGGATGCTCGAGGGTGAGCGCAGCATCAAAGACGGCAATCACCTCAAAGGCATCACACACCTTCACCATTTCTACTTCCGCCGGGCCTTGATCTCATATGCGAGTATGTGGGACGCAATCGGGCAAAGTCCATTGGCAACGCGTGCGTTTGTGAGGTTTTTCGTTCAGGGTGTTTGCACCAGCCTGACGAAGATGAACAGATATAGAGAAAACGCTTTTTCGCAGGTGAACCAGATAATGAGTGGCACGTTGTTCGTTGGTTCACTTATTTCGGAACTCTCACCTCCGTACGCATTGTCCAATAGACTTCGAAGGTTAAGTCGATGGCCTGCGCCCGGACGGCAAGGCTTGGTTTCTCTATCCTGCCAGTCTATCACCCAAGCAGTTCGGGTCCCTGATGAAACCTTCGATTATGTGTTACTCGATCCTCCCTTCGGCAACAACTTACATTATTCTGAGCTGAACTTCTTCTGGGAGTCATGGCTTGGAATAACTACGCAGCGCGACCCGGAAGCGGTCATGGACAAGGGGCGCCAGCGCAGTTTATTTGACTATCAGACACTGATGGCGCAGGCGTTTCAAGAAGTATATCGAGTCATGAAGTCCGGTCGTTGGCTTACCGTGGAATTTCACAACTCCCAAAATCGGGTCTGGAATGCGATTCAAGAAGCCATGCAGCGCGCTGGCTTTGTGGTGGCCGATGTGCGTACCCTGGACAAACAGCAGGAGACCTACAAGCAGTCGATCCAGAAGCTGGTCAAGCAGGATCTTGTCATCTCCGCCTATAAACCAAATGACGGGCAGGAGGAGCGCTTCCGCGTGGAGGCGGGCACGCCGGAAGGGGTGTGGGATTTCGTCCGCCAGCATCTTGGCCGCTTGCCCACCGTCGTGGAGGCCAACGGCGTGTTGGAGACGGTGGCCGAACGCCGCGACTATCTGCTCTTCGACCGCATGGTTGCCTTTCACATCCAACGCGGGGCCAACGTGCCCCTCTCTGCCGCTGAGTTCTACGCCGGGCTGCGCCAGCGCTTCGTGGAGCGTGACGGCATGTTCTTCCTGCCCGACCAGGTTCCGGCCTACGACCGGGCGCGGCTGCTGGCCGATCGCGTAGAACAGCTCACCCTGTTCGTCAGCGACGAGAAAAGCGCCCTGCAATGGCTGCGGCAGCAGCTTGACCCCGGCCTGGGTGGTCGCCCGCAGACCTACCAGGACCTGCAGCCGGCCTTTCTGTGCCAGCTTCACCAGGCTAAACACGAGGCCCTGCCCGAACTGGACCTGCTGCTGGAGCAGAGCTTCCTGCAGGACGCCTACGGCCGCTGGTGTGCGCCCGACCCCAACAAGGCCGCCGACCTGGAGGCGGTGCGGCGCAAGGCGCTGCTGCGCGAGTTCGAGCCGTACCGCCAGGGCAAGGGCCGGCTCAAACAGTTCCGCACCGAGGCCGTGCGCGCCGGCTTTGCCTCCTGCTGGCGGCAGCGCGACTACGCTGCCATCCTGGATGTGGCCGGCCGCCTGCCCGAGCAGGTCCTGCACGAGGATGCCGAGCTGTTGATGTATTTCGACAATGCGAGTCTGCGCCTGAGGTAGCGTGCAAGGGCGCAGCCCCAGCCCGAAGTGTCATTCACGTCTGGCGAGCAGCCGCATCGCCCGCGTGAGACCCTTCACTGGCCGCCAGCTCCAACGCCCGCTGTTTCTCAGGGACTGTTTGAAAACTGCATTGGCGGTCGCCGACAGGTGGTTGAAACCCACCTGCTGGCATGGAAAACCGGCTGAAGCCCGGTTGCGTCGCTGTCCTAACCCGCTTGAGCGGGTTTTGTATGCCAGGTGTCGGGTTTCAACCGACACATTTCTTGAAACGCACCCCCATCGTATCCGGAGCCAATACGTGAATTATCTTTCTATCATCGCTGCTTTTCTTGTTGGCGCCGGCCTTGGCGTCGTCGTGGTCTGGGCGGTGCGGCAGTCGCAGGTCGGCGTCATGGCCGAGCGTTTGAATGGGTGATGTTCCTGTTACTCAGGCCGGCGATACCTCGTCATTCATCACTTCGTTCATGATCGAGCTGCCCTTGCTGGATGAGGCCGGACTGAATCATCCCTTTGTCCTCATCCATGACCCCGACGGGTTGCTGGCCGACGAGGCGGCGCTGGGCGAGTTGCTGGCTGAGGGGCGTCGCCTCATCTCAGAGACCGACGCCATAGCATTGCGCGCCCGCTATCAGGAAGCGCTTCCCCTATCGACCACGGCGCCGTTGGTCCTGATTGCGACCGGGCCGCTGGACGAACTACCCTACGACCTCTGGCAGCAGGGCCACCACGTCCACCTGGCCTTGCATGATCTTTTCCCCAATCTGGACTATCCCACCCTGCGCACACTCAGCCCCGGCCAACGGGCGCGGCTGCGCGATGTCTTCGCCGCCGGGAGCGCGCCCGCCCAACCCCTCGGAGCCGGGCAGACCAGGGATTTCTTGCTTGCCAAGGTCTTTGCCGCCGAATCATCCGCACTCATGCGGCCGGCGGCGCTGCTTCTGTGGTTGGATGCCTACCACGTCCAGAATGACCCCATGCCCGCGGCGCTGGCAGAGCACCTCGTCATCCGTCTCAGTCAGGTTCCTGCTACTGAGTACTCTCAGACCTTCGCCGCTTGGCCGCTGGCGGACATGCTGGCCGGCCCCGCAGCCTTTCGTGACTTCGTACGCGCGGGCTGGGAGGGTTACCTCGACCAGACCTTCGCTGAGGTCAGGGTCGCGTACAGGGTTGGCGACGTCCCACACCCGCTTGCCTTCGCCGCCGACGCCGAGCTGCAGGATGCCGTGCCCCGGCTGATCCGTTCCGGCACGCTGGTTCCGAGGACGGTACCCGCGTCCGAGCCGTTGCCCTTCTGGATTTTGGCCGCCGTGGCGGTCGACAGCGCCGGTGTGCGGCGACGGCAGGTGGAAGAAGGGCTGGCCGGCCTGGCCGAGCAGTTGCAGTCCGGCGCGATGCGATGGGAGCAGTGGCAAGGCGTCGCCTGGCGCTGGGCGCAACTTTTGCTCTGGCGTTTCGACGCCGAACTGTCACTGCCCACCGAGGTGCTGGCCGGCTACGAGGCTGTGGAGGCGGACCTCGACCGGCGTTTCCTCGCCTGGATCCGGGATGGCTACGCTCCGCTGGCGCTGCGCACCCTGCCCCAGCCCCACCATCTTTTCCATGTGCCTTCCTTCCTGGCCCACTGCTGCACTCCCGATGGCCGGGTGGCGCTTGTGGTGCTGGATGGCCTGGCCCTGGCCGATTGGATGCTCATCGGCGCTATCTGGCAGGCGCGGCATCCTGACTGGAGGATGAACGAATGCCTTCTGCTGGCGCAGGTTCCGAGCCTGACCGCTGTCTCCCGCCAGGCTCTCGTCGCTGGCCGGCGTCCGGCCGATTTTGGCGCCAGCCTGACCCACAATCGCCGCGAGGCCGAGCTCTGGACCGGCTTCTGGCGCAGTTGCGGCTATGCGGCCGGCGCCATCGCCTTCCAGCACCTGCCCGATCGCGCGGGAGCGCCTTACCCTGACATCCTCGACAACCGGCATGTGCGGGCGCTGTGCCTGGTCAGCCCGGTGGTCGACGCCATGATCCACGGCAGCACCCATGGCGCCGCCGACCTGCTCGCTTCACTGCGGGTGTGGCTGCAGGCCGGGTCGTTCTGGCTTGAGGGGGTGATCGAGCGGCTGCTGGCGGCAGACTACACCGTCTATCTGACCAGTGACCACGGCCACGTTGCTGCGACAGGCGGCGGGCAGCCCCAGGAGGGCGTCATGGTGGAGACGCGCAGCAAGCGGGCGCGTGTGTACGACAACGAGCACTTCGCCGCCGAAGTGCAGCGCCAATACCCCAGCACCGTGCTCTGGCACGATGACGGACTGCTTCCGGCCGACCGCTGGGTACTGCTGCCGTTGGGCCGGCAGGCGTTCGCATCGCCGGGGCAGCGCGTCGTCAGTCACGGCGGCATGACCATCGAGGAGATGGTCGTTCCTCTGGTGACGATCACCTCTGAGGGCGCGCCATGAACAAGGGCATCGGTTTCGACCGCACGATCCGGTCGAGTTGGCTGGACGCCGCTGCCGCCTTCCGCCTGGAGACGGACGACCCCAAGCTGCTGCGGGCGCGTCTGGACCCAATCGTGGCGGAGCAGGTGGCGGGCGCTGAGGCGCGCCGCAAGACCATCGACATTCTGCTCGTGCTCTGGCTGCGGAGCCGGGAGCGGTTCCCCGATCTCTTCGATACGGCCTTGCAGACCTTTGCGACCACGGCCGTTCTCTCTGATCGCCTGTGGCTGCATTATGGGCTGGCCCTGCTTTGCTATCCGTTCTTTCGCGACAGCGTGGTCGCCATCGGCCAGGTCAGCCGTTTGGAAACGACCTTGACGCGGCGCAGCATCAAGGAGCGTCTGCTTGCTGAACGTGGTCATTTGGGGGCGCTGGAACGCTCCGCCGAGCGCGTGCTGGCATCATTGGTGGACTGGGGGGTTCTATCCCATCGTGTCCAGGAGCATGTGTACGTGCCACAGCGCAAGGAGCTGGCAGCCTCCGAACCGGCGTTGGAAGCCTGGATGGTTGCCGCCGCTCTCACTGCCCACGCTGCGCACGAGCTCCCGTTTGCCGACCTGGCGCGTCTGCCAGAGCTGTTTCCCTTCCGCGTTACCCTGACCGTGGACGATGTCCGCAGATCGCCGCGTTTCGAGGTGCATCGCCAGGGCTCGGGATGGGAGATGGTGGGGCTGAAAGCGCAAGAGCAATAAGCCCGCACGTCATTGCACGCAATTTGATCCACACGCCTGAATCCGCTATGATCCTACCCCAATTCCGGCGTGCCTCACGCCTGCGGTTCGGAGGATCATGGCAAGTTCACAACTGGTCGCCAAACAGCCCCTGCGGGGGCAGGTCGCCGTCGTCTGCGGTGGTTCACAGGGGATCGGCAAAGCGACGGCAGAGGAGTTCTTGCGCCTCGGCGGCAGTGTCTGCCTGATTGCCCGCGAACCGGAGGCCCTGCAGCGAGCAGCCGGTTCGATGGCCGCGCTTTGCCACCACGAAGGACAATTCGTGGACACCATCGCCTGCGATGCGACTGACATGGAGCGCTTGCAGCCGCAGTTGGATGCCTTTGTCGCCCAGCGCGGCGTTCCCTACTACCTGCTCAACATCGTCGGCTACGCCTACCCGCAGTACCTCGACCGCCTGACGCTGGCCGACTTTCGCCGCAACATGGACGTCAACTACTACGGCCAGCTCGTCCCCATCCTGTCACTCCTCCCCCACTTCCTGGCCCAGGGCCGCGGCCACATCGCCAACGTCGCCTCCCCGGTGATCAACGTCGCCGCCGCCGGCTATGCCACCTATGTCCCTACCAAGTACGCCATCATCGGCTTGAGCGAGACGCTACGCAACGAGCTCAAGCCGCGCGGCATCCGCGTTTCCATCCTCTATCCTCCCGACACCGACACCCCAGGTTTTGCCACCGAGAACCAAACCAAACCGGCTTCCCTGGCCTATATGGCGGACCGCTTCATCACCCTCATGTCGCCTGAAAAGGTGGCCGAGGTGTTCGTGGCCGGCCTGCTGGCTGGCGACTTTGAGATCATGGCCGGCGACGCCCGCTGGCTCCGGCCTCTCTCCCAGCACGCTCCCGGTCTGACCCGCAAAGTGTTGGAGCATCTCTACGCCCGCGCTCGCCGCGAAACCGGCGAAACCTGGTGATCAACCGGTAGGGGCGATTCATGAATCGCCCCTACAATCCCATTTCTCATTCCCTGGACTTAACAAATGGCAACCACCTCGCTTGAACCGACCCAGACCCTGGAGCCCCAGGCCGTGCCGTACGCCGACCTGTTCGAGAAAACCCAGCATTTTACAATTGCCAAGCAGGC
>CAZHTZ010000067.1:6398-19149 GCA_964535455.1 uncultured Caldilineales bacterium
GACCCATCCCAAGGTGCGTGAGGCGGCCATCGCCGCTATCCACGAGTATGGCACCAGTTGCACCGGCTCGCGCTTCCTCAACGGCAACCTGGAGCTGCACCTGGAACTGGAGCGGCAGCTGGCCGAGTGGGTGGGGAAAGAGGCGGCGCTGGTCTTCTCCACCGGCATGCAGGTGAACCTGGGTGTCATCAGCGCCCTGGTCGGACACGCCGACTACGTCATCCTCGACAAGGACGACCATGCCAGCATCGTCGATGGCGCCCTCCTCTCGACGGGCAAGATCAGGCGCTTCCGTCACAACGACCCTGAGGACCTGCAGCGCATGCTGGCCGGTCTGGCGCCGGAACGGGGCAAGTTGGTCGTCGTGGACGGCCTCTACAGCATGGAAGGAGACATTGCTCCCCTGCCCGACATCATCCCCATCTGTAAGAAGTATGGCGCCCGCTTGATGGTGGACGATGCCCATGCCATGGGGGTGTTGGGCGGCGGCCGGGGCACGTCGGCCCTCTTCGGCGTGACCGACCAGGTAGACCTGATCATGTCCACCTTCAGCAAGTCCTTTGCATCGTTGGGCGGATTCATCGCCGGCGATGAACCGGTCATCCACTACATCCAGCACCACGCCCGTTCTTTTCTGTTCAGCGCCAGCATTCCCGCATCCAACGCTGCTGCCGCCATGGCGGCCCTCAAGGTGATGCGCGAGGAGCCGGAGCTGGTCGTGCGCGTCCTCCAGAACGCCGCCAGGATGCGCACGGAGCTGCGCAACCTGGGTTTTGATATCGGCAATTCCTGCACGCCTGTGGTGCCCATTATCATCGGCGATGACATGCGCACCGTCATGGCCTGGTGGCGGCTGATCGACGCCGGCGTCTACGTGAACGTGGTGCTGGCGCCGGGAACACCGGCCGGACGCCAATTGCTGCGCACCAGCTACATGGCCACCCACACCGATGAGCAGCTCGACCGCGCTCTGGAGGCCTTTGCCAGGGTCGGCAAGGAGCTGGGCATCATCTAGAGACAGGTAGGGTGAACCAGAACCGGCTGCCTGCTCCCACGGTGCTGTCGACCCCGATCTGTCCTCCCTGCGCTTCCACCAGTTGTCTGGCGATGGTCAGGCCCAGCCCGGCCCCGTGTTGTTCGCGCGAGCGCGCCGGGTCGGCCCGCCAGAAGCGGTCAAAGACGTGCGGTATCTGGTCGGCGGGGATGCCCGGTCCGGTGTCGGCGACGGTGATACGGACGCTTGGCGGCTGGCTCCCAAGAGGGGTCAGGTCGCCGGCCACCCGCACCCGCCCGCCCGCCGGGGTGTACCGAAGAGCGTTGCTCACCAGGTTGTAGATCACCTGGCGCAAACGATCAGGGTCGGCGTGGACGGCGGGAAGCCCGGCGACCGCTTCCATTTGCAGGTCGATGCCCTTCGTTCGCGCCGGTTCCTCGCACAGACCGACGACGCCGGCGACAAGCGGCATGACCTCCATCTCTTGCATGTTCAGGCGTAGTTGTCCCGCCTCGGCCTGCGCCAGGTCGCGCAGATCGGCGACGAGCCGGCTGAGCACCACCGTCTCGGCATGAATGGTGGCGATTTCCTCCCGTTCCAGAGGGTAAATGCCGTCCAGGATGGCCTGCAGGTTGCCCTGGATCACGGTGAGGGGTGTGCGCAACTCGTGGGCGACGTCGGCGACCAGGTTACGGCGCAGCGTCTCTGCCCGCTCCAGCTCGCCGGCCATGTCGTTGAAAGCGTGGGCGACTTCCACCACCTCATCAGTTCCTTGTTCCGGCACGCGCTGGCTGAGATCGCCTTGCGAGATACGCCGCGCACCCAGCGCCAGGTGATTGAGCGGCGCCGCCAACTGGCGGGCGATGAACAGGCCCATGGCCAGGCCGACCAGCGTCGCCACCAGCCCCGCCAGCACCAGTGAGCGGTTGACCTGCTGCAGGAAGCCCTGGGCGGCGGTGGAGAGCATGAGCCGGGAAGGGGTGGGCTGGTTGCTCTATGGAGTCCTGCGGCTCAGGGTGGCTCGGCCAGCCCGCCGGTGAGCAGCCGGATGCCGACGGGGCAGTGGTCGCTCCCCATCACTTCCGGTAGAATAAAGGCAGCGGTGACACGCGGCATGAGTTCGGGGGCAGCAAAGAAGTAGTCGATGCGCCAGCCGACGTTGCGCTCGCGGGCGGCCGTCGGCATCGACCACCAGGTGTACTGCGCCCGCAGGTCAGGATAGTGCTGGCGGAAGGTGTCGATGTACCCACGCTCGACCACCGCATCGACCCAGGCCCGTTCCACCGGCAGGAAACCCGTGGTGTTCTGGTTGGACTTGGGGTGCGTGAGATCGATTTCCCGGTGGGCGGTGTTCACATCGCCGCAAAAGACGAGGGCCCGGCCACTGGCCCGCAGTTGCTCGCAGCGCTCCAGGAAGGCTTCGTAGAACGCCAGCTTGAACGGCAGGCGGCTGTGGTCGCGGCTGCCGTTGGGAAAGTAGCAGTTGATCAGCGTAAAGTCGGGGTAATGGGCAATGATGGTGCGTCCTTCCCGGTCGAACTCCGGCGCACCCAAACCGAACTCGACTTCCAACGGCGCTGCTTTGCTGAGCACCGCGGTGCCACTGTAACCGCGTTTGCTGGCGGCAGCGTGCCAGAAGGCACGGTAGCCTGCCGGCTGGCGCAGGTCCCACGGCAGTTGGTCGGCCTCGGCTTTGGTCTCCTGCAGGCAGAGCACATCGGGATTGGCCGCCGCCAACCAGTCGAGGAAGCCCTTGCGGTAGACCGCCCGGATGCCGTTGACGTTCCAGGAGAGCAGTGTCCATTCAGGCATGATCTTACATCCATCCCCGCAAGCTGTAGACAAGGATGCCGATATACTCCTTGAGCGCATTGGTGGTCCAGAGCAGGTACTCGGCGTCGGGCCAGAGCTGGATGAGCTGGTTGCGCAGATCGGGATAGGTCAGCGAGGCCCAGTCACCCGCCGAAACCAGGTAGTCAGCAGGCGCCGGAATCACGTCGAAGCCCTGGCGTTGGAACAGGCGCACCGACCGCGGCATGTGCAGCGCCGAGGTGACAAGGAGGATGCGGCGGATGCCGCGGGGTTCCAGAAGTTGACGCGTGTACAGTGCATTCTCATAAGTGTTTTGTGCTTGCGACTCCTGCTCGATCGCCTCGGCCGGTACGCCCATAAAGATCAAAAGCGACTGCATGCTGTGGGCCTCCGGTACGATGGGGCCGCGCCAGGGCAGCCCGCCGCCCGTGGTGACGACCAGCGGCGCCCGTCCTTCCCGATAGAGCCAGGCGGCGTAGATCAGGCGGTCGCCGCCTTCACTGACTTCGTGCAAGGGCCGCGGGTAAGCGCCGCTGCGCGTGCCGCCCCCGAGTAGGACGATGGCATCGGCCTGTGGCGCTCCCGTAGGGGGCAGGTATTGCCACTCCAGCGAGCGCACCAGAGAATAGGCCACCCAGCGGTTTCCACCCAGCCACAGCAGCACCAGAGCCGCCAGCAGCAGGGCGAGGACCCAACGTCGCCGCCGCAGGATCAGGGCCAACCCCAAGAAAAGGCAGGCCAGACTGAGGGGATAGACCAGCAGCGGCAGCAGTTTGGAGAGGAACAGAAACATGCTTGGCCCTGTTGCGGCGGTTCCCTACTGGCGCCTACTCGGCGCCCCAGTTGCGGGGCCGGGCGTCTGCGTCGAGGTGAGCAGTGTCGTTCATACGCACAAGCACCGGAGCAGGATTCCAGGTCATCTCGCTGAGGCCGCAGTTGGCCATGAGATACTGCGTCCAGCGACTGCCGTCACGGTCGACCAACATAGCGATGGCCGTAGCAATGGCGCCGCCATGACTGACCACGATCACGGTTTCTCCGGGATGACGACCGGCGATGTCCTGGAAAACGCGCACCAGCCGGATGGCGAACTGCGCCGCCGATTCCCCACCCGGGGGTGTGAAGTTCGGATCCTCGGCCATGCGCTCCCAAAGACGCCTGTCGAGACGGAGATCGTCGTAGCTCAGGCCTTCCCATTCGCCCAGATGAAACTCGGCCAGGTCGGGTTCCAGGTGGACGGCGCCAGCATCCACTTGTCTGGCGATGGTCTCCGCGGTCTCGCTGGCTCGGCTGAGAGGGCTGGCGTAGACGACGTTGCCGATATAGCCGTCGGCTGCCAGGCGCTCTGCCACCATCTGCGATTGGCGGCGGCCGCGCTCATTCAAGGGGCTGTCGGACGAGCCCTGCCAGGTGCTGGAGGCATTGGCGTCGGTTTCGCCGTGACGAACAAGAACGAAGGTCGTGTTGGAAGAGGGCATATTGATCATGCCGGCCATTATGCGAGACTTCAAGGTGCGGTGCAAAGCCGGGAGCAGATGCTGGCGAACCGCCCCATGACCGAACAGCCGTGCTATAATCTCCGCGACCATGCTGCTGCAACGTCTCTCGCTCACCAACTTCCGCAACTATGCGCGCCTGGAACTCAACCTTTCTACGGGTCTGAGCATCGTCCAGGGCGAAAACGCGCAGGGGAAGAGCAACCTGCTCGAAGCCATTGCCTACTTGGCCACGAGCAAGTCCGCGCGGACGAGCAATGAAACCGAGCTGGTGAACTGGCTGGCGCAAAAAGAGCCCTATCCCTATACGCGCCTGGCCGCGGAGATCAAGAGGGGCGACCGCCTGGAACGTATCGACGTGACACTGCTGCCGGCGCCAGGCAACGGCGGCTATCGCAAACAGGTGCGCATCAACAACGTCCCCAAACGGGCCATCGACCTCGTGGGTATGCTGTTGACCGTCCTTTTCCGACCCGAAGACGTGGACCTGGTGGCAGGTGTGCCGGGCGAGCGGCGGCGCTATCTGGACATCGCCCTTTGCCAGATCGACCCCGCTTACTGCCGGGCGCTCAGCCAGTACAACAAGGCCTTGGAACAGCGCAATGCCCTGCTGCGGGCGCTGCATCCTGGCCAACAGAGCCACGCTGAATTGCGCTTCTGGGACGAGAAGCTGGCCGAAACGGGCAGCCTGGTCATCGCCCGCCGCCAATGGCTCATCATCGAACTCGAGAAGGAAGCCAGCCTCCGCCACCTCGACCTCAGCGGCGGCTATGAACGCTTGCGGCTGCGCTATCTTCCCAGTTTTGACCCCGATCAGCCACCGTCCGGCCGCAGTGGCAGCGAAGAAGGAGTGCGTTATGACGGGCTCACGGCTGAGATCGTCTACAGCGCTTTCCTGGCCCATCTGCACGCCGGCCGCCGGCGCGACCTGACTTCCGGGATCACCCAGATTGGCCCGCATCGGGATGACCTGGGATTCTATCTGGGCGAGCGCAACCTGCGCAGCTTTGGCTCGCGCGGCCAGCAGCGCACGGCGGCCCTGGCCAGCAAGCTGGCAGAGGTTAGCATCATGACCCAGGTCACCGGCTCGGCCCCCCTCCTCCTGCTCGACGACGTCATGTCGGAACTGGACGCCAACCGCCGCGCCATGCTGCTCGATGCCCTGACCTCGGTGCCCCAGGCGGTCGTCACGACCACGGAGTGGCAGCCGTTTACCGCCTCGCTCCTGGCTGGGGCGCGCAAGCTGCACGTCCACGCCGGACAACTGCAACCGGTGGAGACGCTCCCTGCCTGAGTTGGGCGAGACGAGCGTCTTCTCTCAGTGGGTGGTCGCTTCGGGCATGTTGAGGCGGTAACCCACCCCGCGTTCAGTGAGGATGTACTGGGGATTCTTGGTGTCTTTCTCGATCTTTCCGCGCAGGTAGGCCACGTACAGGCGCAAGAGCTGGACATCGTCCTTGTACTCGTAGCCCCAGACCTTTTGCAGCAGCATTTCCGAGGTCATCACCCAGTTGGGGTTTTTGACCAGGTGGTAGAGCAGGCGCCACTCGGTGGGTCGCAGACCCACGCGCTCGCCATCCACCAGCACCTCGCGCCGGGCGAAATCGATCTTAAGGTGATCGTCGATGACCAGGATCTCGCTGTCCGTCACCGAAGGACCGCTGGCGCGGCGGAGCACAGCTTTGATGCGGTCGCTCAGCTCGCGGGGGCTAAAGGGCTTGGTGACATAATCATCGCTTCCGGCGGCGAAGGCGACGTGCTTGTCATCTTCTTCGTCCTTCACCGTCAACATGATCACCGGCACTTCCGAGAGCTCACGGAGCTGGCGCAGAGCCTCGAACCCGTCCATCTGCGGCATCATCACATCCATCACCACCAGGTCAGGCAACTGGGTGCGGACTTTGTCCACGGCTTCCAGCCCATTGCTGGCGCTGATGACGCGGAAGCCGTCCAGCTCCAGGTTGAACTGCACGAACTTGATCATGCGCGGCTCGTCATCCACGACCAGGATGAGTTTGCCGGCGAACGGATTGTTGGCGCTCATGGTGGAACAAGGGTGAGTGTAGCCGGTGACAGCTTCAGGAAAACGAGAGGTCTGCGACGATCTTCACAAGAGCTTGAAACACCGGAATTGTAGCACAATCCAGACCGTTCGGATGCTCGATCCGGCCTGTTAGCGCTGGACAAGCGGCATCGGCACCGCCCACTGGCTTCCCGCCAACAACTGGGCGTCATACTCATAGCCAGGCGGAACCCCAAAACGGGCGCTGTAGCCGATCAGCAGACCCGGCCGGTTGGGGCAGAGACTCAGCCGGGGAGTCGAGACGGGGAAAGGCCGCTCCGGGAAAGTGAAGCGCGGCGTCAGGATGTGGTTCAGTGCCAGCGGATCAGGTTGGAGCCAGACAAGGCCCACACGCGAAGTTGCACCGGGCACAGGCTCGACAATCATCACCACTGCGGTGTTGCCCGTTACCGGGTCGCTGGTTGCTTGCGGTTCCATCTCGTAGGCGATCGGATTTGCCGAAACATCGAACGCCGGACCCATGGCCGGGTCGCCGCTCTGGATGTACTCGTCCAGCCACAGGCCTTGCACGTCGCTGTTGCCCGCTGCCGTGGCAGTCCAGACGGCCAACAGGGCATGCCAGTTCTGTGAGTACGCCAGGTCAGGTTGCGTCTCGTCATCGGTCGTGTTGGCGATGTCGAAAGCTGTGTCCAATAGCTCGGCGCCGGGCGCGGAAAAGCCTTTCAGGCGCTGTCCGCGCACATCGAATTCGTTCTGCGTGAACTCGTAGGTATAGGCCACCAGGAAGTAGGCCTGCTGATCGCTGGCGATGACGGTTGGCGCTCCTTCGGCGCGGAAGGGATCGGCGGCCACGATAAAGGCGGGTCCCAGCGTCTCGCCGCCGCTGGTTCCCATGTGATATCGTGCCACGCGCCGGCCGCGGATATCATCATTCAACTCGTAGGTCACCAGGAACTGCTGTGTGGCGGGCAA
Source organism: uncultured Caldilineales bacterium (assembly GCA_964535455.1). Lineage (GTDB taxonomy): Bacteria > Chloroflexota > Anaerolineae > J102 > J102 > SSF26. The sequence continues at coordinate 13,696 of CAZHTZ010000067.1, forward strand.
GAAGGCCACGGCCGGCGTGGTTTCCTGGCCGACGCTGGCGCCGATGGCAAAGGGGCTGCCGCGCAGGTCGGGCCCGTTGTCTCCCCCTCCTGGCCAACCCGCCAGGCGCTGTCCCAGAACGTCCACGTCGTCGCTCAGCAGCTTGCGCTCATAGACCACCAGGAAGTCGTCGTCAAGAGGGTTATAAGCCACCCTTGCCGCCCGCTCCGGTGATGTGCTGGCGGCAATGGGGAAGGCGTCGCCTAGCCACTCGAATCCTGGGATCGAGCGCGCTCGCCGTCCCCACAGGTCAGTGTCGCCTCCCCCCGTGTCCCATTGCCAGACCACCAGCCACTCGGCCCGGTTGCAGTTGTTCGTCACAGCGGAGAGACGCTCATCCTGACCGCTGTCCGCCACCACCACTTCGCGGGCAAACGTATAAGCAGCCACCGCTCCGGTTATCGCCAGACCGGCCAGTAGGGCTGCCAGGAATGCCAACCACAAGCGTGACGACTTCATTAGTCCTTTTCTCCTCACTGGCGCACTGGGCGCCAACATCATTTTTGCAAGATACGGCGATTTCCGCAAGCGGGTTGCGGTGATTGCATGGGCGCCGCCGGCGGCTCTTTGTGCCTCATCGCGACCCGGCGTGGTCTGGAATCTCGCCCTCCATCGGGGCGTCTGCTATACTCTGTGTGACGTCTTACCAACGTAAACCGTTCTTCTTGTCTCTGTGCCAGGACGTTCACGCTTCCCCCGCTGTTCCATTCCCCCAATGCGACCTCTCATACTGGTCACCAACGACGATGGCATCGAGTCGCCGGGCTTGCATGCTGCCATTGCCGCCCTGTACGACCTGGGCGACCTGATCGTTATCGCTCCCACGACCCAACAATCGGGCATGTCCCGCAGTCTGTCGGCGCGGTTCGACGGCCGCATTTTTTCCCTACGCCTGGCCTACAACGGCCTCCAGGTAGACGCTTTTCATCTCGATGGTACACCTGCCCAGACCGTCCTGTACGGTGTTGAAGAAGTCGCACCGCGCATGGCCGGTCGCCTCCCGGATCTGGTGGTCAGCGGCATCAACTACGGCGAAAACCTGGGTAGCCAGACGATGATCTCCGGAACCGTTGGCGCCGCGCTTCAAGGCGGCGACATGGGTATCCGTTCGCTGGCGGTGTCGCTGGAAACGAGCATGGACTATCACATGCACCACGGCGAGGATGTTGACTGGTCGGGTGCGGCCTACTGGCTGGCGTGGTTTGCTCGTCAGGCGCTGGCGCCGTTCGCCTGGCCCACTGACGTCGCCGTGCTCAAAATCGACGTGCCTGAAGGGAGCACGCCACAAACGCCCTGGCGCTTGACCAGCCAGAGCAACCAGGTGTATTACCGGTCGATCCCCACCCGAACAGGCTCGCTCGACGAACCAGTGCCGCTGGACTATGCCGTATTCATTGACCATGAGCGCCTGGAGCCCGCTTCGGACATCCACGCCTTTGCCGTCGATCGCATCGTCTCAGTGACACCGCTGAGCGCCAACCTTACAGCACGCGTATCGCTGCCAGATTTCGATGCGCTGCTGCGCCAGGCTGCAAAGGGGTAGATTGCCATCGTGACAACGTCGCAGGTCATGCCGGGTTCCCTGAACGAGCAGGCCGTCGTCCTGGGTCGGGCCAGGACCTACGTCCTGCTGCGTGTGGCCCTGGATACCATTGCCCTGGTCGTTCTGCTTGCCGAACCGCCAGCACAGACCCGTTTCCCGCTCTACTGGCTGGTGCTGGCCGACCTGATTGGGCTGGCCGCGTACTGGCTGCTGGTACCGCGACGTCCGGCGGTGACTACCTACGTGCAGCTTGTCTATGCGGCGGTTTTGATCCTGGCCATCGATTTCTGTTTGGGCCGCGTCACCGTGGCCTCCTGGTTGCTGCTCATTCCTTTGGGTCTGGCCGGTGGTCTCATCATCGCCCGTCCCGGTTTCAACAGCCTGGTGACAGTCAGCATCCTCCTATTGTTCGGGCTTTACAGCGCTGCCCTTCTGCTGGGGCGCTTGAATCCTCCCATGGCGGTGCCGGTGAACATTGCCGCCAGCTTCGCCATCGCCGTCAGCGTGATCCTCATCGCCTTGAGCGCCCTGACCGAGACGCTCGTCGTGCACCTGTTTCAGACCCAGACCTACCTGGTCCAGACCCAGGTGCAGCTCTTCCAGACCACCCTGGAACTCGAGCAGCAGAAACACGAGCTTTACGACGTGCAGCGTGATGTCCGGCGGCTCGATCGCTTGAGCGCCGTCGGCCAGATCGCCAGGCAGGTCTCCAAGTCCCTGCGGGCGCCCCTTTCGGCCATTGACTCAACGCTGTCCCAGCCGCAAGCCACGCTTGCCCAGCCTGATACGCTGGCGGGTGTGCGCACTTACGTCTACTCGGCGCTCCACATGCTCGAAGGATTGGACCGCTTCGCCAGTCTGGGTCCCATGCGACCACAGACCGTCAACATGGATGACCTGCTGATTGGCGAACTGTCCAGCCTGACCGTATCACCGGAAGTCAACGTTCGCCTCGACAAGCCCCCTATCCTCCCACCCATCGAAGCCGACCCCGATCACATGCACCAACTGGTGCATCAGCTCCTGGCCAATGCCGTCGAAGCCGTCGGCGCCGCCGGAACCATCACCGTGTCGTTGGCCCCTGCTCCGGAAGGCGTACGACTCACCGTCAGCGATACAGGACCTGGCATTCCGCCCAGCCAGATTGAACTCATCTTCGAACCGCTCTACACCACACGTCCGCAGGGCTTTGGCCTGGGTCTGGCCATCTGCCAGCAGGTGGTGCGCATGCAGGGCGGCCGCATCGAAGTTCAAAGCACGGTGGGCCGGGGCACGACGTTCGGCGTCTATCTCCCGCGCCTGCCACGCAATCTGCCGGTCGAGCTGGCTCAAGACGTAGCGGGTTGACTCTAAGGCAACATAGGCGATACGGCATGACAAGAGGAGGTCCCAATCCATGAAGAAGCGCTCTGTGAGCCTGCATCCGCGGACTTATGTCTGGTTGGCGGCAGCGCTGTTCGCCGGCATGCTGCTGACCGCCTGCACGCGCGAGCGACCGTCGCCTGGCCCCGGGACCCTTGTCCCGGCCGCCGCGGGGACCATGACGCCATCACCGAATTCGTCTGGCTCATCGAATCGGATGGCGACCGCAACCGTGACGCCCGCGGCTGCGGGCATTGGCGGCCGGCTCGCCCTTTCCACGCTGACAGCCAACGGCACGGCCGTCCCTACGCAGAAGGTCTCGGCGGGCACAGCGGCGGTGACGCCGGCAGGAACGCCGGAGGCGGCAAGCAGCGAAGCCGGCGCCGCGGCGGTGGGCGGCGAATACACGGTCCAGGCGGGCGATACGCTATCGGCCATTGCCCGTCGTTTTGGCTTGAGCGTAACGGACTTGATCGCGGCGAATCAGCTCGCCAATCCCAACACACTGCACAAAGGACAGGTGCTGAACATTCCGGCTCCAGGCGCCAGGCCGGCCGCAGCCACGCCCGCGGGAGTCGCGGCCGCAACACCTGCTCCGGCGAGTACACAAGCAAGCGGTCAGGCGCAAAAAGCGTACGAACATGTCGTCAAGCCGGGCGAGACGCTGTACAGCATCGCTCAACGCTACGGCGTGCCCCTCGACAAGTTGGCAGATGCGAACAACATCACCAATCCCAGCCTCGTGCGTGTGGGTCAACGCCTGACGATTCCGAGCGGTGGCAGCACTGATTCCAATGCAGGCGCCCGGCGCGTGCACGTGGTGCAAAAGGGAGAAACACTGACCTCCATCGCCGCCCGCTATGGGGTCACGCCGCAGCAGATCAGGCAGGCTAACAATCTGCGGGACCCCAAGCTCCTGATGGTGGGTCAGCAGTTGGTCATTCCCTGACGCCGGTCAGCAAGAATGGCGTTGGTCAGCTAACTGACAGGTTGTGGTCATGCTGGCGGCAAGCGACTCTGTCATAATTAGCTCTGAAAACCTTTCCTGGCGGGCTTCGAGCCAGTCAGGCGCTCGATCTAGTGACAATTTCAAGGAGCCACGTCCATGGGTTCACTCGTAGTAGCTCTGCTGTTAGCGTTTGTGGTAGGCATCGGCGTCGCCGCGCTCGTCGTGGGTGCGAGCTCGCGACAGAGGAAGCCCAGTCCGGGGACGGGCATTGTACCCGGAATCATCGCCTTCCTGCTGGTGTTCGGCATCTTTGTTCTGCTCGGCAGTGTGACCATTGTCCAGGCTGGCTCGGTGGCCGTGGTCAAGCGTCTGGGGCGGGTCGTGACCATATTCGAGCCTGGCTTGAACTGGAAACTCCCGTTCATCGACCAGGCTATCGTCTACCGGACGCAGGAGATCGTGTACGAGACCAGTGAGGATCCGCAGCAATCCAACGCCGATTATCGCGATGTGGAGGTGGACACGGCCACCAGCGACGGCCAGCAGGTGACGGTGCGCTTTACGGTGCGCTTCCGCATCAGGCCGCAAGAGGCGGCCAGGATCGTCAATAACCTGGGGACCGAGGGCGAGGTGGTCGAGAAGATCGTCAAGCAGAACAGCCGCGTGTGGGTGCGCACCCTGCTCCGCAACTTTTCGGCCAGCCAGCTCTACTCGGGCGATATCCAGGCAGCGCAGCAGCGCATCGCCGAACAACTGACTCGCGACTTCGACCAGGAAGGGCTGGAGCTCGTTTTCTTCGGGCTGCGACAGGTGACGTTCACCGAAGCCTACATGGATGCGGTGGAGATGAAGCAGATCGAGGCAGAGAACATCACGACCAAGCAAAACCTGGCGGAGCAGGCCAAGTTCGAGAAGCAGAGAGCCATCACCGGAGCCGAGGGGGAGGCCGAGCGCCAGCGCCTGGAGCGCATTGGTGTGGCCCAGGGTGAGGCGGAGAGCATCAAGCTCAAGGCTCAGGCCGAGGCGGAGGCAACCCTGGTCAAGGCCCGCTCCCAGGCCGAAGCCAACCGGCTGATCGCACAGAGCCTGACGGATGATGTCATCAACTGGCAAGCCGTCAACGCATGGTCAGGACAGTATCCTCTCGTCGTCAGCGGCGCTGGGGGCCAGGCCTTCATCCTGCCGGGCGACCTCTTCGGCATCGCTCGTCCCACTGTGCCCACTGTACCCACAGTACCCACCGTGCCCATCACCAGCGGGACCGTCCTCACGGCGCCGGTGAGCTCGCCAGCGCCGTAGCGCCACTGCCAGCTACTTGACAAGCGCGGTGGCAGCTACCATAATCACGACAACCATACAACTCCTTCCCAATAGCAAGGACAGAGGAAAGTAGGAGGGTGGAATCACCCAGAGAAGATGGGCCATAGGCTGCAAGCCCATCTGTGCCGAACCCCGCCGAAGTTCCCTCTCGAGCTGGCTTGTTGTGAATGGCGCACGGCTTGTGACGCAAGCCATGCGCTTAGTAGTCAAGCCCGGACGTCGACCGTTACAGCGACAGCCG
>CAZHTZ010000068.1:0-3938 GCA_964535455.1 uncultured Caldilineales bacterium
GGTGGGTGGGTGTATGGCGGCGAGTGGCCGGGGGAGGCGGGCTGCCAGGTGGGACGAAGGGACCGTGGTGGAACAGGAAGCCCCGGCCGGGGGCGTAGGTGGGGAAGCGGCCGCGGATGTACTCGTCCAGCTCGTCGCCATCCAGCCGGTACAGGCCATCGATCACGTCAAGCGAGCCGTAAATGACGAACTTGTCGCCGTAGTCGCGCTTGATGGTGACCGGGTCCATACCAGCGCTTTCCTGCACCGGGTGCATCGAGTCATAGCCGATCGCAGCCAGATCGTCCATGATGTTCATGATGTAACCGTCACTGTGAAGATTGACCAGCACGCCCCGGCTCTTGATATGCTTGACGACCCGCTCGGCGTGGGGTGCAATCATCTTCCGCCACATCCGGGGGGAGAAGAGCATGTTCTGGTTGCTGCCCCAGTCATCCGAGAGGGTGACGATGTCGACGCCGGCGTCGATGCAGTTGTCCGCCAGGCCGCAGAGCCAATCGGCGTAACGGTCGAACCAGCTCGACATAATCGCCGGGCTCTTGCCCAGGTGCATCCAGCTATTCTCGATGCCGATGATGCGACTGGTGCCCTCGACGATGCCCCAGATGTGGGCGATGACTGCCCGCTGGCTGCCCTGTTCCTCGACGGCCCGTGCCACGCTGACCCCGGCGAAATCCGGGTTCCAGGCATCGTAGGTAATCCAGAAGGGGTCGCGAGGGTCGCCCGGGTTGAAGTCTGCCAGCTCACTGACGTCGAGCAGACGTCCGGTTTGGTTTGGCCAGGGCACGAAGCCCATGAACAGGTCGAGGCCGAATTCGTCCATGAACTGTTGGCGGCTGCCGTACTCGGCCTGCAGCATCTCCAGGAACTGCTTCTGGTAGAGCATGCAGTCGATGGGGGTGCGGTCGGTGGGCTGGCGGCGATAGGTGGCGAGCACGCGTTCTTTCGAGTTCACTTGGCTTCTCCGGGAGCGCTGGGCAGGGTCACGACGGACGGGGATAGAGGTTCAACAGCCCATCCCAGGTGTTGATATCCAGTCCGGCGACGTAGTTGCTGTGGAAGACTTCCATGTGCACCTGGTCCCAGACGGGGACGATGCTGCGGAGTTCCGGGGTCAGTTGCCGCAGGATTTCCCCATAGGCATGTTCCATCAATCGGTAGCCAGACGTGGAGGAAATGCCGAAAGCAGGGTGAGGCGGGATGATGCCGTCAGCCACCATGGCGCGGTCGAGTAAGTCCGCCAGCTCGTGCAGCAGGTCGAGCTTAACGCTCCAGGGCGTCGACAGCCTGGTGGACTCGTCCACGATCCCTTGCACCGGCTGGCCCAGACGCGGCAGCCTGGGAAGGAAGGTATAGGTCCACTTGTCATAAGGACAAAATACCTTGTCGAGCATGAAGGCCATCTGCACGCCGAGCCGCAGCGCCCGGGCAAAGGTGATGGTGGCGTAGTAGTCGTTTTGCCGCAGCAGGGCGCGTTTCAAGGCGTAGACGCCCATGCCCGACATGTAACGACACCAATGGGCAATCCGGCGCAGGCGCACCGGCTCAGGATAATAGGAGGCAAAGGCGCGACGGATGGCAGCGAAGCAGCCTGACTCGTCCAACCAGATCTCGCCGTTGACGATATGGACGATGTCTTCTTCGGGGATGCTGAGCCATTCCAGCTCGGTCTCGGGCGGCTTGGCTATGCCGATCGTGCGCGCCAGGTAGGCTTCGAGGCTGGTCAGCGATAGGCCCCTGCCGCCTGTCAGTCCCTCCCGCAGCGAGTGGCCTTGATAGCTGTCGGGAAGATCGGCATCGATCACGGACTGGATCTGTTCCAGGCGCCCGCGGATGAGGTAATCCGGCATCAAGGCATTGATGCGAATGCCCCAATGGTGGTCACTGGAATACTCGTCGTCGAGACCAAGAACCTCGGAGCCGTAGCCAAACACCCCGAACGCAGTCTGCGAGGTTTCGACCGGGAACTCCTTACGCAGGATCGGCAGCAGGACGTCATAGAAGAAGCCGCGGCTGACACCGACGATGGATTCGGCCATGAATTCTCCACCCCCAAGTACTCTTGGGCCTTCAGTGTGTGGTGTGCGTGCAGGGCGTTCGCTCAGAGGACGCCGCTGCCATCGATGATCTCGTTGAGACGATTCCGGTAGTACTTGAACTGCTCCCAGCTTACGCCGGGTGAGATGCAGTGGTCGCCAAAGGGCACATAGCCTCCGTACTTGAGAAGCGCCGCCACCGGCTCCAGGAACTCTTCGATGCGCTTGGGACCCAGGGCCATGTCGTATTTGGGCACGCCTCCCATCATCTGGAAACGCGGATACTGTTTGCGCAGCTTGACGACATCCATGCCGGCCGAGGTTTCCATCGGATACATGCCTGTGACGCCGACTGCCAGGAATTGCGGAATGAGCTTTTCGATGTTGCCATCCGTATCCACGAGCACGATGTCGACGCCTTTGCTGCGAAGGAAGTCCGTGATCCGCCGGTAGCACGGGGCCATGAATTCCTCGAAGTGGGCGGGCGAAACCATCGTGCCCATGGTCGAGGACATGTCCTCCCAGATGTGCGCACAGTCGACATCGACGCCGGCCATGAGCTCTTCCCAGACGGAAATCCAGAGCGTCGTCAGGTGGCCCAGGATGTCCTTCACCAGGTCGGGCTGGTCATAGTAGAGGTAGAAGACGTTTTGGTAGCCGATGAGGTGGACGAGCGTGCCAAAGAAGCCACAGGGATAGCCGCCCACGGCCAGGGGGTAGTCCCGGTTCTTGTATTCCTCCACCCACCAGCCCCAGTTCGCCGGGAAACGGGCGCGGATGTTGTCCAAGCGCAGGCGTTCCTCCTTGATCTGTAGCCAGGTGTCCCAGTCTTTGATCGGCCATTCCAGGGCGCTGGGGATGACGCGCTCTTCCTTGTGGAACTGGCGCTTGACGCCGTCGACGTCGACGTAGGTCATGTAGCGCTCATCTTCGGCCAGGACCTGGGGCTCAAAGAAGGGCTGAAAGAGCTGTTCTACCGGCACCATGGCCGTGCTCTTGTCGAAACCGAAGTAGTCCATGACGTCCAGAGCGATCGGGAACCCCTGACTGGGCCAGTAGAGCGCTCCTCCCCAGATGGCAATGCCGTCGGGGAGCTCGATTGCCTGTTCACGCTCCCCATAGAATTTCTCGAGATAGGTGCGTTCCCGGCGCCACTCATACGTCCAGGCGGCAGTATAGAGGGAGGCGCCCACCGTCGTCATGCGGGTGGGGAGGTTGGTGCCATACTTCTTGGGCAGCCCTTCTCGATACCACTGTTTGATGTTTTCGCCCCAGAAGCCGAATTCCCACTTCAGGGTACGTACGTTCGGATTGAAATGCATGACCTCAAGAAAACGTTCACGCGTGTTCATTGTGGCCTCTGTTTTGTCGCTGGGCGTCCGCCCGGGGGTCGGGAAGGGGACTTTGAATCCGTCCTGCTGGGAGGCGAAGCGAGGGTTCGCCAGCGAAGTAGGTTGCCGCAAGAAGGCCGCAGCCCCATTCGGACTGCGGCCCTCTTGTGGTGATCAGGGGGACCTCCTCTCCCGGAGGTCATGGCGATGAGGGTGCTGTGAGGGACAGACCCCCGGGAGAGGGAAGATCGCGCTTACTTGGACGCGGCTTCGACGTTGGTCTTGTCGTAGATCGTGAAGGGGCCCATGAGCACGCGCAGACCGGCGTCGCGAGTCGGGTCCTTCTCGATGGCGTAGGTGCCCATCCGTCCGGCTTCGAAGCGCTCGCCGACCTCGCCCTTGAGCTGGCCGGTGCCGATCAGGTAGCTGACGTAGTAGGTCAGGTAACCGAGGTCGACGAATGACCAGAGGGCGAACTCGGGGGCGCAGCCGGCCATGGTGTAGGAGGCCATCTCTGAGGGCAGACCCAGACCGGAGACCTTGACCTTGTCGCAGAGACCCTCATCCTGCA
>CAZHTZ010000068.1:4038-19135 GCA_964535455.1 uncultured Caldilineales bacterium
GAGGGCAGACCCAGACCGGAGACCTTGACCTTGTCGCAGAGACCCTCATCCTGCATGGCCTTGGCGGCGGCGACGATGCCGACCGAGGTCGGGGCCATGATCAGCTCCATGTCGGGGTACTTGTCAACCAGGGCCAGGGCCTGCTTGTAGGACTCCTCGGACTGGTCGTTGCCGTAGACGGTGTCAACCAGCTCCAGTTTGGAGTACTTGGAATCCTTGAGCGCCTCATTCATGGCCGCAAGCCAGGCGTTCTGGTTGGCAGCGTCAGGAGAAGCCGAAACCACGCCGAACTTGCCGCCGTCAGCGCCAAGGATGTTCAGGGCCATGTCGGCCATGGTCTTGCCCATCTCGTTGAAATCGACCTGGGCGACGAAGACCTGCTCGCCTTCAGCCGAGGGGATGGGTGAGTCCCAGGTGACGACGGTCACGCCCTTGTCGCGGGCGGCCTTGGCGGCGGGTGCGATCTGGTCGCCGGCGTTGTTGGAGAGCATGACGGCGTTGACGCCTTGCGTCGTGGCGTTGGTCATGATCTCGATCTGGCCGGCAACGCTGTTTTCGGGCGTGGGGCCGAGGAACTCCAGCTTCTCAGGGTTGCCAAGCTCTTTGGCGGCTTCTTGGGCGCCCTGGTGGGCCTCGTCGAAGGGGAGGATGCCCAGGAACTTGGGCAGCAGCACCATCTTCGCGGCCTGGCCGGGCTTGGCTTCGATCACGCCGGCAGCAGCGGGCGCTGCGGTGGGCTTGGGCGCCTCCGTGGGGGCCACGGTGGGCTTGGGCGCCTCCGTGGGTGCTGTTGTTGGGGCAGGCGTGGCGGCGCGACCGCATGCAGCCAGTAGCAGCAATGCCACCACTAGCAGGTTCACGAGCACGATCAAAGACTTCTTCATCTGTTCCTCCTTAGGAAAGTAAGGTGAGACACGGTTTGGTAACGGTAACTGTCAATTCATGTGTGTGGGGTTTGGGAATGCACCTCCTTGGTCAGGCATCGGCTGCAGTGGCCTCGCGTTGTAGGCGGCGACGTTGGGTGAAGGTCTGTGCGGCCTGAATCAGATTGGGAACAAGCACCGACAGGATGAGCAGCGCCCCGACCACGCCGGTTTGCACATGACCGGAGAGGTTGGCCAGACCCATCCCGTTGCGCACGCTGAGGATGATCAGAATGGAAAGCAGCACTCCCCAAAGCGATCCTGACCCTCCGAAAATGCTGACGCCGCCAAGCAGCACCATGGTAATGATGTCGAGCTCGAAACCAACTGCCATGTCGCCTCGCACCGCTCCCAGGCGAGCGGCATAGAGCAGACCCGCCAACGCCGCCACCGTGCTGGAGGCAACGAACAGGGACCATTTGACGCGGCGCACCTTTACACCCGCATAACGGGCGACGTCGCTGCTGTTGCCGATGACGTACACGAAGCGGCCGAAGCCGGAGTAGTGCAGGATGACGATGCCGATGGTCATGAACACAAAGAACAGGATCATTGCCAGGGTGAAGGGCCCGACCAAAGGCTGCTGCCCAAGTCGGTCCATCCACGCCGGAAAGTCACCGTAGGAATTGTTCTCGAGCAGGACGCGGGCCAGGCCGCGGAAGCCGATCAACATGGACAGGGTGACCACGAGTGACGGCAAGCCCACGCGCGCCACCCAGAAGCCGTTGAAGATGCCTCCCAGCACGCCGACCAGAAACCCGGCCAGGAGGCACACCGGCGCCGGCACACCGCTGTGCCAGAGGTAGCCGAAGGTGCAGGCCGACAACCCCATCATCGAGGCTGCAGACAGATCGATCTCGGCGTTGATGATGATGAATGTCAGCACCACGGCGACAATGATTTTCTCGATCGAGAGCTGAAACAGGTTGACCCAGTTCCCGACCGTCAGAAACTCGGGTTGGGCCAGACTGTTGTAGGCGACAACGGCGATGAGAACCAGGAGGAGGATTCCCTCCCAACGCTTCAGGAAGTTCAGCCTATGCATGCCCCGCATCCTCCTTGACAACGACCTGCCCGGAATCTGAGGAAATGTGATACTCGCTGCGCGCCCATGCCTTGCGCAGGCGGTTGAGGACCACGTAGTCGATGGCGACTGTGGCGAGAATCAGACCGCCGAGAATGGCCTCGATCCAGAACTCACTGATGGCCAGCCAGCGAATCAGGCTCAGTTTGATCAGCTCGATGAGGATCGCGCCCAGTGTGGCGCCTACCACCGTGCCGACGCCGCCGTTGATGCTCACACCGCCGACCACCGCCGCGGCGATCACCTGGATCTCCATGCCTTGCGCCGCCACCACCGTGATGTTGGCGTAGCGGGCCAGGTAGAGGAAGCCGCCCAGACCCGATAGGGCGCCGCAGAGCAAAAAGGCCAGAAAGACGATGCGCTGGGCAGGAAAGCCGGCGATACGGGCGGCCTCGGTGTTGGACCCGATTGCATACAGGCGCCGTCCAAAGGGCATGTAGTTCAGGATGACTTGGAAGACGATGATCACCGCCAGGGCAATAACGACGAGAAGGCGAATGTTGAAGTCACCTATCTGCAGGATGTTCTTGCCGGAGAGGCTGATGATCCATTGCGGCAGATAGTTGGTGATGACGCTCTTGGCGCCGGAGAGTTCGACCAGGGCTGTACGGTAGATCGCCAGCGTTCCCAGGGTGGTGATAATGGCCGGCACCCTGCCATAGGCCACGATCAGACCGTTGATCGACCCCAGCAAGGCGCCCAGGCCCACGGCGATGACCACAGCCACGATCGGGGACATGGCGGTGTTGCGGGTCAGCGCCGTGCCGACGACATAGGCGCTAAAACCGACCATGGAGCTGACCGACAGGTCCACGTTTTTGGTCAACAGTACCAGCGTCTGGCCCACGGCTACTACTGTAAGGACCACCAGCTCGGCGGAGATGCGATTAAACGTTCTGGCGCTGAGCAGGTTGGGAATCTGGGTGCTGAAGAAGGCCAGCACAGCCAGAATGAGCAGCACCAAGACAACCAGTCGTAATTGCTCAGGAGAGCGGAAGTAACGTCGCAGTACGTTCATTGGGGTTCTCCACCATTGGTGTTGTCCTGACCCATGGCAGCCGTCATGATCTTCTCCTGACTGGCCTCTTCGCGGCTGAAAATGCCCATCTGTCTCCCCTCGCGCATGACCAGGATGCGATCGCTCATCGCCAGAACCTCCGGCAAATCGGACGAGATCAGGATGATGCCCAACCCCCGTTGCGCCAGCTCGTTGATAAGATGATGGACCTCAGCCTTGGCGCGCACGTCGATGCCCCGCGTCGGCTCATCGAGAATCAGGACTTTGGGGTTGACGTTGAGCCACTTGCTCAACATCACCTTCTGCTGGTTGCCGCCCGAAAGCTTGCCCACCTCAACTTTGACCGAAGCCGCACGAATCGACAGCCTCTGCCGGAACCCTTCTGCGGCGTCGGCTTCCGCCTTACGATTTACCAGGCCAAAGCGTGAGAGATAGCGGCGCAGGGTAGGCAGGGAGATGTTGGTAGCAATCGACATCGGCATAGTAAGACCAAGCTTCCGACGGTCTTCGCTCAAATAGGCGATGCCGACCTCCATGGCGTGCTCAGACGTGTGAATCCGCTCCTCCCTAAGCCCGGCGACGCCATCGATGGTTACCTGCCCGGATTCGGCGGGTTCGACGCCGAAAAGCGCCAGACCGACATCGGTGCGGCGGGCGCCAACCAAACCGGCGAAGCCGAGCACCTCGCCCTGAAACAAGTCGAAGCTGACATCCCGGAACGCGCCTTCGCGGCTCAAATTGCGCACCGACAGCACCAGACCACCCTTTTCAGCCGTGGTCTTGGCGAAGAAGTCGTCGATGGTGCGTCCCACCATGTCGCGAATGACCTGGTCGATGGTGACCTCGTTCCGGAGCCGGGAGGACACGTATTTGCCGTCCCGCAGCACCGTGACCCGGTCGGCAATCGAGAGCACCTCTTCCATGCGATGGCCGATGAAAAGGACGGCTACGCCCTGGCCCTTGAGCGACTGCACCAGCTTGAACAAGCGGGCCACCTCGTGCGCCGACAGCGAGGCGGTGGGCTCGTCCATGATCAGGACCTTCACTTTTAGCGAGATCGCCTTGGCAATTTCGACCGCCTGCTGCGCTGCCAGCGTCAGCCCACGCGCCTGCTGGCGCACGTCAAGCTTTACGTCCAGTTGCGCCAGAATGGCCTCGGCATCCTCATACATCTTGTTCCAGTGCATGACTCTGCCCCGGTCTTGGTGGCTGATGAAGATGTTCTCGGCCACATCAAGGTCAGGGAACACCATCGGCTCCTGATAGATAGCGGCGATTCCCAACGCCTGGGCTGCCTGAGCGTTGCCGATGCGCACAGTCTTGCCTTCCAGTAGAATCTCCCCCGTGTCGGGCGGGTGGATGCCGGTCATGATCTTGATAAGGGTGGACTTGCCGGCGCCATTCTCGCCCACCACGGCGTGCACTTCCCCTGGGTAAATGTCGAGCGAAACGTCATCAAGCGCTTGCGTGGCATCAAAGCGCTTGGAGAGATTCTTCATCTCCATGACCGGCGGCTTGTTCGTAGTCAGTGCCATAGAATCACCTGATCTGAAATGGTACGTCAGACAATATGAACCTCAATGCCGTGCTGCCGGACTTCTTCGACCAGGGCATCCGGAGCGCCATCATCTGTGATGATGGCGTCGATTTCGTCGAGACTGGCGAACGCCATGCTCGCGACCTGACCCCACTTACGGGCGTCGATCACGCCTACCACCTTCTGGCAACGGGCAGTGACAGAGCGTTTGATCTGGGCTTCTTCCAGGCTGATCTCGGTCAGCCCTTGCTCCGGCGTAAATCCCCGCGCTCCGAAGAAACCGACCCGAATGTAGACCTCACTGAAAAGATCGTTACCGGATTGATTGACCAGCGAGATCGATTCCCGGCGCAGACGTCCCGCCGGCATGATCACGTCGACGCGAGGAGCGCCAATCAGGCCCATGGCTACCTTGAGGCTGTTTGTGAGCACAGTGAGGGTCAACTGCCTGGCGCGCAGGTAGGGAATGATGGCCGCCGCCGTGGTGCTGGCGTCAATAAACACGGTGTCTTCGTTCTGTAACAGCGTCGCCGCTTCCCGGCCAATGCGGGCCTTTCTGTCGGCATGTTGTTGCTGGCGCACGTCGAACGAAAGCTCAGGCAGCACATGGGTTGCCAGAGCGCCGCCGCGCGTGCGCAATAGCAGTCCCTGTTCGCTCAATGACTGCAAGTCCTGGCGGACGGTTACCTGGGAGACGTCAAAACGTGCACTGAGCTCGGCAACAGAGAGTTGTCCTGCCCTTTCGATCGTCGCCAAGATGGCTTGTCTACGTTCGGCGAGACGGTGTTCTTTACCCACACGCACACGACCTCCACGTCGTGATCGGCGGCGGTAACCGTACTGCTCGTATTTGAAAACCCTACGCTGGCGACCCTACGCTCTGCCCATCAGAGTGCAGCCACGGGCAACATCTTTGGCGAACTGCTTGATCGCAAGCGATGTTGCCATTGTAGCCAAGAAATGCTTCGATGTCAAGAGGTTACGAAAGAAATCGAAAGAAATGATCCTCAAAATGCCCGCGCACTGACCCCAAGCCTCTCAGGTCAGAAGTTCGAGCGGATCTTCCAACTGTGCGACCAAATGGTCGAACAAATCCAGTGCGCGCGCCCAGGGCAGCCTGCGGCCGTCACCTGTGAGGGTCAAGGTTGCGCTCTGCTTTTCTTCGAGCACTTGCCCTAGCGTGACGACCGCGAGCTGTGGAGGTGCGGGAGCGATCTGGACACTCGCTGCGCGCCGGTGGCTCATGTCGACGACAAGGATGCACGCCAAGTATACTTGGTCCGCCTCTGGCAAGTGTGCGACGGGTCCGGCCTGGCGCCGACGCGCGCGAGCGATCTGCTGGAGCGTGGGCGGGGTGTCACCATCCGTGTCCCAGATGTGGAGCGCGCCTCCTGTCGGTGCGACCAGCATCACGCCGACTCCCAGCGGTATGGCCAGCGCCCTGGCGGTGACGAGGAGAAGCCAGTCCACCAGGGCGACCTGAATGCCCGCCGAGCACTCTCGGCCCTCCGAGTAGTCTCGGCCCTCCTCGGCCACAAAGGTCGCCAGGCGTGGGTGGATAGCCAGCAGCGTCGCCAGCGAGACTTCGGCGCTCAGCACCCAGGGCAGCGGTGACGATGACGGCGTCATGGGAACGGCGTCCGCCCGCAAGGCGGCCTGGCGCAGCACATCTCGTTCCACCACGCGCCCGGCCGGCCCGCTGCCCGCGAGCTGACGCCAGTCGACGCTCATTTCCCGGGCACGCTTGCGCGCGCGTGGTGACGAGAAGATGAGCTGCTTCGTAGTAACGACTTTAGTCGTTGACGACGTTTGTTGGCTCCAGTTTCGTTGCTCGACGGGTCGTTCAGGAGGAGGCGCCGTCTTGACGACGCCAGCCATTTCTGCCTCTTGTCCTATCTGTTCGCCTGTCGCATAGAGCCGCGCCAGCAATGTCCCCACGGCCACACGTTCTCCTTCACCCACGAGCACGGGGCCAAGCACCCCGGCTGCCTGCGCTTCCACCTCCACGGCTACCTTGTCGGTCTCAACTTCCAGGACAACCTGCCCTGTTACCACCATCTCGCCCGGCTTGACCCGCCAGGCCGCCACCGTCCCTTCTTCCATTGTCAACCCAAGTCTGGGCATGATGACGTCGACCGGCATTTCAACCCTCCCAGTACAGGGCGGCCAGCGCCGCACGCACAATGTCATCCACGCTGGGGAGGGCTTCCAACTCCAGCAGCTCGTTGTAGGGGAGGGGAACGTCCTCCGTCGCCACCTGCATCACCGGCGCGTCCAGCCAGTCGAAGGCGGCGCCCTGCACGCGCGCCGCCACCTCGGCCGTGAACCCGCCCGTCAACGGGCCTTCGTTCACCACGACCAGACGGCCCGTTTTCTCCACTGACCGCAACATGGTGTCCAAGTCAAGCGGCTTGAGGGTGCGCGGGTCGATGACCTCGGCCTGGATGCCCTTTTCCGCCAACTTATCCGCCGCTTCGAGCGCGAAGAGCACCATCCGCGAGGTGGCGACGATGGTCACGTCCTGACCGGGCCGCTTGACGTCGGCCACGCCGAGGGGGATCAGGTATTCTTGTTCGGGAACCGGCCCGGTTGTGTTGTAGAGCAGCTTGTGCTCGATGAAGATGACCGGGTTATCGTTGCGAATGGCGGATTTCAACAGACCCTTGGCATCGTACGGCGTGGACGGCTGCACCACGATCAGGCCGGGCGTGTGCACATACCACATCTCCAGGCTCTGTGAGTGCTGGGCGGCGTTGCCGCGACCGCCTCCGCCCTGCGTGCGCATGACCAGGGGGACGCTGGCCTTGCCTCCGAACATGTAACGGGCCTTGGCCGCCTGATTGACGATTTGGTCCATGACCAGGGCGCTGAAGTCGATGTACATCACCTCGACCACGGGTCGCAGGCCGGTCATGGCGGCGCCGACGCCGATACCCACGAATCCGGCCTCCGAGATGGGCGTATCGCGCACCCGCTTGGGTCCGAACCGTTCGTACAGACCGCGAGTGACCTGCAGCACGCCGCCGTAACTGCCCACATCCTCACCCAGAATGCAGACGGCGGGGTCGCGGGCCATCTCTTCATGTAGGGCTTCGTTCAGGGCTTCGCGATACTGGAGGATGCGGGTGGCGGGTTGGGGGTGGCGGGTTGCGGTCATGGGAGAGGCGGGAGGCGGGTAGGGGCGATTCACGAATCGCCCGGTGGCGGTCGGTCGTCCACGGTCTGTGGTCGAGTAGGATCAGGCGTAGACGTCTTGCCAGAGACTGCTGAGGTCGGGCTCGGGGCTGGCCTTGGCAAAGACGATGGCGTCGTCGATGTCGTGGCGGGCGCGTTGCCGGAGGGTCTCAAGCTCGGCTTCGCCAAAGTCGAAGTCGTCGACGAGGCGGCGCCCAAAACGGCTGATGGGGTCGCGGTCAGGCGCCTTCCACAGCGACGTTTCTTCCTTGGACCGGTAGGTAAGGGGGTCGCCGACGGTGTGGCCTTCGATGCGATAGGTCTGGGCGACCAGGAAAGTGGGACCTTTGCCCGTTCGTGCCCGCGTGACTGCCTCATGAACGGCTTCGTAGACGGCGAGGATGTCGTTGCCGTCTACGGTGACCCCGGGCATGCCGAATGCTTGCGCTTTGAGTTCCAGCCGTTCCACGGCGATGAAGGGACGGCTGGGGCTGAACTCGGCGTATTGGTTCTCCTCACACAGGTAGATGATGGGGAGCTTCCAGATCGCCGCCATGTTCGCAGATTCCATCAGAATGCCCTGATTGCTGGCGCCGTCGCCGAAGAAACAGACAACTACCTGGTCAGAGCCGCGCACGTCGGCGCTGTAGGCGGCGCCGGTGGCCAGGGCCATGCCGCCGCCGACGATGCCGTTGGCGCCGAGAATGCCCAGATCGAGGTCGGCGATGTGCATGGATCCGCCCTTGCCCTTGCCGTACCCATCCACGCGGCCCAGCAACTCGGCCATCATGCGCCGGGGGTCGCCGCCCTTGGCCAGACAATGCCCGTGTCCGCGGTGGGTGCTGGTGATGTAGTCCTGGCGACGCAGGGCGGCGCAGGCGCCTACCGCCACCCCCTCCTGGCCAATGTACGTGTGGGTGGTGCCGCGCAGCATGTTCGCCATGAACAGGTCACGCGCTGCCTGATCGAACAAGCGGATCAGCCACATGCGGTGGTACATGGAAGCGAGTTGGGTGCGATTAAGGGGCATGGGGGGGTCCTGAGTGATGCGTAATACGAATTGCGAATTGCGAATTGCGAATTGCGAATTGCGAATCTGCTTCGTTATCGCATGTACAGGCCGCCGTTTACGTCCAACGTGGCGCCGGTGATGAATGCGGCGGCGTCGCTGGCCAGGAAACAGACGGCGGCGGCGACCTCGTCCGGTCCGGCAAAGCGGCCGAGCGGAATCTGCGCCCGCACCTGCTCTCGTAGGGGGTCTGACCAGGCGGAGGTGAGTTCGGTATCGGTCGTGGCCGGAGCCACGCAGTTGACGGTGACGCCGTCGGGAGCCAGCAGCTTCGCCAGCGACTTGCTCATGCCGACCAGGGCAGCCTTGGAGGCGGCGTAGTGGGCGCCGACCAGCACGCCACCCATTTGCCCGCTGACCGAGCTGATGTTGATGATTCGCCCGTGGCCGCTGCGGCGCAGATGGGGCAGGGCGGCCTGGCAGCACAGGAACGCGCCTTTGAGGTTGACGGCAAGCACCCGATCCCACTCGGCCTCATCGATCTGCTCGAAAGGCGTCAAAGGGCAAATGCCGGCGTTGTTGACGAGAATGTCCAGCCCTCCGAAGGCGGCGACGGTTGCCTCGACGGCGGCGTTGACATCATCTGCTTGCGTCACGTCGGCAGCCACGGCCAGGCGCCCCGACGCTTTGCCGGTGTTTGGAAGCGAAGCGAGCGCCACCTGCAGAGCCGTGGCATCGACATCGATCATGGCTACATTGGCGCCGCCCGCCGCCAGCGCGTTCGCCACGGCCAGCCCGATGCCGCGGGCGGCGCCGGTGACGAGGGCGGTGCGGTGGGTGAGGTCGATGGACACGGGAGAGACGAGAAACGAGAGGCGAGAAAACGTTCAAACGTTCGAACGTTCGAGCGTTTGAACGTTTTTTCTTGCCAGAACACGCTTGGCTGCCGCCACAATATCCGGTACAGCCATGCCGTACATGGGGAAGAGTTCGGCGGGGTCGCCGGAACGGCAGAAAGTGTCGGGAATGCCGACGCGGACGAGGGGAGTGGGGTGGTGTTCGGCCAGGTGCTCGGCAACGGCGCCGCCCAGCCCACCCAAAATGGTGTGGTCTTCGACGGTGATGATGGCGCCGGTATCGGCAGCGGCTTGGGTAACGGCTTCGCCGTCAAGAGGTTTGATCGTGTGCATGTCCAGGACACGCGCCTGGATGCCCGCCGATGCCAGCAGCTCGGCGGCGTCCAGGGCCATGGTGACCATTGGTCCACAGGCGATCAAGGTGACGTCGCCGCCCTGGTGAACGGTGATGGCCCGACCCAGGGTGAAAGGCTGGTCATCAGCGTAGAGAACCGGTACGGGGTTGCGTCCCATGCGGAAGTAGACAGGACCGTCTATCGTTACGATCTGTCGCAGCAGCGCCGGCACAGCGGTGGCATCGGCGGGTACGACTACGGTCATGTTGGGGATCGCCCGCATCATGGCGATATCTTCACCGGCCTGGTGGGTGGGCCCGTCCCAGCCCACCTCCAGCCCGCCGTGCGAGGCGATGATCTTGACATTGAGCCTGCCGTAGGCGATGAAGCTGCGCACCTGCTCGGCCGCGCGGAGGGTGGCGAACGTGGCGTAGGTGCAGGCCAAGGGGATCAGGCCCGTGGTAGCGAGCCCCGCCGCGGCCAGGAACATCTCCTGCTCGGCCACGCCGAAATTGACGTGGCGGCCGGGGTGCTGCTTGCGGAAGGCTCCAGTCTTGAGTGAGCTGGAGATGTCGGCGTCAAGAACGACCAGGTTGGGCAGCTCGGCGCCCAGACGCACCAACTCGGCGCCGAAGGCATCGCGCAGCACGCGCTTGGGCCGCGCTTCGCCCCTTTCCGGCCGCAAGTGCGCCAAACTGTCACCCTGAGCGAAGCGAAGGGTCTCTGTGGCAATGTGAGACGCTTCACTTCGTTCAGCGTGACAGTCAGCAAGCTTCTGAGTAGCGCAGCGAAGAGTCTCTGTGGCAGTGCGAGACTCTTCGCTTCGCTCAGAGTGACAAGAATCAGCAACCTTCAACTCCGTTTCCTTCGGGTCCCAAGCCTCGCCCAACTCAGCCAGGGCGGCTACGGCTTGCTCCCCGTTGGGCGCCCGACCGTGCCATTCATGGCTGTCGAGCATGAACGATACCGGCCAGCCTTTGACGGTGTGCGCAATGATGGCGGCTGGTCTTTCGCGTGGTGCGACCGCCCAGGCCAGGGCATCCAGTATCTGCGGCAGGTCGCGGCCATCGATCTCGCGCACGTCCCAGTTCCAGGCCCGCCACTTGTCCGGCAGCGGGTCAAGACTGACGATGTCGTCGGAGTGGCCGTCCACCTGCGAGCGGTTGTAGTCGACGAGGACGGTGAGGTTGGTCAGCTTCCGGAAGCCCGCCATCATCGCTGCTTCCCAGGTGCAGCCCTCCTGCAGGTCACCTTCGCCCAGCATGACGAAGGTGCGAAAGTCCCGGCCGGTGATGCGGGCGCCCAAGGTCATGCCCACCCCTGCGGCCAGCCCGCTTCCCAATGGCCCCGAGGTCATGTCCACGCCAGGAGTCTTAAGCATGTCGGGATGACCCTGCAAGTGGCTGTCAGACCGTCGCAGGCCCCAGAGGTCGTCAATAGGGAAAAAACCCCTCTCCGCCAGCGCCGCGTACCAGACCGGGCAGGCGTGACCTTTTGACATAATGAAGCGGTCGCGGTCGGGCCAGTCTGGTTGTGCAGCGTCAATGCGCAGCTCGTGGAAGTAGAGCGCGGCGACCATGTCGGCGGCCGAAAGGGACCCGCCGGGGTGCCCCGATCCGGCGAAATAAGTCATCTTGATGACATGCCGGCGCAGGCGATTGGCGATAGCGGCCAGTTGATCGAGGTCAACGAAGGTGGTGGGCATGGCGGAGGTCAGGCAGCGGAGGGGACAGGTATGACTCAGCCTTTGCCCTGTGGGTCGTAGGCGCCGGGCGTCACGGGCGGGGAGAAAAGCGTCACCAGTTTCAGGGGCTCGGCGCCGTCGACCCTGATCTGGTGGGTCAGGCCGGGCGGGATAAAGATGGCTATGCCTGGCTCCAGACGAAGTTCCTGGCGCGCATCGCCCTCGTCAGCGAGAATGGCGCCAACGCCGGAGAGGATGTAGATGATCTCCTCCTCGGAGGCGTGGACGTGCGCCGCGGCCAGCGTGTCGCCGGGGAACTCGGCCAGACCAAAGACCAGGTTTCGGGCGCTGCTGTTCTGTGGGCCTAGAAGATAGAACCAGTCGCGGCCGGGGAGATGGTATACGGGGCAGGTAGCAGAGGTGGCTGATTGGAGTCCAGGCATAGCGATCTCAAGGATGAGGCGGGGATGGGGGGATGAGGGGATAAGAGAATATTGATGTAGGGTGGGCAATCTGGTCGCATCAGGCTGGTTGCGGGTCTCGTTCTTCGAAGCGACGAATTTGCACGCGGGTGTCGCCGAAGTTGACCACCATAGCCACAGGCAACTTGCTGACGGTTCGCTCAGAAACCGCCTGCGCCACGTGGATGCGCTGGATTTCGCCTGTCACGGCCTTGATTTCGACGACGATCTTGTCCTCCACGACGACGTCGATGCGGTGCAAGCCAAGCGGCCGTCCCTTGTAGTCAACCCGGTATTCCTGTTCGCGTGAAGCACGGATGCCACGCAGTTCCAACTCGATGATGAGTGCATCGCGGTAGAAGTGTTCTTCCAATCCCGGTCCGAGGACGTTGTGGACCTCGAAACAGGCAGCAATGATTGCATCGGTAAGGTCTACGTGCTTGGTAAGCCCTAGCGCCATCAGTTCTTCTCCTGAAATCGATCGACGGGTAATCAAGGACGGCGAAACAAGACCAAAATCGTCTTATCCCCTCATCCCCTCATCCCCGCCGGCTTCATGCGACCAACCCTCCGGGATGGCGGCGGAGCAGTTCGGGGTCGTGGGGCGGGACAAGGAGACCGCCAAGCTTGCGCACGCGGTCCATAGCCAGCCAGCACTGCTTGATGTCGACGGCCAGGCCGATGGGGTGGTTCTTCTCCAGGTTGGCGTAGTAGAAGATGGTGTCGCTGGGAAACACCGCCAGACCTTGCTGCGTCTGTACAGTGAATGCCTGGCAGCACATCGTGTGGCCGCCGACGTAGAAGGCGCCGATGCCGGGCAGGAAATCAGGCGTCTCGTCGTCCACCAGGATCAGGCGGTCACGCGCCTCGCCGGCCAGGTAGGCGATGATGTCACGGGGAAAAAGGATGTCCGGCACCAGGGCAGGGTGCGGCGGGTCCAGGGTCAGGCGCCAGCCGGTGCGTGAGACGACGAATCGAGCGTTGGGGAAAAGCCGGGCGTTGGAGCAGTGGTCATAGTGGAGGTGCGTCAATAAGACGTAGGCCACGTCGGCGGGGTCAATGCCCTCCTGTCGCAGCAGCACCGGGATGCTCTGTGTGGCCATGTCCATGCGGAAGCGGGCGCGCTGCCCGCCTCCCGCGACCACCAACGGCTGAATCTCGTCTACGTCGCGCACCCCGCAATCCACGAGCAGAATCTGGCCATCGTCCCGGCGCAGAACAAAGAAAAAGAAGTCCGCCTGCAGCCACTCATCCCAGTGCGACATAAAGTACATCTGTGGTCCGGGAACGCTCTGTTCACAGTACTTGATGGCTTTGATCGAATAGGTGGCCATTGTTCTCATTGCAGATTTACCGACACGCCGCCATCGACGACAAGCAAGGCGCCGGTGCACCAGGCCGAGTCGTCGGTGGCGAAAAAGAGCACGGGTCCGGCGATGTCTTCCGGCTGGCCGATGCGTCCCAGGGGCGCCCGCTGCGACCAATAGGCGCGTGCCGCAGGGTCGGCCAGCGATTCACGGTTGATGTCGGTTTCGATGGTGCCGGGCAGGACGGCGTTGCAGGTGATGCCGTAGGGCCCCAGGGAGATCGCCATCGACTTCATCAGCAGGTTGATGCCGGCCTTAGAGGCGCAGTAATGCGCTTGCTGGCTGCCGCCAAACTCAGCCGAGATCGAGCTCACGGCGATGATGCGCCCCTTGACGCCGCGCGCCACCATGGTTCGCGCTACCGCCTGCGAGACCAAGAAGTAGCCCTTCAGATTGATGTCCAGCACCTGATCCCAGAGTGCCTCCGGCATGTCCAGGAAGTCCTCAAACGGGCAGACGCCTGCGTTGTTGACCAGGATGTCGATGCTTCCCCACCGGGCCAACACCTGCTCCACCATGGTCTGCACTTGGGCGCCATCGCTGATGTCGGTGCGGACAAACAACGCTGCACCACCGGCAGAGCGAAGAGTGCGTTCGGTCTCCAGCCCTTCGGCTTCACGGACGTCCACGATGGCGACCCTGGCGCCCTCCCTCGCAAAACGTTCGGCGATGGCGCGACCGATGCCCCGGGCAGCGCCGGTGACGATGCACACTTTGTTCTGCAAGCGCATAGACACCACCTTGTGTCGGAACGAGGACAGGCAACGTCTGCGTGGTGAGGCGACCCCGCAGGTTCGGGTTCTACTCTATCACATCTGGCGGTGGACGCCAACCCATCGTAAGCCCCCTCCCATTCTCTCGACGGCGGTTGCCCCAGAACACAAGGGGGCGGCCGATTGGCCACCCCCTTATGAAGGCGACGTGGATGCTGGTGTGGTGCTGCTTACTGGCGATCGTAGATCAGGATAACCTGGCCACCACCATCGGACAGTTTCAGTTGCGAACCTTCGATCCTGAAGGTGGCAACGTTGTTCAGCGATTGCAGGTACAGCGTTTCCTGCTCCATGACGCCTTCTGGATCCGAGCAAAGCTGCATGCCGCCGGCAATGTTGGCCACGCGAAGACCCTGGCCGTCCACGAAGTACGTGCCCGAGTAGTTGTTGCAGCCTGATGTCCCGTTGAGGTCGTTGTTGCCGCCAAACTGGGCCGTGATCTGGGTGCCCGGAAGGACAGGCGAAGGGCTTCCTTGCTGGATGAAGCTGTCGAGGCGCCAGAAGGTTCCGGCCAACGGGTTCTGCGGCTTCTGGTCGGTGACGGTTATGGCTCTTTCCTGTGAGACCATCTGTCCGGCGGCGTTGTAGGCCTCCAGACGGTAGATGACCTGGCCAGGCGTCGTTTCGCAGTCCTGCCCAGTCCCCACAAACGGGACATTGTCGTAAATGACGGCGCCGTTCTTGAGGAAGCGGGCGCTGTTGGCGCCACCACCGACGCTCCATTGGCCGGTCACGCACTGACCCGTCTCCACCTGGCTGGGGGAGACGTTGAACATCGTGATCGCCGGAGCTTCCGGCGCCGGGGTGGGCACCGGGGTAGCGGTGGCGGCGGAAACGACGTTGATGGTCTTTTGGGCTCGGCTGACGCCGCCCGG
>CAZHTZ010000069.1:0-16756 GCA_964535455.1 uncultured Caldilineales bacterium
GGGTGAACGTGACGTGCCCGGATTCCGGGACGGCCAGGCGGGTGACGTAGCCCCGGCTCGCGGCCTGGCGACTCGCCCGTTCCGCCGGCGAGGGGTATCGGCAGCGGCGGTCGTAGCCGGGATCCTGCTTGCGCGCGATCTGCTCCTGCCGCATCTGGTCCAGCTCCGCGGACGTGCAGTAGCAGCGGTAGGCATGCCCCTGGTTTACCAGCCAGCCGGCCCATTCGCGGTACAGCTCCAGCCGCTCCGATTGGACGTAGGGGCCATAGGCGCCACCCACCTCCGGGCCTTCATCCCAATCCAGGCCCAGCCAGCGCAGGCCGGCGAACATGTCGGGCAGCGAGCCGGGATGAAGACGGGTGCGGTCGGTGTCCTCGATGCGCAGGATGAACTGGCCGCCCGTGTGGTGGGCATAGAGCCAGTTGAAGAGGGCAGTGCGGGCGCTGCCGATATGGACGAAGCCGGTGGGGCTGGGGGCGAAACGGACGCGGGCAGGAGTGGGCATGAGGGTCGCGCAGTTGTGATGTCTCGTCAGGCGTAAAGAAAATCATCCGCGGCATGCTATCATACGTGCGGTCGAAGTCTCAACATCTTGGAGTTTCACAAGCAACGAATTGCGTGACAGGAGGAGGTGAGTGATGACCGACTTGCAGATTCGCGATGCGCGGCCAGGCGACCGCGAGGTCATTAAGGACGTGACCCTGACGGCCTACCAGCAGTACGCTGAAATCATGCCCCCTCCCCACTGGGAGTTTTACCGGCAGAGCATCCTGGAAACGCTTGCCGACGTGAGCCCGGCCGAACAGATCGTTGCCGAAGTGGATGGTGTGGTGATGGGCACAGCCCTGCTCTATCCGGCGGGCGCGGTTTACTC
Organism: uncultured Caldilineales bacterium; assembly: GCA_964535455.1. Taxonomy (GTDB): domain Bacteria; phylum Chloroflexota; class Anaerolineae; order J102; family J102; genus SSF26. The sequence goes on from CAZHTZ010000069.1 coordinate 875, forward strand.
CACCCCTGATGGCGACTCGGTGACCCTGGAGCGGCCGGAGCTGCGCCTGCTGGCCGTCGCACCGGCGGCGCGCGGACAGGGTGTTGGCGCCGCTCTTGTGCAGGAATGCATCCTGCGTGCGCGCCGGTCTGGGGTGGCGGAGTTGACGCTGCACACGACCGATATGATGCAGGTGGCCATGCGTATGTACGAGGGGATGGGCTTCGTCCGTGCGCCCGAGCTTGACTTCCATCCCGCACCCGAGGTGACCGTCAAGGGCTACCGCCTCAATCTTGCCAGCGCCGCGCCCACTAGCGCCAGCGACACCGCACACAGGACAAAGCCCCTCATGATCCTGATCGCCGGTCCCTAGCGCTCGGGAACGAACGATGACCCCGTGCTGAGAGATCTTCCACCCCATCGCCCACCAGCTTGTGGCGCGCTGTGATGCCTGTCTGCGGATCGACGGGCCGTCGCAGGGAGCGGACGAAGGGGAGTGAGCCCCTTCCGCCGGTGTTTTGTGGTGGAACGCGAAAAGGCATGTTACGGTATTGCTTTCTGCGGCAAGACGTGCAAGAATGGTAGGTGATGACGTGTCGTCATCCGCTATGTGCCACCGGAGAGGCTTCTGCAGTGCGAGTGATTCCGGGAATAGGTACTGTACGGCGTAACACTTCTCACAGCTTCAGGCATCTGGCCGTCCAGGCACAGTACACTCGCCCCGAGGCATCTCACTCAGATTGGAGAGTTATGGAAAACAAACTGTATGTCGGCAACCTTTCCTACGGGACGACAGAGGGCGATCTGCAAACTCTGTTCGCCCAGGCAGGAACCGTCAAGTCCGTGGCGCTGATCAAGGATCGCGAAACGGGCCGTTCGAAGGGCTTTGCCTTTGTAGAGATGGAGACACAGGCGGAGGCGCAGAAGGCCATCAGCATGTTCCACGGTACGCAATTCGACGACCGTGCCCTCACCGTCAACATCGCTCGTCCCCGCGAAGAGCGCCCGATGTCGGGTGGCGGCGGTGGCGGTTACGACAGGCGCCGCACGGGTGGAAGCTCGAGTAGCGGCGGTCGCTCCTCCCGTGACAAGGGTGGGCGTCGCGACGCATGGTAATGAGCAGCTAAGGCTGCGTCATGAGTGACCGGCCTTGGCCGGATTCGTAGACAACCCGCACGCCACCAGAGCGTGCCTGCAAAGCGGCCACCGCACTGCAACGACAAGACACGTGGCCGGTCTGGCGAATCTAGTCCGTACAGAAGTGCCAGGCACTTCTGTACGGATATTCGCGCGCCCTGTGGTAAATGCCGGGCTGCCCCTGGCGTCTGCCAGGCTGCCCCTGGCCTCTGCCAGGCCCCACAGATGAGAGATCCATGATGACCGCAACCGCCAGAGATCAACGCATCGAGTCCTACGGGAACGCCTACGAAACGCTTGTCCTCGGTTTGGAGCGCTTCCCACGCGCAATGTGGCACTTCAAACCTTCGCCACAGCATTGGAACATCCACGAGATCATCATCCACATCGCCGATAGCGAGGCCAATTCCTACGTACGCTGCCGCCGGTTCATTGCTGAGCCCGGAAGTACGCTGATGGGCTATGACGAGGTGCAGTGGGCCAGGGTCCTGGACTATACGGCGCAATCCACCGACGAAGCGCTGGAGTTGTTCCGCTGGCTGCGCCGTGGGAGCTATCGGCTCATCCGAGAGCTGCCGGAGTCAGCCTGGACGAATACGGCCTACCATTCCGAAAACGGGGTGATGACGCTTGACGATTGGCTTCAGGTCTACGAACGACACATCCCGGAGCATCTGGCGCAAATGCGCGAGAACCACGAGGCGTGGCTGCAGCAAAACACTTGAACGGCTTGTACGCCAAAGAGGATGCCATGAAGGACAAACGTTCAACAGTCAGCGGACGTGGAGCAGAATCAGGGTGAGCCGACGCAGGTCTTTGTCCCCACCGAGCCGCCGGTTGTAGCCGTAAAGCCTACGGCTGTTGCCAGACCGACGGCGACGCCGCGGTCGAAGGCGACCCCGCGTCCGACGGAGGCGGCGCAGGCGGCCTCAGGAAAGGATCAGAAGTGGCTGGTAATGCTCTATCAGGATGCGGATGACAAGATCCTGGAGCAGGACATCTTCGTCGTCGAAGACCTGGACGGCCATGTCACCCCGACCTACAGCCAGGTGACCGTGCGCTAGTCGCCAGCGTCGTTACCGCAGCTTCTGCTCCAGACTCGCCTGCACCAGCTCGTTGACGAGTTGTGGGCTGGCTTTGCCGGCCGTGGCGCGCATTACCTGGCCCACGAAGAAGCCAAGCATGCCGGTCTTGCCGGAACGGTAGGCGGCCACTTTGTCGGGATAGGCTGCCATAACCTCGGCGATGACCGGCGTCAACGATCCGGCATCGGCGATCTGTTGGAGACCCCGGGCCTGCACGATGGTCCCAGGATCGCCGCCCGTCCGCAGCATCTCCGCCAGCACCTCGCGGGCGATGGGGGCAGAGATCGCGCCCTGGTCGACGAGCGCAACAAGCTGTCCGAACGCTTCTCCACGGAACGGCAGCGATTCCAGCCCGCGGTCTTTCACCTCGCCGAGCAGGACGTTCCTGACCCAGTTCGCCACCGAGCGTGCGTTAGGATGGGCGGCAATGGCGTCGTCGAAGAAACGCACCAGGGAAGCATCACCCGTCAGCAAGTTGGCATCCTGCGGGGAAAGACCCAACTCCGTGGTATAGCGGGCGTAGGCAGCAGCAAGCGCGGGCGCCACAGCGCGGGCGCGGTCGCGCACGTCGGAGCGGGCATCGACGGTGCTGCCGGCCTGACCCGGTGGCGGCGCAACCTGCGACCGCGGTGCTGGTTCTGTCTTCTGCGCTGCTTTCGCCTGTGGCGTCTCCGTTTGCCTGGACCAGGAGTCCCGGAGGGCGACGATGCGGTTAAAGACCAGTGCCTCTGGCTTTGAATCCACCAGATCCTGCCAGAAGTAGCCTAGTCGCTCAAACTGGTAGCGAAGGTCTGGCGCGTCTGCCAGCACGCTCGGCTCGACCAGCGCACCGCTCAGGATCTCGACGGACCGGGGGTTGAGGTAGTCCTTGAACGTCTTCCCCTCCTCAGCCTCGTCGGGGTTGGGCGCCGAAAACAAGCGCTCATACAGGCGCACCTCGCACGGCACGGCGTGGGCAGCGGAAACCCAGTGGAGGGTGCCTTTCACTTTGCGCCCCTCGGGATTGGCGCCGAGGGTGGCGGCGTCATAGCTGCACCGAAGCTCGACTATCTCACCGCCGCCATCCTTGATCACTTCGTCGCAGCGAATGACATAAGCATGACGCAGGCGCACCTCTTGGCCGGGTGAGAGGCGATAGAACCCCTTCGGCGGGTCCTCGGCGAAGTCGTCGCCGTCGATGAAGAGCTCGCGGCCAAAGGGCAAGTTGCGCGACCCCACATTCGGCACATCATGTGGCCAGTAAGAGGCGTCCAACTCCTCGACATGGCCCACCGGGTAGTTGGTGAGGGTGACCTTGAGTGGTCGCAGCACGCAGAGGACGCGGGGGGCGCGATAGTTCAGGTCGTCACGCACGCAATGCTCAAGCAGCTCGAATTCGACGCGGCTGTTGACGCGGGCGACTCCCACGCGTTCGGCGAGGTTGCGTATGGCTTCAGGCGAGTAGCCGCGGCGGCGCATGGCTGAGATGGTGGATAGGCGAGGGTCATCCCAACCACTGACATAGCCCTCATCCACGAGCTGCAACAGCTTGCGCTTGCTCATCACCGTGTAGTCCAGGTTGAGGCGGGCAAACTCGTACTGGTGCGGACGCGGATCTTTGAAGCCAAGGTTCTCCAGGAACCAATCGTACAACTCGCGGTTGTTCTCGAATTCCAGCGTGCAAACCGAGTGGGTGACGCCCTCGATGGCGTCGGACTGGCCATGGGCCCAGTCGTACATCGGATAGATGCACCAGTCATCACCGCGGCGGTAGTGGGTGACATGACGGATGCGGTACATGAGCGGGTCGCGCATCTTCATATTCGGGTGCGCCATGTCGATCTTGGCCCGCAGCACTCGTTCGCCGTCTTTGAACTCACCTTTGCGCATGCGCCCGAACAGGTCGAGGTTCTCGACCACCGAGCGCTGGCGAAAAGGGCTTTCTTTCCCTGGCTCCAGCACAGAGCCCCGGTACTCCTTGATCTGTTCATCGCTGAGGTCGTCCACATAGGCTTTGCCTTGTTTGATGAGCTGGACGGCCCAGTCGTAAAGCTGCTCATAGTAGTCAGAGGCGAAGTAGAGGTGAGGTCCCCAGTCGAACCCCAGCCACCGCACGTCGCGCATGGCCGCCTCAACGTACTCCATGTCCTCGGTCTCGGGGTTGGTATCGTCGAAGCGCAGGTGGCAGCGCCCCCCGAACTGCTGAGCAGCCCCGAAGTTCAGGCAGATGGACTTGGCATGGCCGATATGGAGGTAGCCGTTCGGTTCAGGTGGAAAACGCGTGACCACGCGATCGCGATAGACGCCCTTCCGTACGTCTTCCGCCATCCTCTCGCGGATGAAGTCGAGAGGTTCTTTGCTCTGATTTGACAAGGAATCGTTCATGATGAGTCCAAAATCGAGATTGTGCACGCAATGAAGAGCATGCGAACGGCTGCGCTAGGGAATGCTAGGAATAGTCAGCTTTTTTCTTGCGCATGGCCACACTTTGCGCCAGGCCGATGAACAAGAAGAGGGACAGCATGGCATTGCCGCCGTAGCTGACGAAGGGCAGCGGCAAGCCGGTGACGGGGACCAGGGCCATGTTCATGCCCACATTGATCACCGTCTGGAAGAGAATGACGCCGGCAACCGCCGTGACCAGCAGGCGTCCAAAGGTATCGCGGGACTGGCCGGCGATACGCCAGAGCCGCATGATGATGAAGAAGAGTAAGAGAATGAGAAGAACCGCGCCGATGAAGCCGAGTTCTTCGGCGACCACCGAAAAAATGAAGTCGGTGTGGCGAACGCGCAGGAAGTGGAGCTGGCTTTGCGTGCCCTCACCGAAGCCTTTTCCTAGCAAGCCGCCAGAACCCACACTGACCAGGGCTTGTCTGACGTTGAAGTAGCTGTCAGGGTCCGAGGTCGGGTCCAGAAAGATGAAAATGCGTGTGCGTTGGTGACCTTGGAGCAGGGACCAGAACATCGGGGCGACGGCCGCGAAGGCGACGACTGCCAACGCCAGATGCCGGGCGCGCAGGCCCGCGGCCACGAGGATGAACCCGACCTCGACCGCCAGAACCACCGCCGTTCCCAGATCTGGCTCCAGGAAGACGAACACAAGCAGAGGCGCGGCGATGACAAGGGCAACCAGGACCGTAGGCAACCGGTTCATGCTCTCGTTGTGGTCGGCCAGATATTTGCCCAGGGTGATGGCGAGGGCGACTTTGGCTAGCTCGGAAGGTTGGATGGGGAAGAGGCCAAAGACCTCAATCCAACTGCGTGCCCCAAAGATGCGCTGGCCAACCAGCCCGACCAGCACCAGCAGGACGATGGCGATGAGGTAGATGGGGATGGTCAGCGTGCCCAGGACATGGTAGTCAAAGGCCGCAAGGAGAAACAGGACGACAAGCCCCGCCAGGAGATACCAGATCTGGCGTTGGGGATAGCTCACAAGCTCCGGATCGCCCTTGACCGCGCTGGAGATCATGGCAATTCCAAACATGCTCAGCAGCAACACAGCCCCCAGCAGCAGCCAGTCAAAGCTGCGCCAGCTACGACGAATCGTCATGGCGCCGGAGTCTCCAACTGGTCGATCAGCGAGTGACTACCGGCGGCAGCGTCACGGTTCTTCAGATCAAAGTAGGTGCGCAGGATGCTCCGGGCAATGGGCACTGCCACGGCGGATCCTTCACCACCGTTGTAGACGAACACGGTCACGACGATCTCGGGAGCCTCATAGGGCGCAAAGGCTGTGAACCAGGCATGGGTCGGGAGGTTGCCTTTGTCATCACGCGGAATGTCGGGATCAAAGAACTCAGCCGTACCGGTCTTCCCGGCGACGGTGACATCAGGCAGAGCGGCGTTGCGCGCCGTGCCTTGTGACCAGTTCACTGCCATCCACATGCCCTCGCGCACGGCTGCCAGGTTTTTCTCTGTGACGCCGACGTCACGACGCAGGTCCGGCTGCTTGCGTTCCACCAAGCGGTTGTTGGCGTCGGTGACAGCGGCAACCAATTGCGGGCGGTACAGCTTTCCGCCGTTCGCGATCGTGGCGGTCATCATCGCCAGTTGTAAGGGCGTAGCCAGCACGTCGCCCTGGCCGATGGCCATATTGTACGTGTCGCCCGTCACCCAGCGTTCACCCTTGGTCACGCGCTTCCACTTGTCGGTCGGGATCAGACCGGCGCTCTCGCCCGGAAGATCGATCTGGCTTAGCTCGCCGAAGCCGAATTGACGGGCATACTCAGCCAGGCGCTCAACGCCGAGACCTTCAAAGTTGGTGGCATACCAGCCGCCGCCCAGCTTGTAGAAGAAGACATCGCATGACACGCCCAGAGCTTCCCTGACGTTGATGTCGCCGTGGGCGCCGCCCAGTTTGTAAATCCAGCAGACGAATGGCTGCGCCAAATTGGGGTCGTTCGGGAAGTTGCGATTCGGGACATAGATGATGCCAGGACAGTTCAGCAGCGAATTGGCATTGATGACCTTCTCCTGCAAGCCGGCCGACGCCGGGACCATCTTGAACGTAGAGCCTGGCGCATAAATGCCGCCGATGGCATGGTTCAGCAGAGGCTCGCCTTTGGCCTCGGCGATGGATTTATACTCGTCGGGCGTGATACCGTCGGCAAAGACGTTGTTGTCATAGGTGGGCAGGTTGACCATGCCCAGGATGTGACCTGAGCGCGGGTCGAGCGCGATGGCCACAGCGCTCTCGCTGCGGTTGGGGTCGATCCCTTGCACCAGGGCGGTGCGCATTGCCTCCTGCAGCTCCAGGTCGAGGCTCAAGATCAGGTTTTCGCCAGATTGGGGCGGCGTCTGCTGGCCAATAGCGCTGCGTTCGCGCCCGTTGACATCCACCTCGATGACTCGACTCCCAGGCTGGCCACGAAGGGCGTCCTCGAAAGTGAATTCCAGCCCAGACCATCCCACCCAGGCATCCGCACCGTAACCCTTCTCTTCGTAGAGGGTCTTTGCCTCTTCTGGGATGGGACCCATGTAGCCGATGATGTTGCCGGTGTCGGCTCCAGATGGATAGGCGCGGGTGGAGCGCAGCATTAGTTCAACGCCGGGTAGGCGATAGCGCTCTTCCTCGATGCGCATGGCCACTTCGGACGGCAGGTTCTCAGCGATGAGAACGGACTGGAAGGCGCTGCCTCGCTCACGTTGGTTGACCCGGCTGTCGATTTCGTCGATGGAGAGAATGCTCGGCGCCGGAGGTGTGTCCTTGCCCACAAAGTAGGGCGCGCCAAGCGTCGTCGCCGGACGCAGTGCGGCAAAGGCGGTCGTGCCGGTCATGATGGTCGAGACAGTCCCGTCAGTTGTGGTCGTGATAGCAGCCGTGGCGGACCAAGTATACTTGGCGCCTGGCAGGGGAGTTGGCAGTTTGAGGCGCCCCGCGTCATAGTCGGCCAGCGCATCCTGGAGGAGCTTAATGACTTCTCCGTACAGTGCTCGTCGCTGGACGGAGGAGACCTTCACGTCAGGATTGTCGGGCAGGTTGGCGGGCACGACGGCAACGTTGAAGAGCGCGGTGTTGCGGGCCAGGATGCGACCATCACGATCGTAAATCACCCCACGTTCTCCCTCTGTGAGCACGACGCGCACACGGTTGCGCGTGGCGCTCCGCTGGTAGCTGGCGCCCTGCACAAACTGCATCAGCGCTAACTGGCCGATCAGCGCCACAAACACGAGCACAGTCAGCACGCGCAAGATGAGAATGCGTGTCGTGGAGTCGGGAGGTCGTGAGAAAGACATGATTGGAAGCAGCGGCCGGGGCGGCGCCGAGCCTAGCGCAGTTGTGCCGCCCTACGCTCACGCAGGTACTCGGTCGGCAGGTACATCAGAAGCATGAGCACTGCGTTCAGGAGGGCGCTCGGCAAAACGACCCGCAGCACTGTGGCGGTCCAGGGAAGGGTCCAACCCAGCAGGGCCAGCTCGGCAGCGGTGATGAGGCCGGCTACGATGGTGGCGATGAAAGCCAGAAACATCGGCCAGCCCAGGCGGGCGCCAAAAAGGGTTCTCTCGCCTATGCCTGCCAAATAGACGACGGCGGCGAACGGCAGGATCGATGTGCCGATAGGGAAGCCTGAAGCGGCGTCGTAGAATGGGGCAATGATAAGGGCAGGGATGATGGTGCTTTCGCGGCCGAACTGACTGGCAAGGAGCGCAAGGCCCACGAGAACGACGTCAGGGTGCCCACCGGCCAACGAGAAAGGCTGCATGAGGGTGGCCTGGACGGCGACCAACACCAGGGCGAGAGGCAGGATTACAAGGAGCGCTGACACGGGACGGCCGGCTATTGAGGGGGCATGGAGGTAGCGGCAGCCGTTGGCGCGGCGCCAGGTGTGGTTGTTGCAGGCCCAAGACTGCCCTCGGCCGGGAAGTTCGTGATGACCAGAACCAACTCCAGCCGATCAAAATCGACCGTGGGGCGGATAACTGCTTGCTGGAACATGCGATTGTCATTCTTCAGCACGTCGATCACCTGACCAACGACCAGCCCCTTGGGAAACGTGCCCCCCAGACCCGACGTCATCACGATTTCGCCGACGCTGATCTCGATGTCTGGTGGGATGAAGTCCATGATGGGAAGCTGCCCAGGCCGCCCGCTCAAACTGCCGGGTGCTCGCGACGCTTGGGTCATGACATTGATGGAGCTGTTGGGATCGGTCAGAAGGAGAATCTCGCTACTACGTGGATACACCTGGACGATTCGTCCCACGAATCCCCGATCGGTGACGACCGGCATGCCGCGCTTGATGCCGTGCTGCTCCCCCAGGTCGATCTGGATGATGTTGTTGTAGACACTGGCGCTGTCACCGATGACACGGGCCACGACCTGTCCCCCACGAAAGTCGTAGGTGGGGTTGGTCTGGGCGAAGCTGAAGAAGGAACGCAGTTTTTCGTTCTCGGTGACGACTTCGGAAAGTTGCAGGTTCTCGACAGTCAAACGTTCGACCAGAGTTTCTAACTCGTTGTTACGTTGGCGCAGTGTACGCAGATCCCGAGCAGTGCTGACCATGTCCCCGGCCGCGGTGCGCGCTTCGGTGAACAAGGTCGTGAGAGGCGCAAGCGCCGAGTGCACGGCGTTGTCGACCGGCGCCAGGAAACCGAAGGCGTCAAAAGCCATGATCGCAAACGCCCCCACGATCACTGCGACCAGGATGAGAGGGCGTAGACGGAGACGGCGCATGTTTTCAAGAGCCGGTGGGACCGGCGGAGAAACGACGAAGGACAACTGCGCAGAAAGTGGGCGCCCGACCGGCGGGCACTACCACCGACTGCTAGTGCAGGGTGCTGCCTCGATCCATGCTGGCCAGGACTTTGCGCAGAACGTCGATATTCTCGAGGACGGCTTCGGCGCCCTTGGCCACGCAGCTCATGGCATCAGGAGCCACGTACACTTTCATTCGCGTCTCGTCGTTCAGGCGTTCGGCCAGACCGCGCAGCAAGGCGCCACCGCCTGCCAGAGCGATGCCATCGGACATCAGGTCGGCGATGAGCTCAGGGGGGGTCTCGTCAAGGGTGCTTTTCACCGTGTCGATGATGATATTGACGGAGTTGCTCAACGCCTCGCGTATCTCAACCGAGCTGATCTCCACCTCCTCCGGAAGACCGGTGATGAGATTGCGGCCGCGCAGTGGAAAAAGAAGCTCCTCAGACAGCGGGTAGGCGGAGCCGGCCGCAATCTTGGCTTGCTCGGCCGTGCGTTCGCCAATGAGAAGATTGTACTTCTGCTTGGCATAGTTGATGATATCTTCGTCCATCTCGTCGCCGGCCACGCGTACAGAGCGCGAGACCACGATGCCTCCGAGAGCAATGACGGCAACCTCAGTCGTGCCGCCGCCAATGTCGACGATCATACTGCCTTTGGCGCTGGTCACGTCCAGGCCGGCGCCGATGGCAGCCGCCATTGGCTCCTCAATCAGGTACGCCTCGCGGGCGCCAGCGTTCATGGTGGCGTCATAGACGGCGCGCTTTTCTACCTCGGTTACGCCCGAGGGCACGCCCACCACCACGCGTGGACGGGGGACGATCATGAAAACCTTGTCGTGCACCTTGCTGATGAAGTACTCCAGCATCTTCTCCGTGACGTCGAAGTCAGAGATGACGCCGTCGCGCAAGGGGCGGATGGCCACGATATTGGCAGGGGTGCGCCCCACCATTTCTTTGGCCTCGCTGCCAATGGCGAGGACTTTCTTGGTCTTTTGCTCGATGGCGACGACCGACGGTTCATTGATGACAATGCCCCGTCCACGCACATTGACCAGGGTATTTGCGGTGCCGAGGTCAATGCCGATATCGAGCGAGAAGAGGCCAAGAAGCCAGTCGAGGGGATTGATCACGCAGTGAGTCTCCTATTTGCCGTTTTGGCGGGCGAGAACTCGCACCGCGCACGGCCTTTTATTATACATGCCGCCGTCCCGCAGGAGCAAGATGACAGCGTTTTCGGGTGGCAGGTCTGTGAGGAGGTTATGACTGCCGGGCGATCGTCGCTCAGGGCCATTGGCTCCTAAGGCGACTGCCAGCGGATACCCAGGGCGAAGGCGCCATTATCGGGGTCGCCCGTGAACGAGCCAACCGTCGCTTCGTAAACGCCATCGGGAACGCTTGCCGCAGTGGTGATGACAGGTACTGCTTCCCCTTTCTGGGCAACCAGAGCCTGGTGCCCGCTGAAAGGATCGAACGTTTGTAACCACCAATGCCCGTCAGCCCCCTCGTTAGCAGCGTAAACGTCTCCACTGGTCACCGTTGCGTCTTCGGCCTCGAAGCGATAGACCTCGCCGCCAGAACCGCGTAGCTCGACATAATCAAGAACGGCATCGTGCCCCGCCATCGGTCCCACAGAAAGGTGGAAGCGTCCCCCCGTGACTTCTTTGGCCCCAACGACGATCTCCCATGTTGCGCTGGTGGTATCGCCCAGGAAGGTCTGCTCGGGCCGGAAGGTGGCGCCGTCGGGCAGGTAGGCCGTGCTACCGCCTTCCACGCCTACAGGCTGAGATGGTGCGCTCGGCGCATCCAGCGCTTCCTCCACCGCTGATGCGGCGGTTGGGTTGTCGGCTGCGGCGGCTGCGGGAATGCCATCCGTCACCAGATAGCTGGTGAACACCAGCGCCCCGCTTTCGGCCAGGTGTTCCTCAACCCTGCCGCCGGGCCAGCGCGCCGCCAGCGCTGCGAGCCGGGTGCGGTAGTTCGGGTGGACGATCCAGACGAAAGGTGGTCCCGGACAGCGCTCGACCAGCCCATCAGGCGCGTTGGGGGGGAGGTCAAGCAGAGTCCGGGGATAGGCCAGGAAGGCCGTCTCGCGTATCTCTAGCCCGAATGGGTCGGTGAAATCACAGGCAGCAATCTCAGGGGGCAGGGTCGAAAGGTAGCGGCCGATCAGGGCCTGCGAACGGCCGTTGCCCTTGACAGTGCTGTAATACAGGGTCCAGTTCTGATAGCCGGCGTAGGCAATGAACGCGGCCATGGTCGCGCCAAGCAGAACAGCAACAGCCGCCGAGCGACGGCCGGGCAGCGCCTGCACGATGACGGCCCAAAGCCGATCCAGCACCAACGCCACCAGCACAGCGGCTGCGGGCAGGATGCCCACCAGCCGGGGCCAAAACGGCGCATCGCCGGTCAGGATGCTGCCGTTCACGAGCATGACCAGCAGCCAGACCAACATCAGACCCACACCAGGGTGCCGCCAGCGACGCAGACTGTAGCCGAAGCCAAGTAGGACGAGGGGCGATACCAGCGAACTGAACATCGGGTGCGGATAGCCGAACTGGGTGCTGGAATCGATAGAGCGGTTGAACATCAAAAGCGAGATGCGCGCCTGCTCCAGCAGCACCTGCCACGGCGTCTGGAGGTTGTACTTGCCCTGCAAATGCGTCATCACCGGCTCATAGAAGAGCCAAACGGCGCGACTGCGCTCGACCAAAGGTTCGCGGTTGGCGGCAAAATAGAGCAGGCTTGGCCCCAACGCCACCAAAACCCCAACCACCAGTAAGGCAAAGCCGGCCCCGCTACCTTTGAGCCAGTCACGGCGCGTGACCAGGAGATAGAGCAAGGCAATCACCATGACTACCACGGCCACGCGGCCAGAGTAGTACATCTCCATTCCCAGGCCATAGAGGACCCCAGCTAGTGCGAAGGACGCCGGGCGCCGCGCCCGCAGCCCATCCACAACCAGGAACGTGCCGAAGATCAGGAAAGGCCAGGGGTCCATGTAGGCCGCCAGCCGTGAGAAGTGAATATGCGGCGTGTTGATGGTCAGGACTGCGGTGGCCAGCGCCGCCAGCCGGTGGGAGTCGAACAGGCGCCACACCAGCAGGTAGGTGCCAATGAGGGTGAGCATGCCGGCAATGACGGCGCTCGTGTTCAGACCAAACAGGTTGTCGCCGAACAACCACATCCCCAGAGCCGACGGCAGGAACCCCTTCATGGGAATATTGGCCCACCCCTCGCGAAAGATGGCCCAGTTGCTTGACGCCAGCCATTCCCGCGCCTGGATGCCCATCGACGCCATGTCGCCGTGTAAGTCGTGCGGAATCAAGTCGAGGCGGTTGAATCGCAGCCAGAAGCCGGCGGCCAGGATGGCGACGAGGATGGCCACATGGCGCCAACGGAAGCGCGGTGAGCGTTCACCACCAGGGCCCGCCACTCGCTTGATGATCGGCCAGATGACCTGACCGGCGACAAAGAGCACCAGCCCTGCCAGCCACAGCCAGCGCACGGCGGCGTCCTCGCCCTGGCGCTGGAAACGAATCATAGCTAGCAGGTAAGGAACGAGTGCAGCGACCAGGAGAATGAGCTGTTGGCGTAAGTCCATGCCACGGCCGGCTGGGGGGGCTGCGATGGACGGTGCGGGCATGTTGCGCCCCGGCCAATGGATGCGGGCGTCCGGAGGCAATTCGCCGGGATACGTTCGCACCGGGGTTTTCAAGGTTGACAGGGCCTGTCGCGGCACAGCTATCAGGCGTGGCAGCCCAGGGGCTGAGACCGCAAACAACACCATGGCGATGAGATAGAGGACGGTACCGGCCGCCAATAGCCCTTTCTCGGTTGTGTCCAGCGCCAGACCGACCACGAGGGCATGCGTCAGAAGCCCGGCGATGCTGCCGTCGTAGAACTTCTGGGCTGTGTACGCCACCACCATGGCGAGGAGCATGCCTGCCAGAGTCAAGGCCGCCCGGTTGAGCTGTGACTCCTCAAGCGTGGACCCAGGCGCGGGCTTTCCTCGGGCGCGTGTCGACTCCATTGAGACGGGGCTGACTCTGTTCTGCACTGTGTTAGGAGGACGAGGCTCCAAGGGAGCAACTGGGGAACGAAGCAGCGGTTCAGGGTTTAGGGTAGGCGCAAGCTGTGCGTCTGGCGAGGCGTCGCGAAGCACGAGGTAGACGCCGGCGCTGCCAGCTACAAGAAGCATCAAAACTGCCAACAGCCAGACGCCGCGCGTGCGCTCTAGCAGGAAGGCGGCCGGGTCAACGATATCCGGGGGAGGTTTGTAGCCTTCAGGTCGGAATGTGTAGGTAATGAACGACACAGCGCCCTGGCCATCCTCGTGCTCCGCCACCTCGCCGCCGGGGTAGAGGGACTGCAGCGTAGGCACGAGGTCGCGATGATTGGGTGTGAGGATGAAGACGGTCGGGGTCTGGATGATAAGACTGCCGATCTGCTCCGGCTTGATGTCGCTGCCCTGCACACCGTGAGCGAAAAACTCGATTTCGCGTTCCCCCCAACTGTACGGGTCGCTCACGAGCAAAAGACGTTGGTCAGACGGCGACTGGCTGGCGTAGCGAGCGATGCGTACGAGACCATCGGCGTTGTCGCCCACCCAAGCCACATAGCCACGCCAGCTGTTGACGCCGGAAATGAGAAGCGCCAGCGCCAGGAATGCACCAAACAGGAAGTCCACCAGGGGGCGCCTGGCTTGGGGCGCAATCTCGACCACAGCCGTCCAGATGCGCTCGGCGGCGACGCCCGCCAGCAGCATGACCGCCGGCAGCACGATGGCGATGTGCGGCCAGAAGGGCGGATCGTTGGTGATCACGCCACCCAAGATCAATGTGACACCGATCCAGGCCATGAGGGCGAAGAAGCGAGGGTCGCGCAACCGGCGCACGGCGAAACCAACCCCCAGCACCAGGAGCACTGCGGTCAACATACCGACCATCGGTCCGGGGTAGGCGAAGTGCGTACTGGAATCGCCAAAGATGAAGAACGTCAGGAAGGTGAGTTTGACCTGTTGCCCCCACACCTCAGCCGTCGAACCCACGCCATACTTCTGCAGCAAGTGATTCATGACTTCGGGGTTGGCCAGGGTGACAACCGAGCCCCTTCCCGCGAACGCCTGGAAGTTCCGGATGACGTAGAACATCATGGGGCCGAAGCCTGCCAACGACCCCAGGCCAAAAACAACCCAATGCCCCAGCATGGCGATCGTGTCTTTGCGGCGCCAGAGCAGGAGCCACAAGAACAGGAGCAGCGTGACGACCACACTGACGCGGGTGGGGTAGTACACCAACAGCCCCAGTCCCAGGCTCACGCCGGCCACCCCAAACCACAAGCTGCTCCGCTGCCTCAACCCCCGGAACAGGGCGTAGAACATCACCACGGTGATCAACAGCGGAGAGGCGGTGGTGACAATGCGACTGAACTGAACATGGGTGTAGCTGATGGCCAATAGAGCGGCCGCAATCAGGCCGGCGCGCCGGCCGAACATTTCTCGGCCCAAAAGGTAGAGCGCTGGCAGGGTCAACACCCCCTGGATCACGGCTGTCATCGACAGGCCGAAGGGCGTCTCACCGAACAAACGCATCGCCCAGGCCATCATCACAAAGTCAAAGTTGGGGATGTTGGACCAACCCACGCTGAACCACGTGGGATGGTCGCTGTGCAGGATTTCGAGCGCCTGCAAGCCCTGGGAGGCGATGTCGCCGTGTACGAACGAAGGAATCTCCGTAAGACGCCAGAACCTCAAGGCAAGACCGGCTGCCGTGATAATGACAAGCAGCACAATGTCAATGCCGTCATCTCGATTCAGCGAGCCAATTCGCCAGCGGCGCACACGGGTGAAATCCACATAGGCGCCGATGAAGAGCAAGATGCCGATGAGCCACAGCACACGCACGACCGTGCCCTCACCCGCGGCCATAGACAGGATCGACGATGCGATGTAGACCGCCATCGCTGCCAGCAAAAGCGAACGTTTCCCACTCCTTAGCCCATGCCACGAGCCGAGCTCCGGGCCCGTCTCTGGCATGTGCCGTTGGCTGCCGCCCAGTGCTTCGTACGGCCGGGCACACAACCCGAATATCACCGCCGAGACCAGGATCAGCAGCAATCCTATGGTCAGACGGCTGTTTTGGCTCGACGAAGCCAGTAGATCCCCAGTCAACACCAACTGGCCCACGGTCGCCAGCAGCAGGGAGCCGCCGATGCCGATGAGGCGAACAGGGACGTCTACAGGGCTCTGCCGTTGGGATGGAGCTTGAGTGGTGCCGGACACGAAGCGAAGTATAGCCAACGCCGCAAAGAGGGACAAAGACGCCGCGCCTTCTGCTATACTACCAACGGTATGCCCTCACCTTTCACCTCGGCGCTGCATCCGCCAGCGCTCGTCGTCCACGCCGAGTGGAGTGTGAACGCGGCCAAGCGCTGGCTTGCTCAGGCTGAGAGTACAGTATACTTGGCGCTGACTTCCTACCTGCGCTGACGGCCCATGAGCACCTTA
>CAZHTZ010000069.1:16856-18954 GCA_964535455.1 uncultured Caldilineales bacterium
TACAGTATACTTGGCGCTGACTTCCTACCTGCGCTGACGGCCCATGAGCACCTTATCCGACCTGCAACGCTTCGTCGATCGCCATCACCTGCTGCCCGATGGC
Organism: uncultured Caldilineales bacterium; assembly: GCA_964535455.1. Lineage (GTDB taxonomy): Bacteria > Chloroflexota > Anaerolineae > J102 > J102 > SSF26. The sequence continues at coordinate 16,960 of CAZHTZ010000069.1, forward strand.
GCCAGTGTGGTCGTGGGTGTGAGCGGCGGCCCGGACTCGCTGGCGCTGCTCCACGCTCTGGGCCGGTTGGCGCCGGGCCGCAATTGGCAATTGCACGCTGCCTATCTGCACCACGGCTTACGTGCCGAGGCCGACGACGAGTCCCGCTTCGTGGCCGAGGTCGCTGTCGCCTGGGGGTGGGGGTGCACGATCGAGCGCGCAGACGTCCGCGTCCTGGCGGCTCAGCCCGGCGTGTCGATGGAGGAGGCGGCGCGGCAGCTTCGCTACGCCTTTTTGGCGCGCACGGCAAGCCGGCTGGGGGCCGGTTTTGTGGCTGTGGGGCACAACGCCGATGACCAGGCAGAAACCGTGCTGATGCACCTGTTGCGCGGCAGTGGGCTGGCGGGGTTGCGCGGCATGCTGCCGTCGGTCGCGCTGGCGGAGCTGCAGCTTGCGGCGCTTCCGCCCGATCGGCGACCCGATTGCGGCGACATCAATCTCATCCGGCCCTGGTTGGAAACCTCTCGCCGCGCCATCGTGGCCTATGGTGAGGCCAACGGTCTGGCGCCGCGCGCGGACGCCTCCAATTGCGACACGACCTATTTCCGCAATCGCTTGCGTCATGAAGTGATCCCGCTCTTGCGTCAGGTCAACCCCAACCTGGACCGTATTCTCGGCCGCACCGCGTCTGCCTTGCAGGGGGAGTACGAGATCCTGTCGGCGCACCGGGACCGGCTCTGGCAGGCGCTGGCGCACGGCGAGGCAGGGCGGGTGCGCTTCGACCTCTCCGGCATCCGGGGCTTACCGCGCGGCGACCAGCGGGCGCTGCTGCGTCGCGCCATCGCCGAACTGCGTCCGGACCTGCGCAACATCAGTTGGGAGCATACGGAGGGTCTGCTTGAGATGGTGATGACCGATTCCACCTGCGACAGCGGCGGTCCCTTTCCGCTGGTGGCAGGGGTCGACGCCTGGTTGAATTACGGCTTGCTGGATGTGGTGATCGGGAACCCGGTGACGACCGATCAGCCGCGCGTCGATCGTGTGCACGAGCTTCGGCCGCCGGCCGCGTTGGCGTTGGGCCCTACGTGGCGACTTGTGGTCAGAAGGGTCGCCTGGACGCCGGAGGATGCGGCTCCCTGGGAAACGGGCGCGGACGCCTCTCGCGTCTGGCTGCCGGTCGATATCCCTTTGCCGCTTCTGGTGCGGCCACGGCAGCCAGGTGATCGCCTTCGCGTCTTTGGGCTGGGTGGTAGCAAAACGGTGACCGACCTGATGACTGAACTCAAGCTCCCGCGGGGCGCGCGTCCGACCTGGCCCTTGCTCGTATCGGGGGAGGGGGACGTGCTCTGGCTGGCAGGAAAGCGGGCGGGTGAGGGCTGTCGTCTGCCGCCGACGGCGACCGCGGCGTGGGAAGCGCGGCTGGTGTGGGTAGGCTTTGAGCAGCAAAGCGCTCATGCCGCGAAATAGCGAAAAAGCCGGGTTTACGGTATAATCTACGCTGTGAACAGGCGCCAGACACGGCAAATCTGGCGCCTGCGATATTGCTAAAGACAGAGGCATCTCCAAGGTATCCCTATGGTGGAAGAGTTCTTCGAACCTGACGAGCAAAGCGCGGACAGCAGCGTCCACAACGGCGCTGGTGATGAGGGTGGCAACGGCGAAGGGACAGAAACGAACGTCGGCATCATCCGGCCCGTCGACATCGAAGATGAAATGCGGGTGTCCTATCTGGACTATGCCATGAGCGTCATCGTGGCGCGGGCGCTGCCCGATGCTCGCGACGGACTCAAGCCCGTACACCGGCGCATCCTGTATGCCATGTACGACATGGGCCTCCACTACAACCGTTCCTACAAGAAGAGCGCACGCATCGTCGGCGAGGTTCTGGGAAAGTACCATCCTCACGGCGACTCGGCAGTCTACGACGCCATGGTGCGCATGGCTCAGGATTTCAGCCTGCGCTATCCCCTGGTGGACGGTCAGGGCAACTTTGGCTCCGTCGACGGCGACAGACCG
>CAZHTZ010000070.1:0-18926 GCA_964535455.1 uncultured Caldilineales bacterium
GACCACGCTGATCGCGGCCGAGCAGTCGCCCGATGTTTTGATCCGCCGCAACGCCCTTATTATCTTCATGTGCGTGGAAATGATGCTCAACAGCGTCAATCTGACGTTGGTGGCGCTGTCGAACTACTGGGGCAACCTGACCGGCCAGGTCTTCGTGTTCATCGTCATGGCAGTGGCGGCAGTGGAGGTGGCGGTCGGTCTGGCTATCGTCATGTCCATCGTCCGCCACAAGGACACCACCAACGTAGACGAGATCAACCTTCTCAAACAGTAGCAGACGGCGGGCCGTCCCGGCCTGAAACCTGCGACGGATTCATCGCTGCGAAGTGTTCATCATGCTGCAATACGCCAGCGCAGTAAGCGCCCTCATCCTCATCTTTCCCGCGCTCGGGACTCTGATCAGCAGCCTCTTCGGCCGCCGCCTCGGTCCGCGTCGGGTGGCCTTCGTCGCCTGCGCTGCCGTGGGGTTGGCTTTTGTGGTCGCCGTCGTCATGCTTGCAGGCTTGCTGACGCTTCCACCCGAAGAACGCAGCATCGAAGTGCTGTTGTGGCACTGGATGGACATCGGCGACCTCCGCATCAACCTCGCCTTTCTCATCGATGATCTGTCGGTGGTAATGGCGCTCGTGGTCACGGGCGTCGGGTTTCTCATCCACGTATTCGCCGCCGAGTACATGAAACTCGATGACGAGCACCAGCCCCTGGATGCTGCTCGTTACGCCCGTTTCTTTGCCTATACCAACCTCTTCATCTTGATGATGCTGATCCTGGTGTTGGCGAACAACTACGTGATGCTTTACCTGGGCTGGGAAGGGGTAGGCCTCTGCTCCTATCTGCTCATCAGCTTCTGGTGCCACCGGCCGGCGGCGGCCGATGCCGGCAAGAAGGCCTTTATCGTCAATCGCGTCGGTGATTTTGGCCTGGCGCTGGCCATCTTCTGGCTGTTCTCCCTGGTGGGCAAGCAGGCCGGCAGCCTGGCATTCAACGATGTGTTCAGCGCCGTACAAAGCGCAGGCCCGGCGGTGGTGGCAGCCATGGCCGGTGTGACCTTGCTGCTTCTGCTGGCGGCCACGGGCAAGTCGGCGCAGATTCCACTCTTCGTCTGGTTGCCGGACGCCATGGAAGGTCCCACCCCCGTGTCGGCCCTTATCCATGCGGCGACCATGGTGACGGCTGGTGTGTACCTGATTGCTCGTTCGCATCCGCTGTTCCAGCTGGCGCCGGCGACAATGGAGATCGTGGCCTGGATCGGCGTGCTGACGGCCTTTTTCGCCGCCACCATTGCCATTGTGCAAACCGATTTGAAGCGTATCCTGGCCTATTCGACCATCTCGCAGCTGGGGTATATGTTCCTGGCTGTGGGGGTGGGCGCCTATGCCTCCGGGATCTTCCTGCTTGTCACCCAAGCCTTGTTCAAGGCGCTGTTGTTCCTGGCGGCAGGGTCGGTCATGCACGCCCTGCACGGTGAACTGAACATCGACAAGATGGGAGGGCTGCGAGCGAAGCTGCCGACCACCTACAAGCAGTTCCTGATCGGCGCCTTGGCCATGTCCGGTTTCCCCCTTCTGTCAGGTTATTGGTCAAAGGACGCCATCCTTTACAAAGCTTATCTGCATTCGTACACCCTGTACACCATTGGCGCCTTCACCGCCCTGCTAACGGCCTTCTACAGCTTCCGCGCCGTGTATCGCGCCTTTCACGGTGAGCCTCGCGACCATCATCTGTACGAGCACGCGCACGAACAACCCAAGGGCATGACCCGACCGCTTTGGGTTCTTGCCGTGGGCGCCATTTTCGCCGGTCTCATCGGCCTTCCGCTGTTTCTGGGTGAGCTTGCCGGCATCGAACACCTCGATCTGCTGGAGGCGTGGCTTGACCCGGTGTTCTCCACCGTGGTACCTGCCCACGGCTCGGTGCTTCTGGAAGTCAGTCTCCTGGCCTTCTCCGGTCTCGTGGCCATGTTCGGCATCTACCTGGCGTATGCCCGGTACGTGAAGCAGACTGAATCGATGCTGGCGCTGCAGCGCATCCTTTCGCCCCTACAGCCGATACTGGAGCACAAGTACTGGGTCGATGAAATCTACGCCGCGGTTGTTGTCCGGCCACTGCGGGCACTTGCGCGCTTCTTCTACCGCATCGTCGACCAGACCCTTGTCGACGGTGCAGTCAATGGCGTTGGCAGGGTGACAGCCGTTGTCGGAGGCGGGGTGGCACGGCTGCAGAACGGGGTCTTCAGTCTCTACGCCCTGTCGCTCGTCATCGGGGTTGTCGCCCTCCTCGGCTATTTCTTGCTCTTCCGCTGAAATCATGGACGTCACTTCTCTGCCCCTCTTGTCCATTATCCTCTGGCTGCCGACGCTGGGGGCGTTGCTGCTGCTCGTTACCTTCAGCGAGCGCAACGTCAAGATCGTCGCCCTGGCAATGATGCTGCTTGATTTCGTCTTGTCGTTGGGCCTGCTTGTGGGTTGGGCGCCGGATGGCGGTATGCAGTTCGAGGAATTCATGCGGTGGGTGCCGGGGCTGAACATCAACTATCACCTCGGCGTCGACGGCATCAGTTTGTTCCTGGTCCTGCTGACGACGCTGCTCGGCCCCATCATCGTGCTGTTTTCCTGGAACAACATCGGGGAGCGGCTGCGGGCATTTCTAGTCTTTCTCCTGATCCAGCAGACGGGCATGCTCGGCGTGTTCATGTCGCTCGATCTGATTCTGTTCTTCGTCTTCTGGGAACTGAGCATCATCCCGATGTACTTCCTGATCGGAGGGTGGGGCGGCGAACGTCGCATCTATGCGGCCTTGAAGTTTTTCCTATACACGATGGCGGGTTCGGCGTTTATGTTGGTCGCCATCCTGGTGCTGTATTGGAATGCCGGCACGTTTGACTGGAGCGTGTTGCGGACGGTCCCGCTGAACCCCACCTTGCAGACGGTGGCCTTTATCGCCTTTGCCCTGGCGTTTGCCGTCAAAGTGCCCTTGTTCCCCTTGCATACCTGGCTGCCCGATGCCCACGTCGAGGCGCCCACCGCTGGTTCCGTCGTCCTGGCGGGCGTCCTGCTGAAGATGGGCACTTATGGTTTCATGCGTTTCTGTCTACCGCTGTTTCCAGATGCCACAGAGCGCCTGATGCCTTTCATTGCCATCCTGGCCATCATCGGCATCCTCTACGGTGCTCTGGTGGCTCTGGTGCAGCGAGACGTCAAGTCGCTGGTGGCCTACAGTTCCGTCGCACACTTGGGGTTTGTGATGCTTGGCATTGCCAGCCTATCCAAACAGGGACTGGCGGGCGCCGTCATCCAGAACGTCAACCACGGTCTCTCGACGGGGGCATTGTTCCTGATGGTGGGCATGATTTACGATCGCCGCCATACCCGGCTGCTCTCCGAGTTCGGCGGCCTGTGGAAGCAGATCCCGGTGTTCAGCACCTTCTTCATCATCGTGGTCATGTCGTCTGTGGGCTTGCCGGGCCTGAACGGCTTCGTCGGTGAGTTCGCGATCCTCTTGGGCACCTTCCGCGTCCAACCTGTTTGGGCGATTCTGGGCGCCGCCGGTGTCATCCTGGCGGCGTGGTACTTGCTGACGGCAGTGCGCGGGATGCTGTACGGACCGCTCGACAATCCCAAGAACCAGAAGCTGACTGACCTGACTCGCCGTGAGACCTGGATTCTGGTGCCCATCGTGATCCTCTTCTTCGTGATCGGGTTGTTCCCCAACCTCTTCTTCGCCAAGATCAATCCATCGGTCGATGCCCTGCTTCAGGATGTGGGCGCTCCGGCCGTTGTCCAGGTCATCAAGTAGGGACGTGACAAGACCCCTGCGACCGGTAGTGAGTGAGCCTTCATGTTGAACGGTTTCAATTTCGCCGCCATCTTGCCTGAACTCGTCATCGTGGTCACTGCCCTCATCGTTCTATTGGGTGAGGTAGCAGCGCGCGCCGCTTTCCCCACTCGGCGGCACAACATGATCGCCGGACTGCTGACGCTGGCCGGTCTGGCCGTCGCCGCCGTCTTGACTGTGGTGACCGTGGGCCAGCCAGCTACCGAGTTCCAGGGCATGGTGCGCGCCGACGACCTCAGCCGCCTCCTCAACCTGATCATTCTGCTGGCCGCGTTTCTCGGCGTGCTGTTGGCCTGGGAGTACCTGACGCGGTTCACGACCCTGCACAGCGAGTACTACGCGCTGCTGCTCATCGCCGTTGCCGGCATGATGTTCCTGGGTGGGTCGATTGAACTGATCACGCTGTTCGTCAGCCTGGAGATTCTGTCGGTGCCGCTGTATATACTCACCGGCTTTCACCGCCGGCGGCCCTCAAGCAGCGAGGCGGCGATGAAGTACTTCCTGTTGGGAGCGTTCGCTTCCGGCTTCGTGCTGTACGGCGCCGCGCTGCTCTATGCGGACACGGGCACGACTTTCCTGAACCAGATCGCGGCCAACGGCACGGGCGGGTTCTTTGTCCTGGCCGGCCTGGCGCTGTTGCTGGTTGGGTTTGGGTTCAAGGTGGCGGCGGTGCCGTTCCACATGTGGACGCCGGATGCCTATCAAGGCGCGCCCACGCCCGTGACCGCTTTCATGTCTGTGGCCACCAAGGCGGCGGCTTTTGTGGCCCTCGCCCGCATCCTGCAGGCGCTGCCTTCAGTGCCCTACGATGTGTGGTCGAATGCCCTGGCTATTCTGGCCGTGCTCACCATGACCGTGGGCAACCTGGCAGCGTTGCGCCAGCGTAGTTTGAAGCGCATGTTGGCGTATAGCTCCATCGCCCAGGCCGGTTACATGATGGTGGGTCTAGTCGCAGGCACCCCCGCCGGCCTGAATGCCCTGATTTACTACCTGTTCGCCTACACGTTCATGAATCTGGGCGCGTTTGCCGTGGCGGCCCAGTTGGAAGGTCGCGGCGCTGATGACTCGCAGGATGCTGACATCAGCGCCGCCAACGGCCTCTTTGCCCGCAGCCCCTTGCTGGCCGTCGCCATGTCCATCTTCCTGCTGTCCCTGGCAGGCATTCCGCCTCTGGCCGGTTTCTTCGGCAAGCTTTATCTGTTCAGTGCTGCCGTGGAGAGTGGCTGGGTCTGGCTGGCGGTCGCCGGCATGATCAACAGCGTGATCAGCGCCTACTACTACCTGAGGGTGACCGTCGCCATGTTCATGGTCGAGCCCGAGGAAGGAAAGGCCGTGCCTGCGGCGGCCGGCGGCCGCCGGCTGCCCGACTCATCGGCCCTGGCACTGTTTATCGCCGTGGTTGGGACCCTGTTCTTTGGGTTGGTCTACAGCCCGATTGGCCAGCAACTGGCACAAATCGCCTCGATCAAATAGAGACTCGCATCCCATATGGAGCCGGCCCGCCGTTACTTTCCGTTGCTCGCCGGACCGCCGACCATGCCGTAGCCCATCTCCAGGACGCGGCGCAAGAAGGCGTGCTCACGTGAGCTGGGAATGAGCAAGGTGCGGTCGTCCAGCAGGCGACTGTAACGCCGAAGCTCGGGGTCGTTCAGGAGTGTATCGCGTACTTCGAGGCTACGCACCTGAATGGTAAGCATGGTGCGTCCGCGGCGAAGGGCGGTGCTATCCGCCTCGGCTTGTTCCAGCCAGTCTTCCACCACGGGGGCCAGAGGTCCGTCGTGCCGGGCCTGCAAGAGCTCACGCCTTTCTTTAAGTGTGCCCTCGTCCTGCTGCGCCACCAGCCAACTGGCCTTGTCCAGCCGGTAGACGCCATCCTCGCCAGACGTGCCCAGAAAGGGTAGCATCTGCATCTGGAAGGAGAGCAGAACCGGCCGCGAGGGCTGAAGGTCGTAGCGCTCATTGACATAAAAGAAGGGAGCAGCAATGCTACGCGGCAGCGTGTAGCGCTTGGCGTGACCAAAGAGATAGGCGCCAAGTTCGTTGATGCGCAAATAGGCGAGACCGTCGTAGCGGGTGTAAGGATGGATGGGGCGCTGCCAGTTTTCGGTGGGAGTCTCGAGCAGAGGAGGAGCGTGCTGTGGCTCAGTGTAGGCCAGGTCGAGGGCTCCCAGGCTGCCCAGGGTCTCCCAAAGGACATTGAGAGCATAGGCGCCTTTCACTGCCCGCCAGGGATCTCGCAGCTCGCTGATGTCAAGCTTGCGGCCCGTGCTGTCATCGATGCTGTTGAGCTCTTCCTCACGCTCGACTGTGAAGTCGAACTGCCAGAGTTTGATGGCTTTGAAGAAATCGCCGATGCTCAGCCACGCGTCCGGCGGCGCCCAGGAAAGCGCCTCAAGAACGCGGTCCCGGCGCTTGCCCGGCTCGGTGGGTTCGTCGGACTTGCGTTGGGCGCCGCGGAGATGGGAAAGGCGTTCCAGCTCATCGAACAGGTTGGTCTTGGTCCACGTTTCGAGGGCGTCGAAGATCAGGTCGGCGCTGGGGCGGGTGATCCACTCCCAGCCCAGCGGTCTGAGCTTAAGTATCTGGTTGTACCCGCTGCGCGGGCCTACCTCGGCGATCCCGCTGCCAAGAACAAAACGCACGAGCCCCACCGGACGAATGGTTTCGGACAGATCCTGGCCTGAGGTGAGCTCGAAGAAATCACCATCCACCAGGTTATCAAGAATGAGCTGGATGCTGTCAGAAGTTGGCAACATGCGGTCGTTGACCAGGATGCGACCCTGGCCGATCAGAGCGACCACCGTTGTGAGGTCCTGGAGCCCGATTTCGGGACCGGGGCTGCGCTCAAAGCCAAAGGCCTCATAACGAGGAGGAGGCTCAGGCTGTGTCGGGATCTTCCAGGGTTCAGGTTTGGGCGCCACGACCCGCAAGATCGGGTAGAGCTCACCCAGAATGGTCTGGTTTTCGTCGAGAAACAGATCAAGCTCGGTGGGTTTATACCCTGCCCAGTGGCGCTGCGGGGGCGGCGGTAAATGGCCGTATCGCAGTTGGATGGTGTCGGGCTGGTAGACCCCGTTGGTCACATGGACCGTCAGGCTAAGCGCCTGCTGGGTGACAGGGTCAAGCTGGTCCCAGAGCTTGCGCAACGAGGTTTTGCTGCCCAGTTGGTCGATCAGATAGAAGATTGCTTCATCCCGGCGCAGGCCACTGGGATTGGGATGGCCAACGATCTCGAGCAATGCCCGTAGAGGGATGATGTCGAACCGGGTGAAGTGGCGAAGAAGCTGTTCTTGAATAGCCTTGGCGGCAGTTTCGGTCATGGTTCTTGTCCAGGCACTTGGTACGCCCACTCCATTGCTTTGGCGGTCACGGTTTCGTAAATCGGAGCCAGGAGTTCCAGAATGTTGACATTTGGAAATGGCTGGGGGCCCAGGCGTTTGATTTGAGGTAAGGGGGTAAGGGGTGGCGAAATATGGAAGACGACTTGTTGGATTCCAGGCCCGGCGTCCCAGAAGGTGCCAAGCACCTGTTCCAAAGGCGGCGCCTGGTAGGTCTCCTCATTGGTCATCGGTTCCTGGTTGCCGGTTGACTGGCGCTGCTGGCGCAGCATGGCAAGTAGTTGTTCCTGACTGCGGCCACGCACCAGGAAGAGCAGGAACGGATCCTCGTCGAAGCGCTCTGCCAACAAGTAGTAGACGGCGGCGACGTGCTTGCAGGGCACCTCCCAATCAGGACAGGTGCAGCTTGCGGTGAGCGTAGCGGCTTCGGGGAAGAGAGGAGCGCCGCTGTCATCGAAAACCCGCACCACCTCCGGCGGCATCTCGCCCTGCAGCAGGCGTGCACTGTAGAGAGCCTGACTCGCCAGTCGCTCGACGATCTTGTCCCAAGTGCCATCGCCGAGCGGCGGAAGTTGGATCGTCACATGATACCAGCGGTCGTTTTCCTTGACATCGGCTGTGATTTCACCGACCTTCACTTCGAGCCGCCGGACACGACGCCGGTCGGCGAATTGCTGGCCACGACGCATGCGTCCCGGATGCGAGAAGCTCGCCAGGGCCTGTAACCAGGCTTCGGACCAGGGAGCCGAGATGGATAATGTCGCCATTTCGATCACACCCGCTCCTGGGGCAATGCCAACACCTCGACCAGGTCATCATTGGATAGGTCGGCCAACCAACTTTCATCCCCACTTACGATGAGGTCGGCAAGGTTATGCTTACGTTCGAGCATTTCGTCGATCTTCTCTTCCAGTGTGCCCGCCGTGATGAATTTGTGAATCTGGACATTGCGGGTCTGACCAATGCGGAAAATCCGATCACTGGCCTGGTCTTCGACGGCAGGGTTCCACCAGCGGTCATAATGAAAGACGTGGTTGGCCATGGTCAGGTTCAAACCCAGGCCCCCTGTCTTCAACGTCATGACAAAAATGTGGGGCGCATGGGGGTCTTCCTGAAAGCTGGTGATCATCTCCTGGCGCTGTTTGAGCGGGACACCCCCGTGGAGGTAGAGGACCGACCGGTCGAACTGCTGCTGCAGATGGCTGGAAAGCAGGAAACCCGTCTCGGCAAACTGCGTGAAGACGATGGCGTGGTCGCCAACCGCGAGCACCTCGTAGAGCATCTCGGTCAGACGGTCGAGCTTGCCGCTGCGCCGCAGCAGGGGCTCAGCCGGCACATAGTGACTGTCGATAGCGGATTGCTGCTTTTTCACCAGGTATAGCTCAGGGTGATTGAGCACCTGCTTGAGCCGGGTGAGCAGGTTGAAGATATGCAACCTGCGCGCCCGACCGTGCAGGTCGCGCACGCGCGGCAGCCCCTCGTTGACAACGGCCTGGTACAGCTCGGCCTGTTCCTCGGTCAAGGTGCAGTACACCTTCATCTCCAGCCGCTCCGGGAGGTCCTGGATGACGGTGGGATCGCTTTTCAGGCGCCGGAGGATGAAGGGGCGGACCATCCGCTGCAGGCGGGCAGTGGCGACAGGGTCGTGGAAGCGCTCGACCTGCAAGGCATAATGTTTGCGGAAGCTATTCTCGCTGCCCAGGTAACCCCGGTTGAGGAAATTGAAAATCGACCAAAGCTCCGTGAGCTGGTTCTCGATGGGCGTGCCTGTGAGGGCCAGACGAAATGCCGCCGAAAAGCGATTGATGGCCTTCGTGACCTGGATATCGGGGTTCTTGATTTTCTGCGCTTCGTCCAGGATGAGACCATACCAGGGCTGTTCTTCCAGAAGCTCAGCGTCGCGACGGGCAAGCGTATAGCTGCTGAGCACGATGTCGTGAGCTGAGACGACGGCAGGGAACGTGTCGCGACGCGGTCGATCGGAGCCGTAATGAACAAAAACACGGAGCTGCGGCGCAAAGCGGTTGATCTCGCGGCGCCAGTTGCCGAGCAACGATGTGGGACAGATCAGCAGCGTGGGTCCGGGAAGCCCGCCCAGATCGGCCCGTTCCTGCAGCAAGAGGGCGATGGCCTGGACAGACTTGCCCAAGCCCATGTCATCGGCCAGGATGGCGCCCAGCCCCAAGTGTCGATGGGTGTGCAGCCAGGCGAAGCCAAAACGTTGGTAGGGACGCAAGCTGCCGTTGAGGTCTGCCGGCTGCTCGGCCCCATGCAACCGGTCGTCGCCTTCGGTTAACGTGTGAATGAGGGCAGGCAGCCAGCCTTCGGCGACGCTTTGCACAACTGGCAGGCCGCCAATATCGGTCTTGGTGTCAAGGCCAAGGGCAGCGCGCAGGGCCTGCCTGAGATCCATGCGTCCCTCGAAGCTGGCCCGCTCCCAGAAGCGGGTGGCCGCCTCGATCTGCTCCGGATCCAGACGCAGCCACTGCCCGTCCTTCTGCACGAGGGGCGAACGCAGGGCCACCAGGTCCGAGAAGGCGGCGCGGGTCAGGACGGTCTCGCCCAGCACCAGTTCCCAGCGGTAGGCAATGGGACGCTCGGCGCTGGCCGGATTGCTTACCACATCGGGCGGCTCCGTCGTCAAAGGGGTCAGATAATGGCGCAGACCCAACCGTGCACCGGCGGCCTCCCACCATGACGGTAGGACGAGGCTGAAGCCGGTATCGATCAGCACGGGTGTGGCCTCGCGCAGGAAGCGATACACCTCGGTGGTGTTGAGATCAACGCCTTTGGGAGTGGGCGCCTCGAGGCTACGCTCAATGGGTGGGTAGATCTGAGCGGCGCGGCCAAGCCCTTCCAGAAGTTTTTCCTGCGGGCGGTCAAACCGTCGTTGCTGGAAAACAAGGCTTTCGGCCTGAGTCTGCCACACCTGTTCGGCCGACACGAGCAGGTCGGGCTCATCACGCGCCTGCAGCAGGTATTCGAGCCGCCACCCCTCTTCCGGAACGTAGAACTGGTCGCCAGCGATGGCTTTGGGCGGCGGCAGCAGACGTAGCGCAATGGCAAAGGCGGCGTCGCCGATCGGGGTCAAATTGCGTTGCCAGGCGCGCAGACTGGCTACCAGCGCCTCGACCTGGCTGCCCGAGTCGTCGAGATTTGGGTTGGGCAGCACCAGCCCTCGAAGCCAGGCCGTGGTGGCAGTGCGACTATGCAGATACCCCAGACGGTGTGGCGCCTCAATGCCCCAGGTGCGGATCAGGTGATCCGCCATAAAACAGACGAAATCATGCAGCAAGTCATGGGGTTGTGTTGAGTCCCCATCTGGCGGTAGCTCGCTCCGGCAAAGAGGGGGCATGCCTTCCATTAGGGCCAGCATTTGACCCCGGCCGGGATCGCTATCGAGCACAGGCTGCCACCGCGAACGATAGCCGCCGCCTGGCGCTGGCGTCAGGGTAGGCACGTAGTTCTGCTGCGCCAGCACCTGCAAGACGAGCCCGAAAGCGCTGTGCCAGTAATTCAGATCGGTCCCCAGGGTGAAATGCTCTGGGCAGGGGTTAGTGTGCAGGATACCGAGCAGTCGGGCGGCGCTGGCGAGGGGCAGGCGCAGGGCCATCATTTCCCAGGGCGCCAGGCGTGGTTCCGAACGATCCAGGTCCCAGTTGTGGATGAGGTCGGGACTAGGTTGCGGCCCCGTACGAGTCGTCGGCAGATGGAGAATGAATGTCTCGGATCCCGTGGTAATCAGGCCAGAATCGAATGTCTGCAAAGCACCGCGCAGTTCGCCGCTGTCGGCAATGGTAAAGGGATGGGGCTTGGGATGGGGCTGATCGGGCGGTCGACCGCGTTGTCGCGCGGGTTGGGGCGCCGCACGCGTCTCCGCCCAAAACAAGAGAACGGGCTCGTCGGCGCCGTTTTGAGGCGGCCGCCAGTGCAGATGCAGAACGATGTGCATGGAGTGAATGGGATCGAACACAACCGCGGGTGTGAGGCGGTGACGCCTCTTCGCCGGCTTGTTTCTCCGAACGGCGAAACCAGGCCGCGTTGGGTCTGGATCGGGGTAACCGGACTATGATCGCGCATGCTGTATGGCGAAGCGCAGGCCTCGTCTGCACTCCCCGCATTGCCTGCAAGTTTCACTGCGTCAACAGCAACACTCTGTCGGAACAGTGCTTTGGGTGCAGCGTTGCTCTACCCGAAGCCTTGCCTTGGCAGAGGCAGCCGCTCAAGAACGAGCGTGTTTGCGCCTTACAGGGTCAATTGGGTTTCACCACCGGCGTCACCATCACACGATGTGCGACCACCTGAACCCTATTATGTCCGATCCAGGCTGATTGCACAAGTTGTTGCGATTACCAAATGGACCTCCGCTGCTGAGCGACGGCGGTGCGGCGTCCGCCGGCCCGACTAGCCACCGGGGGACCTGGAATCCAGGTCCCCCGGTGGTCCGGCATCAGAGCTGCGATGGGCCTGGATTGCCGAGGCTGCTGGTCATGGCGAAGATACCCAGGGCGACCAAGGCGGCAATCAGGCCGATGAGTAGGACAAAGAGGAGGTACGGAAGGAGGACGGCAGCGATGGCGCGACCCTGGCTTAGGTCGTGCGTCACCTGCACCGCCTTGTACTGCATGGCCAGTCCCCAGATGGACCCGATCAGCGCCAGCAGGCCCCCCACGCAGGGGATGAAGCTGAGGACGCCGAGCAGTTGCGGGATGACCGACAGGGCGGAAGCGTTCAGATAGTGGACGAGGCCGCCGCGGCCCCCCAGGAGACGGGCAAAGAGCATGATCCAGATGGAGCTGCTTAGCCATCCGGCAAGCAAGGCGAAGGGACTGGTGATCAGAACCCCCGCCCAACCGAAGAAGCGCACGAAGAAGGGCGGCAGTGGGGCGCGGATGGCGATGATCTGGTCGATGAACGGCCGGAATGACTCGATGCTCCGCTTGTACATCTCCAGAAACTGCTGGAACTCGGGGGACGTCTGCCCACCAAACGAACGGAACTGATCGAGTCCCTGCGTGATGCCGTTGAAGACATCGTCGACGGCGGCTGCCGGGCTACGGAACAATCCGGGGAGCGCAACCAGGGCGGCAACCACGCCGATGATCAATCCCACGAAGGTGACGATGGCAATGCCCTGGCGTATGGAAGCCTTCCCGTGTCCCAGCCGCTCGTAGGGCTCAGGCTTGAGCGTCAGCGCATCGCGGGCAGTGGCGAACCAGGTGGAGGCAAAGGACTGAGAGTACTCAGTGGAAGTGGTCATTGCATCATACCTCGGAACAAAACGCCCATGACGGGAATGGCCAGTGCGGCAAGGATGGCGATGACGAACCCGAGCAGGATGGGCGGGACGAACACGGCGATCAGTGCACGCACCCAGGTTAGCTGCTCATGCACACGGCGGATGGCCACAAAACGGGCCAGAAGCGTCCAGACGCCGATGCCAGCGACAACCACGGTCGGCAGGAAGCCGAATACGTTCAACAGGATCGGTGCGACGGCAAGGGCGCTCGCGCCCAGGGTCTCACCCAGCTTGGCCTTGCTGCCGAGGAGACGGGCAACAGCGTGGGCGATGAGGCCGAACCACAGCCAACTCACGATCAGGCTCACCGGTGTAGTGACCAGGGTCAACAGACCGCTCGCCGGTTTGGGGGTGAAGAAGTTGGCGATCTGCCAACCGAGGTTGTACTGCTGCTGGAAAATGCGACCAGCGTCCGGGTTGTCACGGAAGTCCTGGAACCAGGGCATCGCCTGGAGCCCCTGCAGAATGGTCTCCTTCATCTGTTCGAGGTTGGGGGTCGTGGCCCAGTCCAGCAGGGTCCCAACAAGATTGGCCACACCCACGATGACGCCGACAATGACGACCAGGTACAAACCCTCGACGAAGGGATTGTCATCCTCGGCGACTTCGTTGTAGGCGTCGGGTTCGAGAAAGAGACCACGCCAAAGCAATCGGAAGTCTTGGCGAAGTTTGCTGCTCATAATGACACGCTCGCTTGACGAAACAGGGAGATGGTTCGATGACGCAGGCGCCGGTTTGTTGGCGGCGCTTCATCGAGCATTCGCGGTGAGACGGTTCAGAATTGGGCTGCGCTTACCTCCTTCTGTTCAGCAATGAGCCTGCGGGCGAGTTCCTCTTCCTCTGGCGCGGTTGTGATGAGACCGTCGAGGACAGCAGCACGGACCGCCTGCAGGATGTCTCGATATTCGGGACCGGGACGCAGCCCCAGCGCTCTCAGCCGATCGCCGGTGAGATGGATGTGCTGCGGGCGCAGGGTAACCTGATAGTGATGGATGCGTTTGCTGAGCACCCAATCGTCGACGGCAATGCGGCCGACGAGCAGAGCAGCCTCGCCGAATGGCGCCAACAGGGCATCAAGACGTGAGGCGGGCAGATCAGGCGCCGCCAGCTCCGGTTCCAGGGCTGCCAGGTGGATGCCTTCTTCGATGAGGCTGTGGGTGGCAGCGCTGACGCGCAGCCGGTCGAGCAGGTGTCGTTGCACGCCGGGAGGATGGCGCCGGAGCCAGAGGGCGGCATAGAGGCGCTCGATGGCGGCCGGGAGCGCCGGCAGTTCGGCTAAGGCGGTGCGCAGGTTCTTGAACTTGGGCGCCAGAGCATCGTCCCAGCGGAGATCAGGGTGCAGGATGGCCAGCACGCCCAGTTCCTGAAGCCGGCGCAGCACGTTCTCGGGTTCCCTCTCAAGGAAGAGAAGGTCGAACTCGTGGCGGATGCGGCCGCCGCTGACGCGGGCAAGCAGGTCGACACTCTGAGCGATCAGTTCGGCGCTGCGCGGTTCGATGCGAAAGCCAAAGCGCTGCTCGAACCGCGCCGCGCGCAGGATACGCGTGGGGTCTTCGACGAAACTGAGGGAATGAAGGACGCGAACGACGCCTTCTTCCAGATCGCGCTGTCCGCCGTAGAAGTCCAGCAGCTCACCCCAGTGCGGAGGGTCCAGCCGGACGGCCAGGGTGTTGATGGTGAAATCGCGGCGATGGAGATCCAGCTTGACGTTCGAGCTTTCGACGACCGGCAGCGCCGTCGGTTCTTCGTAGAACTCCGTGCGGGCGGTCGCAAAGTCAAGACTCGACGGCGTGTCGTCGGCCAAAGGGAGACCGGCGGCGAAGGCGGCGTCATCCCGGATCCATTTCGCCGTGCCAAAGCGTCGATGGCTGCGCACGCGACCGCCGTAAAGGGCAGCCAGCTTCTGGGCGAGCGCGGTGGCATCCCCTTCAACCACCAGATCGACATCGAAATTGGGGTAGCCCAGCAGCAGGTCACGCGTGAATCCGCCGACAGTGTAGAGCGGGTTGTTGAGCTCTTGCGCCACCTGGCCGACCAGGTGCAACAACACGAGAAGACCCTCCGGCAGGGCAGCCTGCATCTTGAGCGCCGCCGACATAGGCGCCAGGTCTTGTTCGGGCGCTGCCCAGAGCTTGAGCAGGTCGGTGCGAGTGACGATTCCCACCATGTGGCCGGTTTCATCGACGACCGGCATCTGGCCCCAACCCACCTCCATCATGCGCTTTTGCAGCGTCTGCACCGATTCATCGATGCCGATGGTGGCAGTTCCAGCTCGCATCACCCTGCGCACCGGGACCTTGTGCATGTCGTGATGCAGCGCTCGGTCCAGCTCGCGGCGGGTCATCAGACCCAGCAACTGCTCGTTCTCGACCACCGGAAAGCCTTCATAGCCCAGACGGCGCATGCGCTGTGATGCTTCCGCCACCGTCGTCTCTGGTTCCAGGGTGTTGAGACCCCACGACATGATCCGGCGGACGGTGACAGGGGGGCGGACCTTTTGATGAAGGGTCTCCAACAGGCGGGCGCGCACCGCGGCCAGGGGTTGTTGGCGGATAAGCGCAGCGGCAGCGCGGGTGTGCCCGCCGCCGCCGAACGTTTCGGCAATGGCGCCGACGTGGATGAGGGCGGTCGTGGAACGGGCGACCAACTGAATGCGGTCGTGCAGGTCGACGATCAGAAACAGCCCGTCGGGGTCGAAGAAGTCGCGCAGCTTGTGGGCGAGTGTGCTGATCTCATCCACCTGTTCGTCGACGGTGGCTGTGGCGACGATAATCGTGTGGCCGGCGATGTCCAGCGTCTCGGCGTTCTCCTGCAATTGCCGGAGCAGGCGCTGCTGAGCAGGGGTGAGCGGATGATGTAGAAAGTCGTTGACGACTTCAAGATTGGCGCCACGCTCCAGCAGCCAGGCGGCGCAGCGCAGGTCGCGCGCTGTGGTGTTGGCATAGACCATGCCCCCGGTGTCTTCGTAGATGCCCAGAACGAGGAGGGTGGCTTCGATCGGGGTCAGGATGATGCCGCGGGCGATGATCTGCTCGAGCAGCAAGGTCGTGGTGGCTCCAACCGCCTCTCCCCAATAGTGGTAATGGATTGGCAGCTCCCGCTCACGCGGGTGGTGGTCGACGATGCGGATAAGGGTCTCGGCCGTCATGCCGCGAATCGCCTGGACCTGTTGAGTGTCGACCAGAACGACTTGTTCGATCGGGCCGCGCGGCAGCTCGTCGGCGCGCCGGAAGGGGAGGCTGCCGCGGTAGAGCACGAGGAAGTCGCGCACATTGCGGTTGAGGTTGTGGGGTAACACGGGCACGGCCCCGGGAAAGAGCTTGCTGGCCGCCAACTGGCTGGCAGTCGCATCGAAGTCGGCGTGCTCGTGCGTCAGGATGACTTCCATAGTGGCGCCTGGGACCCTGCGGGCGCCATGGCGCCGCAACGTCTTGCTGCTTACGATTATAGCATGCCCTGCAAGGGGATGGAATGCCCTACCCGCGCAGTGCTTCCCCTTGCGCTAGGCCGGACGCTTCTTGCCGGCGCGCAGCTTGTCGATCTGATCCTTGGGCGTCATGCTCGCCACGCGCTCCCACTGGGCGTTTTCGGCCGCGTTTTCGGCAGCCTTCTCGCCCGGCGTCAGCCCGCCCAACCCACCCAGCACAGTCACCCGGGAGACGACGCGCTGCGTTTCCGGGCTGCCGCAGACCGGGCACGCGGGCGCGGCGCCGTCTGTGGCAGCGGCCAATGTGCGCCAAAGGTGGGTGAAGGCTGCGTTGCACGCCTGGCAGTGGTAGTCGTAGAGGGGCATGGGAGTGGCTTCGGAAGTGAGAGTGACACGGGGACGCTGCAGCCTGAAAGAGTATGCCAGAGATCGCCGCCGCGCTCAAGAGTCGGCCTCCCGCTGGGTGCCCTTCTATCTGGGTAGACCTCCGGGAGGCGCTGAGTACGAACTTCCACATCACAATGTTTTGTCAGCGCCTCCCGGAGGTCATCGCAAGTGGATTGGTAGACAGATCACCCATAGGCGCAAAGCTGCGCTTGTGAGCATCCGGTGCTTGATGGTAGAATCCGCAACGTTTTCTGCCTGTCAGGATGGCCTTGTGCTTGTGCATTGGTACACAAACCGACGGTGATTGTGTGGCCTGCACAAAAGAATACAAGCTTACGTTGTGAGAGGAATGTAGCTCACTTCTCCCTAATAGACCGCGTTTTCGAAATAATCACGATATCGTATATAACGCACTGCGCTATCTTTTCGGGCCCTATGGCCTTGTTGCACATGTTTTCACTCTAGGTCACAAGTCCGGCTCAGGAGCCACTTGCATGCGGCACACCATCAACGTCATTATCCTCATTGTTGTAGTGACTGTCGGTCTCCTCTTCCTAGTCAACAAGATTGACTGGATGCCGGTGGCTGCCAGCACGGCGGCAGGACCGGTGGACTGGCTGTTCGGATTGAATCTGGACGTCATCACCTTCTTCTATGTGCTCGTCAACGGCGTCCTGCTCTACAGCGTCTTTGTGTTCCGGCGCAAGCGCGGTGACGACAGCGAAGGGTCCTATTTCCACAGCAATACGAAGCTGGAAATCAGTTGGATCGTGATCCCCACCGTGATCGTGCTCGCTTTTGCCGTCGTGGGCGGCATTGTGCTGAAACAGGTGTCCGCGGCCGACAAAGACGAGCTGACGGTCATTGTCACTGGCCGCCAGTGGTCGTGGACCTTCGAGTACCCTGACCTGGGCATTACCACCACGGAATTGAACTTGCCGATCAACAAGCAAGCGCATTTCCTGCTCCGTTCCGAAGACGTGATCCACTCTTTCTGGGTGCCCCAGTTCCGTCTCAAGCAAGACCTGGTGCCGGGGCAGGAAAAAGAACTTCGGATCACACCGACGCTCCTGGGCAGTTACCAGTTGATGTGCGCCGAGCTCTGTGGAACGTCTCACGCCTACATGGTGGCCCCGGTAAACGTCCTCTCGACAGAGGATTTTGAAATCTGGCGCCAGAAGCGCCTGGGCATCTACAAGGAGCCTGACGGCGGTGGTGAGGGCGAGGATCCGGCCGCTTTGGGCGCCAAAGTCACCGGCAGCGCCGGGTGCGCCGCCTGCCATTCGATCGACGGGAGCAAGCTCGTCGGCCCGTCCTGGAAGGGTCTCTATGGCAGGACTGAGACCCTGGCCGGCGGCAGCACCGTCACCGCTGATGATGCCTATCTGCACGAATCCATCGTCAATTCCGGCGCCAAGTTGGTGCAAGGGTATGCCGACCTCATGCCCAAGAACTACGCCGATGCACTTACCGAGCAAGAGATCAAGGGCATCATCGAGTACATCAAGACGCTCAAGTAATCCCGGCGCTTCATTGCCTTAGTCATTCCTTAACTCCTTTCCGCAGGAGAGCGAAAGTATGCGATATCTCCGTGTTCTCATCGGCTTCCTCATCGGCGCCCTGGCCGGCATGGTCACGCTGACCGCCGTACGCGGCATCGTCGGACTGCCACCCGTCGATGCGAACCTCATGCCACTGCTGGTCACAGGCTGCGTCACCGGCTTGATCGGCCTGATGCTCGCCATCGACAAGGACCTGGGTCTGCCCCGCGGCCTGATTGGCATGGCCCTCGGCTTCATCCTGGGCCTCCTGGGGACCACTGCCGTCCGCATGGCCATCGGGATGGAGCCTTGGGATGCAGCAGCGGCCTGGACCGCCGGCGCCGTCCTGGCCCCCATCGGTTTCCTGTTGTTCATCGGCGCCGTGACCGACTGGCTGAAATGGACGGTCGGCATCTACACGCCGGAGCAGGCGGGTCCACCCCCCGGCAAGCCGGGATGGTTCCGCTACTTCGGCTTTGACCAGAACCATAAGGTGATCGGCGTGCAGTACACCATCACCGGCATCCTGGTCATGGGCGTCGCCGGCTCGCTGGCGATGATCTTCCGCACAGAACTGCTGGCGCCCGGAATGCAGGTGATCACACCGACCACCTTCAACACCTTCATCAGCATGCACGGCATCATCATGATCGCCTCGATCCTGCTGGGGGTGGGCGGCATGGCTAACTACCTGGTGCCGCTGATGGTGGGCGCCAACGACATGGCCTTCCCGCGCATGAACGGGTTCGCCTTCTGGATCGCCGTTCCCGGCGCCTTGCTGATCATCATGGCCCTCTTCTTCGGCGGCTGGGACACGGGCTGGACGGGTTACGCGCCGCTGAGCGTGCGCGGCGCCCTGGGCACGAACTTCTTCATGCTCGGCATTTTCTTCTTCGGCTTTTCCTCGATCCTCGGTTCGCTGAACATGATCGTGACGACCATGAAACTGCGGGCGCCGGGCATGACCCTCTTCCGCATGACCATCATCGTCTGGGCCGTCTTCTCGTCGTCGCTGATCCAGCTCACGGCCACGCAGTCTATCGGTCTCTCCTTTCTGATGGTTGTCTTGGAACGCACTCTGGGCCTTGGATTCTTCAACC
>CAZHTZ010000071.1:0-18491 GCA_964535455.1 uncultured Caldilineales bacterium
TTTGGAAGTGCGTCGAACCTGGAAAAGAGGAGCCATGACCACCATCCCTGTCGTCAAACACATTCTGGATGCCAACGAACAGCTTGCCGCCGTGAATCGCACCGCTTTTGCCCAGGCGGGTGTGCTGGCCCTGAACCTGATGGCTGCGCCTGGCGCCGGCAAGACCAGCGTCATCCTGGCGACGGCGAGCCGCCTTCCTGCTACCATGCGCCCGGCCGTGATTGAGGGCGACCTGGCCTCGACGATCGACGCCGACACGATCGCCGCCCGCGGTCTGCCTGTGGTGCAGATCAACACCGGCGGCGGCTGCCACCTGGATGCCAACATGATCGCGGCGGCGCTTCCCAACCTGCCTTTGGGCCAATTCAACCTCTTGCTGGTCGAGAATGTCGGCAACCTGGTGTGTCCGGCTAACTTCGCTCTGGGCACGCACCTGAACGTCGTCATCGGCAGCGTGAGCGAGGGCCACGACAAGCCCTACAAGTACCCTGGCATGTACGCCGCTGCGGACGTCGTCCTGCTGAACAAGTCCGACCTGATCGAGGTTTTCGAGTTCGACCTGGGATACTTCCAGCGTGGGGTGACCATGGTCAATCAATCCGCTCCCCTGTTTGTCATGTCCTGCCGGACGGGGGCTGGCGTCGATGCCTGGGTTGAGTGGTTGCAGGAAGCGTGGCATAATGCAGCTGAGATAACCAGGAGGTGACTACACATGGCTACGTTGATGATCGAAATCCCCGAAGAGGTTGTCGATGTGCTGCGCGTTCCCGAAGGCGAAGCACTGGCGCGAATGCGTCTGGAATTGGCGTTGCGCCTATATGAGAAGGAACTACTCTCCTTTGGTAAGGCACGAGAGCTGGCTCACATGGACTACTGGAATTTCAGTGAGCTTCTGGCCCGAGAGGGCATCCTCCGCCATTACGATGCCAAGGAACTGGCAGATGATCTGGCCACGCTGGAGCGTTTGGCGTGAAAGCGGTTGCGGATTCGTCCGTGATGATATCCTTGAGCAGTATCGGACTCCTAGACCTCTTGAGGCAGCGTTTTCCAGATGGAATCATGGTGCCCCCTGCCGTTTGGTACGAGGTGGTAGACCAAGGGAGAGGGCGTCCCGGGGCAGACGCGGTGCGAGCAAGAACCTGGGTTCAGGTTGTCGAGCCATCAAATGAGGCCTTGATTCTCGATCTGAGGGCTGGTCTGGATCCGGGCGAAGCTGAGGCCATCGCACTGGCCTTAGAGCAGCAAGTGTTGCTTTTGCTGGATGAGCGAGAAGGACGCAGGCGGGCCGCGCATTTAGGACTTTCTGTGTTGGGAACGATTGGCATCCTCATTTGGGCCAGACGTGAGGCGCTCATACCGTCGTTGGCCGAGGCGCTAGACGCATGTCAAGTGAGGGGGAGTTTCCGCATCAGTGAGCTGCTGCGCCGTCAAGCATTGGTAAGTGTCGGCGAGGCATGAGTGGCGGCATGACGTCAGTATCCAGACGTCTGCGCCTGGAAATCCACGGCGCGGTCCAGGGCGTCGGCTTCCGGCCCTTCGTCTACCGGTTGGCGACGGAGCTAAACTTGACCGGGTGGGTGCTCAACGATACGCAGGGTGTGTTCATCGAGGTCGAAGGGACTGAGCCCGTTCTAACCACGTTTCGAACGCGCCTGCCGGCAGAGAAACCGCCGTTGGCGCTGATTCACAGCCTGGGGAGTGAGTGGCTCGACCCGGTGGGGTACGAACGCTTCGAGATTCGCCATTCCGACCGAACCGGCGCTAAGACCGCCCTGGTGCTGCCTGATATCGCCACCTGCGCCGACTGCCTGGCCGAGGTGCTCGACCCCGGCGACCGCCGCCACCGCTACCCCTTCACCAACTGCACCAATTGCGGTCCCCGCTTTAGCATCATCCAGGCCCTTCCCTATGACCGGCCCAACACCACGATGCGCCGTTTCGCCCTGTGTCCGGCCTGCCAGGCCGAATACGACGACCCGGCCAACCGCCGCTTCCATGCCCAACCCAACGCCTGTCCTGTGTGTGGGCCGTCCCTGACCTATGTGGACGGCGGACCACGGACCACAGACGGCCGACCACTGACCGCCGATGACGGACCGACGATAACGGATGACGGAACGCGCATCTCGGAACACGCATTACGCATTACGCATTACGCATTACGCAGTGCTCCCACCGGCGACGCCGCCCTTCATGCCGCGGTCACGGCTCTGCTCGCTGGCCACATCCTCGCCGTCAAGGGCCTGGGCGGCTTTCACCTTATGGTCGATGCCCGGAACGAGGCGGCTGTTTCCCGCTTGCGTGAGCGCAAGCCCCGCCGCGACAAGCCCTTCGCGCTGATGGCTCGCGACCTGGAGCAAGTTCGCACGCTGGTCGAACTGGCGCCTGAGGCTGCCGCCCTCCTCCAGGCGCCGGAATCTCCCATCGTGCTCCTGCCCAAACGGGAACATGCCCCGCTGGCCGCCAACGTGGCGCCCGGCAACTCCAACCTGGGCGTGATGCTGCCGTACACGCCCCTCCACCACCTGCTGCTGAGCGAGCTCGGCTTTCCGGTCGTGGCGACCAGCGGCAACCTCAGCGACGAGCCCATCTGCACCGACGAGACCGACGCCATAAGCCGGCTCGGCCACATCGCCGACACCTTCCTCATCCACGACCGCCCCATCGAACGGCACGTGGACGATAGCGTCGCCTGGATTATCGACGGCGAGCCCCGGCTGTTGCGTCGCGCCCGCGGCTACGCGCCGCTGCCCGTGCTCCTCCCTGAACCTGCGCCCACGCTCTTGGCCGTGGGCGCGCATCTGAAGAATACTGTCGCCTTGAGCGTGGGCAAGCGGGTGTTCATCAGCCAGCACATCGGCGATCTGGAGACCGCCGAGGCCATGGCCGCGTTCGAGCGCGTCATCGCCGACTTCCTGCGCCTCTACGAGGCCGAGCCCGTCGCCATTGCCCACGACCTGCACCCGGACTATCTGTCGACGCAATGGGCCAAAGAGGTTGCAGGTTCCAGGCTTCGCCCTGACGGGCTCAAGCCCGAAGGGTTGAAGGTTGAAGGTTGGGGCAGTTCTTCAACCTTCAACCTTCAACCTTCAACCATGTCTGTGCAGCATCACCATGCACATCTGGCCTCCTGTCTGGCGGAGAACGGCATCAAAGGGACGGCGATGGGTGTGATCTGGGACGGTACGGGCTACGGCGCCGATGGCACGATTTGGGGTGGCGAGTTCCTGCTGGGCGACGCCTCCGACTTCACCCGCATGGCCCATTTGCGCCCCTTCCGGCTGCCCGGCGGCGATGCTGCCGTCCACGAACCGCGGCGCGTGGCGCTGGGCCTGCTGTGGGAGCTGATGGGCGAGGCCGTGCTTGACCGCACCGACCTCGCTCCCATCCGGGCCCTGAGCGTGCCGGAGCGCCGCCTGCTGGGCCAGATGTTGGCGAAAGGGGTCAACGCCCCCATCACCACCAGCGCCGGCCGCCTGTTCGACGGCCTGGCGGCCCTGCTTGACCTCCACCAAACCGTCACCTACGAGGGTCAAGCGGCGATGGCGCTGGAGTACGTCGCCGACCCTGAGGTGGTTGAAGGTTACGGGTTGAAGGTTGCAGGTTCGCAACCTTCAACCTTCAACCTTCAACCTGCAACCGTTGACTGGCTGCCCCTGCTCGAAGCCGTCCTGGCTGACCTCGCCCGCGACGTGCCCGTGTCCACCATCGCCGCTCGCTGCCATAACGCCCTGGTCGAAGCGATCGTGGCCGTGGCGCAGGCCGTGGGTGAGTCCCGCGTCGCCCTCTCCGGCGGCTGCTTCCAGAACCGCCTCCTGACCGAGCGCGCAGCGCAGCGCTTGCGCCAGGCCGGGTTTGAGGTCATACTACACCGTTTGGTCCCCCCCAACGACGGCGGCATCAGCCTTGGCCAGATTGCCGTTGCGGCAGCAAGACCAACGTTCGAACGTTTCCACGTTTGAACGTTTCCACGTTTGGAGATTCCCCATGTGTCTTGGCGTTCCCGGTAAAGTGATCAGCATCGAGCCCAACCCGACGGGCATGACCATGGGCCGCGTCAACTTCTCCGGCATCACCAAAGAAGTGTGTCTGGCCTATGTACCTGAGGTCCAGATGGGCGATTACGTGATCGTTCATGTCGGCTTTGCCATCAGCACGGTGGACGAGGACGAAGCCCAGGAAGTGTTCAGGTTCCTGGAACAAATGGACGAGCTGGGTGAGCTTGAGATCCCGCAGCCCGAGTAGGCGATGAAATACATCGATAGGCGATGAAATACATCGACGAGTACCGCAACGAGACGAGCGCCCAGAGGCTGGCCCAGGCGATCCGCCGGACCGTCACCCGGCCCTGGACGTTGATGGAGATCTGCGGCGGGCAGACACATACCGTGGTCAAGTTCGGCATCGACCACATGCTGCCGGCGGAGGTCACCCTGGTGCACGGTCCCGGCTGTCCGGTCTGCGTCACGCCGCTGGAGCAGATCGACAGGGCCATTGCCATCGCCCGCCGGCCCGAGGTCATCTTCACCTCGTTCGGCGACATGCTGCGCGTGCCCGGCAGCCAGGCGGACCTGCTCAGCGTCAAGGCCCAGGGTGGGGATGTGCGCATGGTCTACTCGCCCTTGGACGCAGTAAAGCTGGCTCAGGCTCACCCCGACCGGCAGGTCGTGTTCTTTGCAGTCGGCTTCGAGACCACGGCCCCGGCCAACGCCATGTCCGTCTGGCAGGCGCGGCAACTGGGTCTGACGAACTATTCCATCCTCAGCTCGCACGTGCTCGTGCCTCCGGCGATGGAAGCCATCCTGGGCGCCCCTTCCAGCCTGATCCAGGGGTTCCTGGCGGCCGGGCACGTCTGCGCCATCATGGGCTATTGGGAATACGAGCCGATCGCCGATCGCTACCGCACGCCCATCATTGTCACCGGCTTTGAGCCGCTGGACCTGCTCCAGGGCATCTACCTGACCGTCAAGGCGCTTGAAGAGGGCCGCTGGGGGGTGGAGAACCAGTACAGCCGCGCCGTCACCCGCGAGGGCAACCTGCCGGCGCAGAAGCTGCTGGGTCAGGTCTTCCAGGTGGTCGACCGGCCCTGGCGCGGCATCGGCCTCATCCCGCAGAGCGGGCTGGGACTGCGGCCAGAGTACGCCGCCTTCGACGCCGAGCAGCGCTTCGATGTGGCCGGGATCACGGCCCAGGAATCCTCGATC
Source organism: uncultured Caldilineales bacterium (assembly GCA_964535455.1). Taxonomy (GTDB): domain Bacteria; phylum Chloroflexota; class Anaerolineae; order J102; family J102; genus SSF26. Next base: position 5,205 of record CAZHTZ010000071.1, read on the forward strand.
TGCATCGCCGGCGAGATCATGCAGGGCCTGAAGAAACCGCATCAGTGTGCGGCGTTCGGCACGCTGTGCAAGCCCGAACACCCCCTGGGCGCGCCGATGGTGTCCTCGGAGGGCGCCTGCGCCGCCTATTACCAGTACGGAAGGATCGAGTTGGTTGTTACGTAATTACGTAAAGTCTTTTTTCACATCTCCTTTCTCGCCTCTCTTTTCTCCTAGTGCCCGACCTCATCGATTTCGCCTTGCAGTGCCCCATCCCGATCAGCGATTACCCGCAGGTGCTGCTGGCGCATGGCGGCGGGGGGCGGCTGACGCAGATGCTGATCGAGCGCATGTTTGCGCCCACCTTCGCCAACCCGGCGCTGGAGCCGCTGCACGACGGCGCCATCCTGGAAGTCGGCGGCAGCCGCCTGGCCTTCTCCACCGATTCCTACGTTATCAGCCCGCGCTTCTTCCCTGGCGGCGACATCGGCTCGTTGGCCGTCCACGGGACGGTGAACGATCTGGCGATGTGCGGCGCCCAGCCGCTGGCACTGTCGGCGGCGGTTATCCTGGAGGAAGGGTTGGCGATGGAGGAGCTGTGGCGGGTGGTGCGGTCGCTGCAGGCAGCGGCGCAGACGGTGGGCGTGCCTGTGGTCACCGGCGACACCAAGGTCGTGGACCGGGGCAAGGGGGACGGGTTGTATATCAACACGGCGGGCCTGGGGCTGATCCCGGCCGGCGTTGCCATCTCCCCGCGGCAGGCGCGGCCGGGCGATGTGGTGCTGATCAGTGGCTCCATTGCCGAGCACGGCATCGCCATCATGTCTGTGCGGGAGGGGCTGGAATTCGAGACAGCGATCCTCAGCGATTCGGCGCCGCTGCACGACCTGGTGGCGGCGATGTTGGCGGCGGGGGGCCAGGCGGTGCACGTGCTCCGCGACCCCACGCGCGGGGGCGTGGCCAGCGCCTTGAACGAGATCGCCCAGCAGGCGCGGGCGGGCATCCGCCTGGTCGAGAAAGACATTCCCCTGCGTGAAGATGTGGCGGGGGCGTGCGAGATCTTGGGCTTCGACCCGCTTTATGTTGCCAACGAGGGCAAGTGTTTGGCCATCGTCGCCCCCGAGGCGGCGGAAGCGGTGCTGGCGGCAATGCAGGCCCATCCTCGCGGCCGCGGGGCGACGGCCATCGGTCAGGTGGTGGCGGAACACCCCGGCCGGGTGTTCATGCGCAGCCGCATCGGGGGCATGCGCGTGGTGGACATGCTGAGCGGCGAGCAGTTACCGCGTATTTGCTGAGTTACCACCTTCTTGTTTTCATGCTGAATTGCCCATCCCGCGCGAGGTGGAAAACTCGCGATTTGTCATGCTGAACGAGTCGATCGTCCAACCCTCGTTGCGGCGAGCGACCAGTGAAGCATCTCCTGGGGTTAGGGTCAGACTGATAGTGACCGGCAAGCTGCATGGACAAGCCGTGGATTGACTGCATCACAATATTGTTGTATCATCGGTCTTAGCAAGTGAGGCGCGCTTTGGATTCACCAAGAACGAACTCAAGCTGGCCCAAAGCCGCATGGCGGAATACCAGACACGGCACTCAGGCCAGTAGGAGAACCTCATGCAAGACGAGAAGACAAACTTCGACCGTTACCTGGAACGCAAACTCCGGGATGCAGATTTCCGCGCTCGTTTCGAGGCGGTAGAGCAGGCCTGGGACATCGCCCTGCAACTGGCTGCCCTTCGTCAGGCGCGCGGGTTGACGCAGAAACAGGTCGCCGACCTGTTGGGCACAAAGCAGCAGGCCATCGCCCGGCTCGAAGACCCGGCCTACACCGGCCACAGCTTGAGCATGATACGCAAATATGTCGAAGCCCTGGGCGCCAACATCGATGTCACGATTGTACCGGCGGAAGCGACGAATGAGTACGAAGCCCAACGCACTCCAAAACCGCTCCTTGCCCACGGTGGGTGACAAGGTCGCCATTGGCGGCAGGCATGCGCCGGCATCACCTCACAGCAGCGACTCTCTACGCGGACGAGCTCGACGGGACTTCAGACGATGACCAGCAGCGACACTACCGAAAGAGGCCTGGAAACCCTTATCGTCGCCGCCATGACCATGCTGCACCGGCTCGATTCGTTTTGTGCCAACGGGCAAGAATCCGCGCTGGCATCGCGGCGTTGAGAACGACCGACGGACGGACTGCTGAGCGAAATCATTGGAGAAAGGTAGACGATGAAAGCAACCGAAGCGAAGTTCCTGGAGTTTCTCAAGAAGTCGCCGCAATTCGTGATTCCCATCTACCAGCGTACCTACTCCTGGACCGATCGGGAGTGCCGCCAACTGTGGGATGACATCGTGCGGACCGGCAGCAACGATGAAATTTCGGCCCACTTCATTGGCTCGATTGTCTACATTGAGAAAGGGTTATATCAGGTGTCTAGCCAATCGCCCCTCCTAGTCATCGACGGCCAACAGCGTCTGACCACGGTGACGTTGCTGATTGCCGCCTTGGCCAGGGCGCTTGATAAGCAAGAGGAGGGGAATCGCGAGCCAGTGGACGGCTTTTCGCCGCGCAAGTTGCGCAACTACTACCTACTCAATCCAGAAGAAGAGGGTGAACGGCACTACAAATTGATCTTGTCGCAGACCGACAAGTTATCACTGATTGCTATCGCTGGCGACAATGCACAACCCAATGATCTTTCCTTGAGGGTCACGGAGAACTTCAGCTTGTTCGAGTCCTGGATCGCTGGCTGCAAGGGTAAACTAGAGACGATATGCAAGGGGCTGGCCAAGTTGGTGGTGGTGGACATCTCGTTGAGCCGCGACCAGGACAACCCGCAGCTCATTTTCGAGAGTATGAACTCCACTGGCCGGGAGTTGACTCAGGCTGATCTAATCCGTAACTTCATTCTGATGGGGTTGGAGCCGAAGTTGCAGACCCGGCTGTACGAGCAATTCTGGCGGCCAATGGAAGTGGACTTTGGGCAGGAAGCCTACGGTACGCATTTCGACAGTTTCATGCGTCACTACCTGACAGTAAAAAGCGGTGATATCCCCAACGTGCGCGAAGTGTATGACGCTTTCAAGACCTACGCTCGTTCGGAAGAAGTGGCGAAGGCCGGTGTGGAAGCGCTGGTTGCCGACATCCGCGCATCGACCCATTACTTCTGCGCTATGGCGTTAGGGGGCGAGACCGACGCAGACTTGAAGGTGGCCTTCCACGACCTGCGCGAGCTGAAGGTAGATGTTGCCTATCCCTTCCTGCTCGAACTATATCGCGACTACGCCAACGATGTACTACCCCGCCCGGACTTCGTAGCCGCGGTGCGGCTAATAGAAGCCTATGTATTCCGTCGTGCGATCTGCACCATTCCCACCAACTCGCTTAACAAGACCTTTGCCACCTTCACGAAGGCGCTCAAGAAGGATCGCTACCTCGAGAGTATCCAAGCACACCTGCTTGGTCTGCCTTCCTATCGCCGCTTCCCGACCGACGACGAGTTCTGGCGCGACCTGCAAACCCGCGATCTCTATAACTTTCCGCGTCGCAGCTACTGGCTGCGCCGCCTGGAGAACCACGGGCGCAAGGAACGCGTGCCGGTGGATGAATACACTATTGAACACATCTTACCGCAGAACAAGAACCTTTCCGCCGCCTGGAGTATGGCGTTAGGACCGGAGTGGGAGCGGGTTCACCAGACATGGTTGCACACACTTGGCAATCTAACCCTCACCGGCTACAACTCGGAATACAGCGATCGACCCTTCATAGAAAAGCGCGACATGCAAGGGGGTTTCAAAGACAGCCCACTCAAGCTCAATGCAGGCCTCAGACAGCTCCAGCAATGGAACGAAGACGCTATCAAGGTCCGTGCAGGTGAGCTCGCTAGTATGGCGCTGGAGGTCTGGAGCGCCCCGAAGCTTGCAGCAAATGTGCTCGAAACATATAGATTCAAGGCTCCCGTATCAGGCTACACCATTAACGACCACCCATACCTGCTCGCCAGCCCCATGCGGGATGTGTTTGAAGCATTCCGCAGAGAGGTGGTCGCTCTTGATCCCTGTGTGACCGAGGAGTTTCTCAAGCTGTATGTGGCCTACAAGGCAGAGACCAACTTTGTGGATGTCGTCCCCCAACACAAGCGGTTGCGCCTTTCACTCAATCTCGCATTCCATGAGGTAGACGATCCCCGCCACATCTGCAAAGACGTTACACAGCTAGGGCGTTGGGGTAACGGAGACGTAGAGGTGGGCCTTGCTTCTCTCGACGAGTTGCCCTATGTCATGGGATTGGTAAGACAGGCACTCGAGAAGCAGTTGGATAATGGGGAAGACACGTGATCATCGACTTCGAACCTCTTCCCACCCACAGTGCAACGAGCGCGCCACGGAGTAATTTGATGTGCTACGGATTCCCGAAAATGACCTGCGGGCCGATATTGTCGCATGCAGGAAAATGACACGATGAACGAGTCAGCGCCGAACCGGACAGAGTCTTCATCCTCCGAGCGCCCCGCTGGTCGTGCTACTTTCCTGACCAGCGTCGAAGGGCCCAAGTTCAAATTTGCGCAGTTGCACAACGAATGACCGTACAGAAACCTCCCGACCTCCCCCCCTGCCCTGCCGTCCTCGCCGACCGCTTCAACACCCTGCGCTATGACGCCGGGCTGCAGGCGGTGGTGCTGCTGGACCGGCGCACGTACCCGTTTGCCACGGAGTACGTGGCTTGCCGTACGGTGGACGAGGTGGCGCAGGCGGTGGAGGACATGGTCATCCAGGGCGGGCCGCCGCTGGCCTATGCCGCCGGGCTGGGCCTGGCCCTGAGCGAACCGTCGGAGGCGGCCTACCGCGCCGCTGCCGCCCGCCTGCTGGCCACCCGCCCCACCGCCGACGACCTGCACCATCTCATTCCCGCCGCCCTCGACCGGGCGTTGGCTGCCCTGGCCGCGGGAGAGGACTCCAGAGTTGCGGTGTTGTCTTATGTCAACGACGAGATCGAGCGCGGCAACCGGGTCAGTCGCAATTGCGGGCAGCACGCCGCCAACCTGCTGGCGGACGGCGACCGCGTGCTCACGCACTGTTTCGCCGGGGCGGCCCTGTGCTGGATGCTCTGGATCGCCCGCCACCAGGGCAAGCGCATCCATCTCTATCCCACGGAGACGCGGCCCTATTTGCAGGGCGCCCGCCTGACCAGCCAGAGCGCCGTCGAGATGGGCATCCCCTGCACCCTGATCACCGACGGCATGCCTGCCCACCTGATGAGCCAGGGCATGATTGACAAGTTCATCTGCGCCGCCGACCGCGTCACCCTGGACGGGCACATCACCAACAAGGTCGGCACTTTCGCAATCGCTTTGGCCGCGCACTATCACCGCCTGCCCTTCTATGTGCTGGGCTATGACGGCCCTGACCCCCACACGCCCTCGGCGGACGGCATCACCATCGAGTGGAGAAACGGCCGCGAGGTGCTCTATCTGGCGGGGCAGCGCACCGCTGTGGAAGGCATCGATGCCCTCTATCCGGCCTTCGACATCACGCCGCCCCACCTGATCAGCGGCATCGTCACCGACCGGGGGGTGTTCCCGGCGCACCGGGTGGGGGCGTATTGTGCCACCTGACCTCCGGGAGGTCCATCTGACCCAGGCCGCCGTCCTCATTCTCGGCGGTACAGCCGCCTACGGCCTCGATCTGGCGCCCTATCATCCCCTGGACGATCCGGCGTCGATCAACACGCCTTATGGCGCTTCCCCGCCCATCGTCTTCCTCCAACCTGCTGGCGCCGGTGCGCCGGTCGCCTTCAGCTCGCGACACGGCCACGATCGTCTGCAGCGGTCGGCGGCGTTTCTCAATCATCGGGCTCTTATGTGGGCGGCGCGAGAGCTCGGCGCTCAGGTCGTCTTCTCCTGGAACGGGACCGGCGCCATCGCCGCTCACCTTGAAGTGGGCGATTTGGTGGCGCCCCACGACTTCCTCGACTTCACCCGCACCCGTGTGACCACTTTCGGTCACGAGATGATGAGGGCAGCTACCGGTCCTGCGTTTCACCCTACCGCCCGTACGGCCCTGCTCGCGGCCCTCCAGAGAGCGCCCGCTGCCGAAGAGGCTGCGCCCTCTGCCATACAGGCCGCGCCCGCTGGTTCGATTCGTTTCCACACCTCGGGTGTCTACGTTTGTACGGAAGGGCCGCGGTTGGAGACAGCCAGTGAGATCGCTCTCTATGCCGGCGCCGGCGCCGCCCTCGTGGGCATGACGCTCTCCCCGGAAGTGTTTCTGGCGCAGGAAGCAGGTCTTGCCTATGCCAGCCTGTGCTTTATCACGAACTACGCTACCGGCCGCGCCGCCGGCCGGCCGCCTCGACGCCAGTTCGGTCCCGAAGTCGCCCAGACCTGTCTTCCCTTGCTGATGGCCGCTGCCCGCCACTGGGTGACGGACGCCCATGGTCGGCGGGCCGTTCCCTGACTATGCCCTCCCCTTCCGCATCCAACTTGGTTCGCATCCTCGTCCTTGTGATGGGCGGAGTGGCGGGCGCGATCGTGTTCTTCAACTACTTTGCGCCGGTTTCGCCGATCAGCGATCTGGCGCAGCCGGTCTTACAGGCGGTTGTGCTTCTGACGGCAGCCGCCCTGCTATGGGGTAGCCTTAACCTGCTTGTCCGGCACCTGGGGCAAATGCGGCACAAACGGGCCAGCCTCGCCGTCGTGGTGGGCTTTGTTCTCGCCTTTGGGGGCGGGCTTTTGCCCGGCGGATACGATGCCGGGTGGGGGCGGTGGGTTCTGGAATGGCTCCTGGTTCCGGGGCTGGCGGCCCTCTTCGCGCTGCTGCCCATCTTTCTGGCTTTCGCCCTTTACCAGCGCCTGCGCATTCGCGACCTGGGCGCCCTTTTCTTTGTCCTGGGGCTGCTGCTGGTGTTGTTGGGCCAGACGCCGGCTCTGGCGCCTTTCCTCGCAAGCCTCCGCCACAACCTGCTGGTAGGCCCGGTGGCGGCTGCCTGGCGCGGGGTTCTCATTGGCCTGGCGCTGGGCATCGTTCTAGCGGCGCTCTCGCGGCTGCGCCTGGGGGGCGAGCGATGATTGTTTGCCCGCATTGTGGGGCGCAGAACGCCGGCGGTGTTACCACCTGCGCCAACTGCGGCACTGCACTGGTCATGGCGACGGCTGGTGGTGGCGGCGGTCCTGCGGATGTGCTTTCACCGGATGACGGCCCGGTGGCCGACGGCCCGCCGGATGAGGGACCGCCGGGCGACGGCGCCCTTCCACCCCCACGGTTGCTTGCCCAGATCCAGGGCTTGATCCCGCCGGAGCCGATCATCACCACCGGCCGCTTGGCGCCAGGTACCGAGGAAGACTGGCAGCGCGTCGAAGAGGTGCTCCGGCGCACCGAACCTGTCGCCGTGGCCGCCACGGCGCCCGTACCTCCTACTCCTCCGGCGCCCGCGCCGCTGCCGTTGGCAGCGCCACCCACTCGCTCGCCGTCGCGGCCCGTCTGGGTGGGGCTCGCCTTGTTGATCGCCATTCTGGCTGGATTTGCCTTTCCGCCCGACCAGCCCGCTCCCGCCCCCCGCCGCCCCGGCGTCGCGGCAGCGTATGCCCTGATCGAAGCCCTGCCTCCCGGCGCTCGCGTCCTTCTGGCCTGGGACTACGAGCCGACCACTCAGGGTGAGATGCAGTTGCTGGCTCAACCCATCCTCAGCCACCTGCAGGACAAGCGCGCCCGACTGGCGAACATGAGCCTGCGGCCGCTCGGTCCGGCGATGGCAACGGATGCCTATGCCCTCACCGCGGCCTGGCAGCCGGTCTCCGCCCAAATCATCATCCATCCCCGTCCCACGGACTTTGGCTTCATCCCTGGCGACGCTGCTGCGCTCCAGGCCCTGGCGCTCTCCCCGGCTGGTGCTGCCAGCGCCACTGCCGCCAGCCTCAGCCGCCTGGAGATGGCGCCCGGCGCCGGCATCGAGGTCTTTGACCTCATCGTCGAATTCAGCGCCGAGACTACCGCCAGCCGGGAATGGATCGAGCAGATCGCCTCGCGTTGGAACACACCCCTGTTGGTGGCAGCCTCAGGCGCCGTCGGCCCGGCGCTCGAACCCTATGTGCAGAGCGGGCAGGTCAGCGCCCTGATGGCCGGCTATCCCGATGCCTTGGCCTACGAGGAGCTTGCCGGCCAGCCGGGCCCGGCCTCGACGCAGCAGTTCCCCCAAAGCCTGGTCCATCTCCTCTTCGTCATCATCGTCTTGTTGGGGTTGGCGCGTTCGCTGCGCCGCACGCCATGATGAACAACTTCCTTTCTGCTGCCGGCCCCTATGTGGGCACGCTGCTCGCCACGCTGCTCACGCTGGCAGTGTTCAGCCGCGTGTGGCAGTCGAACGGCGCCTTCCGGCTGGCCGAGCACCTGGTGCTGGGGCTGGTCGCCGGGTACATTGCGGCCGTGGCCCTGCGGTCAGTGCTGGCACCTGGCTTGGTGCGTCCCCTGCTCAGCGACCCCACCGGGAACCTGTGGCTTTGGGTCGTCCTGTTGTTGGTCGTCCTGCTGGCGCTGCGTTTCTCCCGCCGTCCTGGCCTGGCTGCAGTGGGTCTGATCCCAGCGGCGCTGCTGGCCGGCGCGATGGTCGCTCTGGCCGTCGCCGGCGCCGTGCGCGGCACACTCGTCCCCCAGGTCCTTGCCGTGGGGCAGTTTCGCTATCTGCCAATGCCTGCCGTGGCTGCCAACGCCTTGGCCACCGTGCTGGCTGTCTTGATCACAATCAGCGTCCTGCTGTACTTCCAGCAGCGCCGCCAGCAACCCACCGGCCCAGATGGCGATCCCGGTCCCTTGTGGGCGCGGTCACTGGTCGGGCTGGGCAAGCTCGGCTACCTGGCGGTGATGCTGGCGTTTGGCGCCCTGCTTGCCAGCACCGCCGGCGCTCGCCTGACCCTGCTCATCGACCGCGTCCAATACCTCTGGCGTATCTGGATGCAGCTCTTGGGATAGGTATGGGCCGGGTGGTATGATCCAGATCAAAGCGCCTGCGACGATGCCATGTGGCGCTTTGTCCGAGTTCACCGCACTCCTATGGTCGACTCCACCTTGCACGTCCCCTCTGTCGCCCCGGACTACCGCACAGGCGACCTCCGCCACCTGCGGCGATGCCTTGCCGACGCACAAAGCGTAAGTCTCGTGGGTGTAAGCAATGTCGGCAAGTCCGCGCTCTTGCGTGATCTCTGCCAGAATGATGCCGCGGCGCCGCCGGAGGAGCGGGAGGGCGACCTCGATTGCTATTATGTTGACTGCAATCGTATGCTCGATTGGACTGAGATCGCTTTCTACGAGCTGGTCTTGCGTGTGCTCACTGACCAGCTCCAGACCCAGGCGCATCCCCTGGCCCCGGTCTTCAGCCAAAGCCATGAGGCGCTCCTTCAGCCTGCAGGCGACCTGCAGATTCCTCTCACTTTCGATCGAGCGCTGACAGCCCTGGTCGAAGACGCAGCCCATCCTGTCGTCCTTGTCCTCGATGAGTTTGACGCCCCCTTCACCCACCTGGTCCCGCGCGTCTTCCTTAACCTGCGGGCGCTGAAGGATCGCTACTCCAGGCGTCTGGCCTACGTTACAGCCACCGATCGCAGCCTGGCGCGGCTGCGGACGGGTGAGCACGTGGACGAGTTCACGGAGTTGTTTGGGGAGGATGCGTACTACCTGCTGCCCCTGGGACCAGAGGAAGCGCAGGCATTCATCAAAGACCAGGGCCAGCGTCTGCATTGGGTCCTGAATGCCGCAGACGTTGCCTTTGTGCTGCGCCAGGCGGGCGGCCATCCGGCGTTGATGGCCATCGTCTGCCGGCGTCTGGCGGACCTGGGGGGCAAACCGGAGCGTACTTCCTCCGAAGCGGCGATCGTTCACCGGCAGTTGCAGGATGTCCTGCGTACAGACGCCAGCGTCCGGACCGAATGTGACAAGATCTGGCGGGATCTGGACGAGGTAGAACAGGACGAGTTGGGTGGACTCTTCCAGCCTGCGGGCGTGCATAACCCTCGTGCGTTCGTCGAGCTGACGCGAAAAGGGCTGGTGACGGGGAGTCACCAGGAGCCGCAGTTCTTCGCCGAGTTGTTCCGGCGCTTCGTGCAGCAGATGAGCGCTGCCCAGAAACTCCCTGAGCAAGGGGTGCGTATCGATGTTGAGACCGGCGAGGCAAAGATAGATGGCCGGCTGGTGGAAACGCTGACCAGCTCCGAGTACCGGCTGCTGCTGCTCTTGTACGGCCACCTCAACAAGATCTGCGACAAGTATCAGATCGTCGAGGCCGTCTGGGGCGAGGACTATGTCGACGAGGTCTATGACGCCTCGATCGACAAGCTGATCAGCCGCCTGCGCCACAAGATCGAACCGGATCCCGCCAACCCACGCTACCTTGTCACCGTGCGCGGGCGAGGCTACAAACTCGTAGGCTAGCGGGTTGGTTCACTAGCCCGCGGTTGGCGAGGCAAGAGGCTGTCGGCCTTTTGTCATCTTGGTGTCAGGATACGCCGGTGACTTCTGCTACACTGATGCTATCAACCCTATCCTAGAGTGACGGCGCCCGAGGGCGCCTGCACCCTGACGCAAAGGAGTATGTGCTATGGCTTCCCTTCTCGAAAAGGTCGGTATTCTCATCTCCGCCAACCTGCACTATATGGTGAACCAGGCCCTCCAGGCCAACAGTCTTGCGGTGGTGGACGAATACATCCGCCGTGTAGAAGACAACCTCGAGGCGCTCGAAGACGCTGCGGCCACGGTCGGCGGCGAGGCCAAAACCCTGCGTCGCAAGCAGAAGGAGTTTGACGCCAAGTCCGAGGAGCTGGATCGCAACATCGACATCTTCCTCGGCGAGGGCAAAGAGCAACTGGCGATGGCCGCCCAGAGCCGCTACAACACCATGAAGCGTTTGGCGGACCAATACCAGGAGCAGGCCAGTGCCCAGGAGGCGGAGTTCCAGAAGCTGTTGGATGCCCGGTTGAAGCTGGAGGCCAAGCTGACCGAGGTGAAGCAGGAGCGCATCAATCTGGAGGCTATGCTGCAACTGGCCAAGAGCAAAGAGGCCACCCACGAGGCGATCAGCTCGATCGGCGACGTCAGCACCGAGACCGTGGGTATGGATGACATCAAGGCGGACATCCAGCGCCGTCTTGACAAGGCCGAGGCCCAATCCGAGATCGATGCCGGCAAGCTTGACAAGCAGATGGCCGAAGTTCTGGAAACCGACGAGCTGGAGCAGCAGCTCGCCGCTCGCCGTGCCCGTCTGGGCATGGCAAGCACGGCCTCCGGTTCATAACGGAAACCATGAAGGGAGGCGCGCCCCGGGTGCGCCTCCCCTCCATCGGCATTGAGCCCCCGGCATTGAGCCGCCGTCGCTCAAACGAACGCATGACGCACAAGACGAACCTGTTCGCAGGCTGGTGGGTCTACCTTGGTCTGGCCGGTCTAGGGCTGGTACTGTTCCTGCTCAGCTACGGCGGCGCCTACCTGTGGCTTGGCTTGGCCGTTCTCGGCCTGCTGGTCGCAGCCGCGGTGGCGGCCTATGCGAGCGGCCGTGGCCCTCGTGTGACCGCCAACACCGAATTGTCCGAGCGCGGCGTCACGCTGAGGGGTGGCAATCATCACTCCGCGCCAGCGACCGATCTCATCCCTTGGGAGCAGATCACCGCCGTCCGCGTCGTGCCCCAGCCTGGTTACTGGGAGACTCAGCTCCAAACCGCGGTCCAGCCGGACACCTGGTTGACGGCGGGACGCGGCCTGGAATTGGCCGAAGAGATCGCCGAGGTCGCCGGCCTGTCTTACCGTGACGACTTGAACACACCCACCAACATGGGTGCTGAACACTACTGGACCGAGAGCGACGCTTGAGATCCGCATTAGAGGTCCGCAATGAAACGTAGCCGAATCCTTTTCCTTGCCATCGTTGGTCTTGCCATCGTCATCGTGGGCGTGGCGCTGGCGCTGCGCGCCACCAACCGCCAGCAACCACTGGTCGTGACGCCCAGAGGCCCCATCCAGGTCCGCATCCTGACGGCGCTGCCGGTGGAGCCCTGGGTCCGTGCCGCTGCCGAGCGGTTCAACAAAGAGGGTCCTCGTCTGGAAGGACAGCCAATTCAGGTGGAAGTCATCGCCATGGATGGCCTGACCGCGCTCGGCAAGTTCGATCGGAACGAGTTCGCAGCGCTGGAGGGTGGCGACGCCAACACCCTCACAGCCGAACAGAAGCAGGCGCTGGAGCGTTTTCCGACGGCCTGGATTCCCGATAGCCGCTATCTACCCGAGCTGGCGAACGCCGCCTACAAAGAGCGCCTGGGCCGAGACGTCTTCCTCACCGATGGCGAATACCGCATCCGCCCGCTGGTCCTCAGCCTTTCTTCCTGGGGTATCTACCAGTCGCGCGCCGACGTGCTCAGCCAGAAGTTCGGTGATATCAACTGGAAGGCTATCCACGACGCCGCCACGGCCAAGGGTGGATGGCGCGATCTGGGTGGTCAAGATGGTTGGGGTTTCTTCAAGCTGGTGGTTCCTGACCCGCGCAAGAATGTCGGTGGCCTGACGGCGATGATTTCGGCCGCGGGCGAGTACTTCGACCGCCCCAACATCAGCACCGCAGACATCAGCAACCCGGACTTCCAGCGGTGGATGGGCGAGCTGTTGGGCGCCACCACCGACTTGAGCGGCGCCTCGGCTTACACGGCCGAGGACTTTGCCCTCTTTGGCTACTCCGCCGGCGATGGAGGCCTCTTGTTGGAAAGCGACCTGCTCAACAACATGCAGGGCATCAAGAACCGCTGGGGTGAGCCGCTCGTCATCCGCTATCCCAAATACGTCACCTGGTTCGACTTTCCCATGAGCATCTGGATCGGACCGGAGACGAACGCCCTCCAGAAGAACGCGGCCCTCGAGTTCGAGAAGTTTTTGCTCTCGCCCGAGACCCAGAAAGAAGCCATCAACTACGGCCTGCGACCAGCCAGCTCCGACATCGCCGTCACCGGCGCCGCCGACAGCCCCTTTGCCCAGTGGCAAGAACAGGGTGTGGCCGCGGTGGTGCCACGCACCAGCGCCATGCGCTCGCCCGACCGCGATGTGCTCCAGACCTTGCTGCGCTGGTTCGAGCTAAACGTGGCCAAGTAGAGGTGCGCGATGAAGCAGAAAAAGAGCAGCAAGCTGCCGGTCGGTCTCGTCGTGGCATTGGTGGCGGGACTGATTGTCCTTTGCTTTGCCTGTGCGCTGCTGTATGGGGTGCAGTCCTCCCGTGACCAGCAGCCGGTGACCGGAACGCCAGCCGCCGCCGACCCCAAGAACGCCACCCTCGCCCTG
>CAZHTZ010000072.1:0-16441 GCA_964535455.1 uncultured Caldilineales bacterium
CCCCAGGCCACGTTTGGCCGTGTCGGGGCAATGGCCACGGAAAGTCGGATAAGGTGTGTGCCGTTCTGGTTGAGGTTGTCATCGATGGCCACAGCCGTCTTGCCCGTCTGGCGGGCACCGATGATCAGCTCGCGATGGCCGCGGCCGATCGGGATCATTGCGTCAATGGCTTTGATGCCGGTTTGGACGGGTGTGTCGACCGACTTGCGGACGATGACGTTCGGCGCAATGCGCTCGACGGGACGGGAGCTGGCGGTTTCGATGGGCCCCTTGCCATCGATGGGCTGGCCAATGGCGTTGACCACGCGGCCAACAAGGGCTTCCCCCACCGGCACTGAGGCAATGCGACCCGTGCTGCGCACGACATCGCCTTCCTGGATGCTGCTGTACTCGCCCATGATGATGGCGCCGACCGAATCCTCGTCCAGGTTCAGCGCAATGCCCAGCGTGCCGTCTTTGAACTCGACCAACTCGCTGAGCATGACGTTTTGCAGACCGCTGATGCGAGCGATACCGTCACCGACCTCCATGACTGTACCGACGTCCACCATCTTGGTGGGCGCCTGAAACTGCAGAATCTGCTCTTTGAGCTGCCGTGTGAAATCGTCAAGTGCAATTGCCATGCGTCCTCCTTCGTGAACTCCCAGATGCTCAGGCAGCGCGTACACCGAGCGAATTGCGTAACGCCTCGATCCGTCCCCGCACACTGTCGTCGACCAGCTTGTCGCCGACGCGGACGATGACGCCGCCCAAGACCTCCGGGTCCACCAGGAACTCGAACTCCAGGTTCGACCCGAATTGTTGTGCGAGGCGGGCGCGCATACGCTCTTGCTCAGCAGCCGAAAGTGCGATGGCGCTGGTGACCTGAGCTAGTCGCGGACCGCCGGCCTCCTGCGCCACCACGCGGCCCAGCGCACCATAGATCTGGTCGAGAAGGCCCAGGTCGTTGTTGGCCAGTAAAGCGCTTACGAGATTGCGCAGCTCTGCCGGCTTGGCAGGCACAAGGCCTTCGAGCAGAGCTAGCCGGACCGCAGGTTCGACGCTGGCATCTTCGAGTTTGGCCCGCAGTTTGCTGTCAGTGCGGATCGCCGTTCCAACCTTGCCCAAGCCGTCGATCCAGGGCTCCAGAACGGCAGCAAGAATGCCACGGGTGTAGGCTTCAGGCGTCCTTTCCATGTCAGTTCAAACTCGTTTCGGAGAGGAAATCCTCGATCAGCAGACGCTGAGTTTTTTCATCTAGCCCACGCCGGACAACACGTTCGGTGGCGAGGAGGGTCAGCTCGGCGATCTGCTTTTGCGCTTCGGCCAGGATGCGTTGCTTTTCAGCCTCGGCCTCCTCTACCGCGCGCGCCTTGATGACTTCAGCTTCGCGCCGTGCATCGGCCAGAATGTCGGCCTTGACGCGCTCGGCCTGCGCCGACGCCGAAGCCACGCGCTGTTGCGCTTCGGCTCGCTCTGTGGTGATTTGGGCCATCAGCTTGGCGCGCTCTTCCTCTGCCTCTTTGCGGGCCACATCGGCAGCGGCCAGGCCTTCGGCAATGCGCTGCTTGCGCTCGTCGAGCATCCGCATCAGCGGCGGGAACAGGAATTGCCGCAGTAAGAGGAACAGAACGATGAAGTTGACTATCTGGGCAAGCAGGAATGGGCCATTGATACCCAGTTGTGCCATGCCGGCACCTCCTTTAGCTGGTTAACGGAAGGTGGGCGACCGCTTTGGGCGATCAGCCAAGACCAGGGGCACCCACGAAGATCAGCAGGAGGGCCACCACCAGGGCGTAGATGGCGATCGCTTCGGCGAACACGATGCCGAGAATCATGTTGATGCGGATTTCGCCTGCCGCTTCGGGGTTGCGTCCGATGGCCTGCAACGCACCTGCCACCAACAGACCGACGCCGATGCCGGGGCCAATGGCGCCAAGACCGATCGCGAGACCAGGAGCAAGAATTTCTATCATTTCGTCAGAATCCTCCGTGTGTTGGAAGTGAGATGAAAAGCCTGGTTAATGATGTGCATCTCCGGCATGGCTATGGGTGGCCTGCTCGAAGAAGATGAACGTCAGAATGGCGAAGACGAAAGCCTGCATGAAGCCGACAAACATCTCCAGGCCATAGAACGGCAAGGGCATGAGGAAAGCAACCAGGAAGGCCATGACAAAGAGCAGCACCTGCCCGGCGAAGATATTGCCAAAGAGACGGAAGGAGAAGCTGACGAGCTTCGCAACCTCCGAGATGAGTTCCAGGATGCCGACGAAAATGTCGATGGGCTTGATACCCGTGATCACAGGGTTGAAGAAGCGTCGCCAGTACTTGAGGCCGAGCGTCCGCATGCCCACGATCTGTGTGGCGACAACAGAGATCAGGGCCAGGGCCAGGGCCACGTTAAGGTCCGTGGCCGCCGCGCGCACGAACGGAATGAGCACCCACCCGCCGACTTTGGTGTTCTCGGCAGGATGGTACTCCTCGCCTTTTTGCTCGGCAGCCAGCGCCTCCTGCTGCACCCTGGCCTGGTCGACCTTGCTCAGCAACACTTTTGTAGCCTTGAGCGTAGGAATCCCCAGGATGGGTGTTGTTCCCTTCAAATAGCCGATGTTGATGGTACCGCCTGAAACGTAGTGCGAAACTTCCACCGGCTCCAAGACGCCAACGCTGTCGACGCCGGGAATCAATTCCCACCAGTTCGCCACCAACAGGAAGAGAAATATGGTCATGAACATCGGCAGCCATTTCCGGGCTTTTTCCCTGCCACCGATGTCGGTGAGCATGCCGTCAAAGGTCTCGAGGACCCACTCCATCACATTCTGTAGACCCTGAGGGACTTCCCTCAACTTGCGCACGGCAAAGAACGTGAGCAGCAGCAGCGTCGCGTCCGCCAATAGCGTCGCCACGAAGGTGTTTGTAATGGGGAAATCGCCGATCTTTAGCCCCGGAATCTTCTCCGCAGGCAGCGAAATGGCGGGCAGTGGCACCCGGACAAAGAGAGCCGAGATCAAGAGAAGGGCCAAACAAACCAGAAGGATGGCGAGATTCTTACCCTGAAACAGTTTGCGCACTAGAACCTCTCCTTAACTGTGTTAGAAATCATCGGGAGGGGCAGTCGTCCCATAGAGGGCCTTGACTTTGTACAGTACAATGATGAGGGCGAACGAACTTCCTGCGACAACCCCGATCAGGGTGCCCCAGGGTGAGGTTCCAGCCAGACTGTCGACCGCAAGGCCCAGGACAAGGGGCAGGAGCAACGCCGGTGTGACCCATAGAGCCAGGTGCAATGCTTGGCGCACACATCCCGGCTGCTTCGATGCAGGACCGCCTCGTTGCACGCTAGGTAACCTTGTTCCCGGCGTCTTCAGATTGCCGATGGATGCACCGGCTGAACCTTGAGGGAGCCAGAAAGTCGCGGCACACAGTATAGCCAATCGAATTTGATCGTGCAAAAGCGAACAACTGTGGTGACGCGAGGTCAGTGGATCGCCAGAATCGCAGTTTGGGTGTCAAACGCCGACCTGACTCAGTTGGAACCATCATTTGACTCGAAGTGAACGCGCCATCCCGCCGGATCGAGGACACTGATGCGATCATCAGAGACCCCATAGGGTGGGTAACCGGCCTCCCGCAAACCTACCGCAAGCGCACGCAAATCGTCAACGCCGAACACAGGTTCGGTAGCGTGAGCATCCTCGGGGTGCTTGCACCGCCAGTTGGTGCCACGCAAGACCAGGGGGACGTTCTCCATCACGAGATGAACGTGCCCAAAGAAAGAAAGGCCAACGGGCAAACCCAAGACATCCCTGTAGAAACGGACACTGGCGGTAATATCGTGGGTGTACAGGGTCAACTCGGTGAGGGGACCAATCGCCAGAGACCCAGCCGGCGCCTCATCCTGGCGCTGTCGCATCCGCAGCAGCCGCCGGTCGGCAATGTCCCATTCGCCGGCATCGGTCGCCTGGGCCAGTTCAATTGGCGTCGCATCGGGATCAAGGCAAATCAAGAGGCTCACACCCGGCAGGATCTCTTCGAAGACGATGGGAATATCATGCGCCTGCAAGTAGCCCCGCGCCTGCCCGAAATCGTCCACGACAAAGGCCGGCAGGGAGCCGTGGGGGCCCCGTGTTCCACACGGCATCGCTCCGGGCAACAATCGCCAGACCACATCGCCCAGGTGGTAGACCCCGGGCCGGCCTAAATCATGGGCCAGGTGGAAGTGCTCCGCCCAGAAGGTCTGGGCGGAGGCTACCGATCGCACATAGGTTTCGAGCGCACGCAAACGAAGCCGTGTCTGGCTCACTCATCCTCCCCCATCGGCTCACCGCCGTCTTCCTCGCCTGGCGAGTGATCCCAGCGGCGCTGCGTGTACCAGGGCTGGTCCGGCAGCTCGTAAACGCCCGGATCACGGCCCACGGCCACATCGAGCGCCATCAAAAGCCGCTCGAACTGATGGATGGGGTCGGTCTCCACCAGGATGGCGAGGACGCGATCTTCCTGCAGAACAAAGGAAGCATGGGTGCGGAAGTTGTGGCCGTCGACGCGCTTGATGGGGACGCCAGCCACGGCCGCAAAAGCCCGCTCGGCGTCACTGAGAGCGTAGATGTCCAGGCCGGCGAGTTCGAGCCAGCGGCCAAGCTGCGGGAGCGCCAGACCACTTATCACGAACAACTTGACCCCGCGCTCTTGCAACATGGCGTAGCGACCGGGGAGATCAACCCCGCGCGGCGGCAGTGGAAAGGGGTTGACGTCGGACGGGTTGTAGACGCAGACGGCAAGTTCGCCTTCAGCGACAAGGTCCGCAGGGGTCAGGGTCAGTCCGGCCAGGCTGGGGAGACGAACACGGGGGAGGAACTCACCAACGGTGAGGTTAAGACCGGCAACGCGGGGAGGAGCCAAAAGATCGCTCATATCAACGTCCTGTCCACTGAGCTTTGCGCTTCTCGGCAAAGGCGGCCATGCCTTCCTTTTGGTCGGCTGTGGCAAACAGCATGTGGAACAGCCGTCGTTCGTACTCAAGGCCTTCGTTCAGGCTCAACTCAAATGACTTCCCGACCGCTTCCTTGGCCAAGCGTACGGCCAGCGGCGCCTGCGCCGCCACCCTGGCTGCCAGCTTGAGCGCCTCCTCCAGGTAGGTCTCCACCGGGTAGATATGATTGACAAGACCGTAGGCCAGGGCTTCGACAGCCGACAGGCGGCGATCGGTCAGGACCATCTCCATGGCCAACGCCTTGCCGACAGCAGCCGTCAGCCGTTGCGTGCCGCCGAACCCCGGCATGATGCCCCGGGTGATCTCTGGCTGCCCAAACACGGCCGACTCGCTGGCCACAATCATGTCGCACGCCATCGCCAACTCGCAGCCACCGCCCAAACAGAAACCGCTGACCGCGGCGATGACTGGCTTCCTGACCCCACGGATGGTCTCCCAACGGGCGATGAGATCATCGGTCAGCATATCCACCACGGTGGCGTTCGCCATTGCCTTGATGTCGGCGCCGGCGGCAAACGCCCGTTCGCTGCCGGTGATGACGATACAACCCACGCCGGGGTCGGCGTCGAACTCGATCAAGGCCGGACTCAGCTCGGCCATCAACTCAGGACTGAGGGCGTTCAGCGCCTTGGGACGATTCAGGCGAATAAGGCCCACCTTCGTGTCGGTCCTCTCGACGATGATGTTTTGGTACGACATGGATAACACTCCTTGACGAGACGCGGTGTGTGTCATGCTTCAACCCAATGCCACCCGCATGACGATGAACCACGCATTGCCTTCGATTATGCCATATTCTTGCCGCCATCGACATGCCAGGCCATGCCCGTGACATAGCTGGCAGCGTCGGAGGCCAACCATAGGCACAGGGCCGCCACCTCATCGGGTTCTCCCAGGCGGCCCTGCGGGATCTCGGCCCGCCAACGAGCCATCTGATCCGGGTTGTCGCGCAGGTGCGCCGTCATCGGCGTGACGATGACGCCGGGGCAGACGGCGTTGACACGGATGCCATACGCGGCCAACTCGCGCGCCGCCTCCTTCGTGAAGCCAACTTGCCCGGCCTTGCTGGCAGCATAAGCCGAGCGCAGGTACAAAGGCTGGGACTTGCCGGCAATGGAGGCGATGTTGAGGATGACGCCGCCACCCTGGGACTGCATCCGCCGCCCGGCCTGCTGCGTGCACAGGAAGGCGCCGGTGAGATTCACGTCCAACGCCCGCTGCCATGTCGCCAACGAGTGGTCCAGAATCGAGCTGACCGGCTCGATGCCGGCGTTGTTGACCAGCACATCGACGCGACCCCAGCGGCGGTCGATGGCGGCGAACAGGGCCGCAACTGCCTCCGCATCTGCCACGTCGGCCACGAAGGGAAAGACGGCGGCTCCGGTGCTTGCCAGCTCTGCCGCCGCGCCCTCCACCCTGTCCGCGTCGATATCGTTTAGGCAGACGGCGGCCCCGGCATTGGCGAAGGCCTGAGCGATGGCAAGGCCGATGCCCTGTCCGGCGCCGGTGACGCAGACGACCTGGTCACTGAAATCGTATCGGGGCGCGGGCATCACGTTGAACTATCTCCAGCAGGCGTTTCACGTCGTGGCCACTGCTCAGAACGGCAGAGACCATACTACTCCGGCAGCAGCGCGGCGCTGGCCTCGATCACTGGCAGGTTTTCGTCGGCGAAACGAGCCTGGAAGCGGCGCACGGCCTCGGACAACGCCGCGATGGGGAACAGATCGAGCAGTCGCAAGGCGGCGGCCGTGACAATCAGCGACTTGTTGGTGCGTGTGATCCGCACGCCACCGCCGTGTGGGGCGATGATCGCTTTGCGGGCCTGGGTCGCTACATCGGCGAACTCCGGCGTGGTGATGAGCACATCGTCAGGGGTCATGGCTGCCAGGTGATGGCGCACCTTGGCCAACCCATCCTCTGAGAGCAGCACCAGGGCATCCGGTCTGGCGATACCCGTGTAGCGAATCTCCTCGGGACTGAGGATGATCTCGCTCACGCTGTGGCCGGATTTGACGGTGGTGGGATAATCGTCGGCCTGGGTAACATAGAGGCCGGAGAGGACGCCGGCGTAGCCCAGGGCCTGCGCCGCCGACCGCACCTTGGCGCCCGCCGAGCCAGCGATCACCAGGTGGAACTTGTGATCGAGCACCGGCTTGAAAATGGGGTCAATGGCGCGAACGGGCAGAACCGGTTGGCCTGCGCTCTTCTGACCCTGGCTGCGCACGTTCTTCGCGTACTCGCTGGGCTCCAGGCGCTGGATCAGCCCGGTCGGCAGGCCCAACGTCTCGACCGTGCCCATTAGCTCCTTGCGGCCAAAATCGTTGTTGACCACGAAGTAGGCCGTGCACAGCTCCCAGATGTCGAGCAAGGCGAACCCGTCGTATGCGATGGCCTCGGCAATACGGTCGGGCAGATCTTTGTCGAAGGACGTGCCGCGGTAGACGTAGCCGGCCCCGTTGACGGCCACGGAGGAGCAGATGTCCAGCGGGCTTTCCAGGTTGCCGCCGCGCGTGCTGGCGGTGATCATGCCGCGGGGGGTGGTGACCGAATGCTCGCCTCCGGTCATGCCGAAGTTGAAGTTGTTGAACACCATCACTGTGACGCCGATGTTGCGGCGGGCGCCGTTGATCAGGTGGGCGCCGCCGATGCCAGTGCCACCGTCGCCCATCATCACGATGACTTTCAGGTCGGGGTTGGCAAGCTTGATGCCGGTGGCATAGGCCACGCTGCGACCGTGCAGACCATGGAAGGCGTTGGTGACGAAGTACTGGTCGCTGAGGCCGACGCAGCCGATATCCGTCACCAAGACCGTCTTGCGCGGGTCAAGCTGCAACTTCGTCAGCGCGGCATCGAGGTGGTTCAAAATGAACGTGTGGCCACAGCCCGGACAGAAGGGATCGGGCCGTTCATTCTTATAGGTTTCCAGGGGTTTGAGCGCAAGCTCGTTGGCGATTGCCATGTTCGTCTCTCCGTGCCGCCTAGCAACTGTCGCCTGTGGCGACAGCACTTTCGCCTGCGGCGACAGCCAGGAACTGCTCGGGGCTGAGCAGGGCGCCGTCCACTCGCTGCAGGCTCACCACTTCCGGTGGCGCCTGCCGGTTGCGGGCGGCCTGGCGATAGACCAGCAGCTCGACTTCGCGGGCGTACTGGCCGTGGTTCAGCTCGCCGACGATGATGCGGCTGTGTCCTGCCACCGCCTCCAGAATCAGGTTTTCCGGCGCCGGCCACAGCGTGTGCAGGGTCAGGTCGCTGACCGGCTGATTGGCCTTGCGGCTGCGGTCGGCGGCCTCGCGCATGGCGCGGGCGGTGCTGCCGTAGCTGATGAAGAGCGTGGTGGCCCCCTCGGCCCGGTTCAACTGGCCGAACTCGATCTCGCGGCGATGGTTCTCGATCTTCACCCGCAGGTGCTCGTTCAAACGCCCCACCTTGCCGGGATCCTTGACCAGGAACCCATGCTCGTCATGGCTGGAGCCGGTGAAACGCGTGATGTGGGGACCGCCAAACGGACTGGTGGGCGGCGTGGCGTCAAGGGGGTCGAAGTCGTAAGGCAGATAGGTTTCTTCAGGGCGTAAGCGCTTGTCAGGCCTGCCCGTGACGACATTGATGCGGTCGGCCATGCCGCTACCGTTCCCGCCGGGCACAGACGGCGCCTCGGTAGGGACAAGGGGTCGCGAGCGCACGGTCACGTCGACGTAGTCGGCGACGTCGACCGTGGCATACGACATGATGAGCTCTTTGTCCGGCAACAAGAAGACAGGTGTACGGAAACGCTCGGCCAGGTCAAAGGCCAGTTGCGTCAGGGTATAGCACTCACTCACCGACGACGGCGACAGGGCAATGATGGGATACCCGCCGCCTGTGCCCCAGCGCACAAACTGTACATCGCCCTGAGCGACCGTGGTGGCGCCGCCGGTGCCGGGCCCCAGGCGCATCACATCGACGATGACCACCGGCACTTCGCCCATGATGGCAAGGCCGATGTTCTCAGAATAGAGGGAGATGCCGGGGCCAGAGGTGGCGGTGAGACAGCGAGAGCCGGTCATCGCCGCGCCGAGGCACATGCTCAGCGCCGCGATCTCGTCCTCTGCCTGTACGCCGATTCCACCGACCTTGGGCAGCTCCCGTAACATGTGAAGAAGGATGGGCGTCGCCGGGCTGATCGGGTAACCGGCAAAGAAGTCACAGCCGGCAGCCAACGCCCCGCGGGCGATGGCGGTGGCGCCATCCACGTACTCGCGAGCCAACATGGTCACTGCTCCGTTAGGGTGTTTCCGGCCAAACAAGGCCAGATAGTGACGCGGATCATACCGCAACCCCCACCTCCTGGCTAGAATGGAACATCCATTGTGGTCAATCTTCCACCTCAGCGAGGTTTTCCTATGAGCGAAGTCAATTCCTTGACGCTCGAACTCACCCCCGAAGAGCAGGAGATCGTCGGCCTGCTCCAAGAGGAGATGGGGCTTCCCGACCAGGAAGCCGTGATGAAGGTGTTGGTGCGCCAGGCGGTCCAGCGCCTTGCCATCACCTGCCCCACCTGCGGGCACTATGCCCGGCTGACCGAAGATGAACAGGCGCAGTGCCGCTCCTGTCTCTCGGTGATCACCCTCAGCGACGGCATCTGGGAGGCGAGCCATCCGGGAGTGGCGGGCTGAGGATAGGACAGGGAAACCGGTAGATCGGTAGACCGGAAAACCGGGGAAGACGGCATTCCCGGTTTCCTGGTCTACCGGTCTCACGCCAAAGGCACCGGGGCGAACACCGCCAGGTCGGCGAACTCGTCAGGCTGTAGCTTCTCGAATTCCTTCTGCGGCACCTTGACGTATTGCCATTCCCTGTCCGTGAGTCGGGTGGCGTTCTCGCACCAAATCGTGGCCGCCCGGTCCTTGTTGGCGACATCGACATCTTCTCGCCCTTTGGTTTCCACGAGGTAGTGCACGCCTGACTCCGCCACGGCGACGAAGTCCGGTTCGTAGTAACGAAGACTGTTGTTCGAGTCGGTATACTCGATGGCGAACCCGAACTGCTCCGGCAGCTTGGCAAAGCGGACGACGTCGGCCGCGTCCTCGAGGAAGCGAGCAAAGGCCTTCTCAAATTCGTTGCCACAAGCCACCAGGTTAAATACTGTCTTGGCGGCGGGGAGCGTTGGTCGCGAGTAAGGAAATGGCGGCGTCAGCGAGAGCCTGCGCCCCTCGTGGACAAGCCCCGGTGTCAACGCCTCGACCACCAGCGGCCGCAGGGCTTTGACAAAGGTCTGCACGGTAACGTATTGGGCGACGTTCGTGCCGATCGCCTTCAAGATGACCGGATCGTCCAGGTTCACCGTCGCCCCGAAGGCACGCGTCTCCAGGAACTCCCGCACCTTGGGGGCCAGGGCGAAAAACTGCGATGGCAGCTTGACGTCCTGAGCGATGCGTTTGGCGTAGTACGAAATCACTTCCTGCGATGTCTGCGCCTCGGGCAGGGTATAGTCACGCTCAACCATCTTTTGCAAGGTGAGAATATCGTAGCCCTCGTACCGGAACGTTTTGGCCTCTGGGTCGCTGGCCTTGCGCGGCAGCGGAGGACACGACATGGAAGCCACGTCCAGACCGGCGATCTCCTCGGCCAATGTGCGCTTGCGCGAGAGAATGGGGCTGAGCGTGGGAAGGGCGATATCTTTGTCCAGCTTGGCGGGGTCGGGCTGGATGGTGAGGATGGTCAGCTTATCTTTGCCGATCTCGAACGTCTCCAAGGCCATGTCCTCGTCCTTCTCCAGTTGTTCGACAAACTGGATGAAGGCCTTGTTGCCGATGACGTCCACCCGCTCCACGTAATCCAAGGCCAAGTCCCGGAACATCAGGCGCAGACCGCGACCGATGGTTTGTTCGGGCAGGATGTTGGCCTTGGCCGAGTAGGGGCGCAGCCCGACCACCACGGTAACGTTCTTGACGTCCCAGCCTTCGCGCAGCATCAACACGCTGACGATGGCGTTGATCGGACTTTCGAGTTCATCCACCTCGCGCGCAGCTTTGCGGGCGGCGTCGAGATCCTTCTTGGAGACCTCCCCTGATCTGTCAGTGTGGATGATCAGGAGCTTGTTGCCGCCGAACTCCGACGGATAGGCGCGCTGCAGATAGTCTCCAACGTCATCCGCCTCCTTCGTGTCGTTCATCATCACGAACAGGATAGGCTTCTTCTGCAGCGGGGCGAGCTGCTCACGGTACTCGCGCCAGCGCTCCACCCCTGCCGTCACGTAGGCCTTGTAGCGTACGCTGGCGATATCGGACTTGGCCTCCTGGATGCCGGAAGCGATGCCCTTCATGGGCCGCTTGACGATGCCATCTGTGATCGCGTCCCTGAGCGGGTAATCGTACACCGTCCAGGTGAACAGCGCGCCCTTGCTATAGCGCGGGGTAGCCGTAAAATCCAGTTGGCCGGCCAATCCAGCGCCGATTTCCTGACTTGACTGCAGACCATCATGCAGCCGCCGGATGTTGCGGTTCCACTCGCTGGCCTCGTCGTGGGTGTGATGCGCCTCATCGTTGATCACCATCACACACCCGCCCCGCTTGAGAATCCGCTCGTCGAAGTCGTCAGCTTCCACCGTCTGCGTTGGCGGCTTGGGGCCGAGCACGGCGGTGATCACGTCCGGCTCGTCGTCATCGCCGGCGCTGCGCTCGTAGAACTGCTGGATGTTGGTGAGATACAGCACACCCTGCGCATAAGCCCGTTCGCCGTCGCCCCGCATATAGCACTCGAAGTCCCAGAAGATGCGCAGCTCGGGCGGGATGATTGGATCGGTGCGGAAGATGCGACCGCCGGCAAAATCGAAGCGCAGGCGCTCGAACACGATCACATTCGGCGCCAGCAGCAGAAAGGTGCGGGCATAGTCGTCGCCGCCTTCGGCCACGGCGTTGAAGTATTGCCAGGCCATGGCCAGCGCCATCACCTTGGTCTTGCCACTGCCAGTGGCCATCTTGACGCAGTAGCGGGCGAAGTCGTCGTATTGCAGGAGGCGCAGGTTGGGGTTGAGCCCGGCGTACTGTTCGACCAGCGCCTTGTGACGGCGCACCTGGACCACTTCGTACAGGTAAATGAGTGTCTCCACCGCCCGTCGCTGCGACGTATGGTAGGCAAACGGCCGGCCGTTGGGCAAACGGTGATCGCTGCGAAACCAGAAGTTGAGCAGGCTGGCCGTAGTGGCGGTGACGCCCTCATAGCCCGCCGCCCGCCAATCGTCCACGGCCTGGCGAATGGCAGGCACGCAGGGCGCGGTCTTGGTGGACGGAGTGAATAGGCCGGGTTGAAGGGTTGGGTCTTGTTTCCGACGGGGCATTTGTTACTCCTTCACACTCGCTCCCATTCCTTGACGCAGATGATCAGGTTCCGAGCGAACTCATCGAAATGGGAGCAACGCTGGCGCAACACCGGCAGACTCATGTACCGGACCAGCTCTTCGGCAAAGGGAACAAACGACACTTCCTGACCCTGGGTCAGTGCACGTACGATACCATTGAGCGTCGCTTTGGGCATCGGGTCTTGTTCAGGCGAAGTGAAGGTGACGGCAGAGCGTTCGCCGTCGAAAACGGCGAAGACCGCAGCCTCATCAGCGAGCAGCCAGGCCTCCAGCGCATGGACGGCGAGCCCTTCGGCGAGGCAGATTGCCACCCCGATAGTGGTGCAGCGCTGCCGAGCTTCGTGCAACAGGCGTCGCCGCTCGTTGACCTGCGTGCTGTCTGTGTCCACGATCGCCACCATGATGTCTACATCATCATCGCGCAACTGTTGGGCGAAGTTGGGAAGCTCCCGAATGAACCCGTGGCCACGCTTGCGCGGACGCAAAACCGAATCACTGGCGAGAACGATGGCGGGATCATGGTCGGCAATCAGCCGCCGCGCCAGCCGCGGAATGATCGGATAGTCACTGTTGCCTTCAAGGGCAAAACCAAGTTTAAGCACCGGCATCGAGGCTCCCTTGTGACCACAGTTCGCCCAACGTCTGCTCGCCGCTCTCCAGAATGCTCTTGAGTGCGGGACGACCTGTGAACAGATCGTCCAATACCTGGGCAAAGTGCGTCTGGCCGCTCGGGGTGAGTGAGGCTAGAAGCATCTCCACTGGATCCAGCAGATCCACCAAATAGGGTGAATGAGAATTGACCAGCACCTGTGAACGCCGGCCCCCTTCGCGATTGCGCTCACTGATGCCGCGCAGAATGTCGACCACGAAGGGCAAACGCCCGGGATGGACGCCGTTTTCCGGTTCCTCGAAGCAGACCAGGCCCGGAGGCTGGGGAGCATAGGCCAGCGCTAACAAGGCGAGAAAACGCAAGGTGCCATCCGATAGGACACGCGCTGTAAACTCGCGACCGTCGTCGCGCACCACTGCCAAGAGTCTCCGTCTGTCGCCGGTATCCAACACTTTGATGCCCCGAGCCTCGGGGATGCCTCGTTGCAGGGCCCGCTCGGCAAACTTGAAGCGCACCGGTTCACGACTGGCCAACGTATCATAGAAGCCCGACAAACCGCGTCCTGTCGATTCCAGCTCAAGGATGTCCATCGCCGGGGATGGCTCACGCAGCGCTTCCGGCTCAAAGTGAAAGAATCGCCACGAGCTGAGCTCGTTGGCCAGCGCCACCACGTGAGGATACAGTTCGGCATCGTCGATCATCGTCAAGACGGATCGCGGCGCTGGAATCGGAAAGTGCCGCGACTTGCCGGACTTGGCTGTATCCCGATTGACCGAGGCGCGGTTGCCCTCAGCCTCCTTTTCGACCGTGACGAAGGAGCGATACTTCCTGCCCGCGGGCGTGCGGCCGCGCAGCCTCTCGTGAATCACCTCCAGCACGCCCTGACGAAAGCCGACTCCCACTTCATAGGATAGGAACGGGTTGGGCAGCTCCCGGTCCGGGTGAAAAGGATGCGGGGTCCCCTGCAGGTCAAGTTCGCAGTCGATCTTGAGCGCCATCACCCGATCCGAGAAGAAAGACTCGATTGGGTCGCCGCGGTGTCGCTCAGGTTTGAACGCGTTTGCCACCGGCATCTGCGCCATGTTGGACAGCAGGCGCAAGGCGTCGAAGAGATTGCTCTTGCCCGTGTTGTTCCGGCCCACGATCACGGTGAAAGGTGTAAACCTCGCCGAGGAACCCAGCAAGCTCTTGTAGCCAGATACAACGATCTGGGTCAGCATGTCATTTCACCTCCACCGGCAGCGTCTTCGTCGTGTCATTCCCCAGGATGTCGATCACTTTGACGCAGACCAGGTAGGTTCCCGGCGCCTCGTACACGTGGCTGGCGGCGCGCTCCAGGGTGGCGTCCTTGCGCGTGCGGTAGGTCTGCCATTGGTTGTGGAAGGTGTCGCCCTTGTTGTCCCAGTCCACGGCCCAGTAGTCGATCCACTGCGACCAGTGCCTGACCGCCTTCCGCACGTCCTCGGGCACGTCGTCGGGTGGGATGACGAAATCGGTCAGGGTCAGCGTCACCTGGCGCTTCTTTGCTTGTACGTCCACGGCCAGCGCCGCCAGCTCGAAAAACCGGACGTCGCCCTGCGCCACCGCCCGCTTGTCCATCACGTCGCGGGGAATGCGGTGGAAGCGCAAGTTGACGTTGGCCTGGGCCGCTTGCTGTTTTGCGACCTCGTTCAGCTCGAAGGCGAAGTCCCAGCCCAGCACGTCGATGCCGTTGCTGGCGGGCGCGTCCTGGCCCGTGCCCACGGCGCGCTTGAACTCGCTGATGATGGCGGTCACATCCCCCACAGACACCGGCGCATCCACCGGGCCAACATAAATCATGCGCCCGGCCTTGACGCCGTGCAGCCAGGTGGTGCTCGTCAGGGGACGGGCGTGATACAGATCAAGAATGAACTGTCGGTAGGCGTGTAGGGGCGATGGTTGTTGTAGGGGCGACCGGCCGGTCGCCCCTACCCGGTCGGCCCCGGCCCCGCCGCCAAACGCCGCCGCCTGCCAGGCCTGGCGCTCGTACTTGCCCAGGTTCTGGACCACGAACGGCTTGACGTTGGGGATGGAGAGCAGGCGCTTGCGGGTGGTGTGGATGGCAAAGCGGCCCAGGTCGCAGGCGATCCAGCGCCGGTTGAGCTTTTCCGCCACCGCCGCCGTGGTGCCGCTGCCGCAGAAGCAGTCCAGCACCAGATCGCCCTCATTCGAAGAAGTCTTGATAATGCGTTCGAGTAGGGCCTCGGGTTTTTGAGTGGCATAGCCGACTTTCTCTGCGCCACTGATCCCCCGAATCATTGAAATATCGTCCCACCAATCCTGCAATGAAACGCCTCGGCTCTCATCAAGATACCGTTTCATGTATGGCGTCCCAGAGGACGAATAAACGATTCGCCCTTGAGACTCCAGTTCCCTCATGCTATCAAGGGAATATGCCCAATATCTGCCAGTTGGTGGCACCACGCCATTCCACTCGTAACGCGTATTGCCACCAGGCTTTCGAGCGGTCAGATCAGCCTTGTTATAGCGTCTTCCAGTACCTTCTTCAACATGTCGATACCATTTCTCGACAGTTGTAATGGGAAGATTGGTAAAAATCGGATTCCAAACATAACCATTCGATCTGGTATAGAACATCACACAGTCGTGAATTCGGCCGTAGGATCTTGCACCTTGTCCAACATCATTGTGAGCGTCCGAACGCTTCCAAACAATCTCATTGACAAAACTGTCAGTCCCGAAAACCTCATCCATTATGATCTTTGCATAATGGCTCATATGCCAGTCCAAATGTACATAGATGCTCGCATCTTCCGCGAGCAACTCCCGCAACAAAACCACTGTCTCATAGAACCACTGCAAATACCCATCCAACCCGCGGCCCCAGGTATCGCGGTACGCCTTCTGCTCAATCACGCTCGGCTCTTTGGTGAAGGCGCCGCCCTCCCCCTCCTCATCCGGCGCGTCAGGGATGCTGGCCGTGAACGAAAAATCGGCGCCCACGTTGAACGGCGGGTCGATGTACACCAGGTTCACCTGCCCGGCGAACTCCTCCAGCAGCGACGGCAGCACATACTTCTTGTCGCCCCAGACCAGGCGGTTGCGCCAGTCGGCGTCGCGGCCGGTCGTAAACAGGTCCAGCATGCGCTGCCGCTGCTGCGCCGACTCGTTCACGCTTTCCACCGTCTGAAACGGCAGGACCACGCGCAACGGCGCCACGCGCCGGCCCTCCTGATCGTACTTTCCGTCCCAGATCAGCTCAGTCATAGGGCGACTCCAAAGGGAGAACTGCGGATTGGGGAATGGGTGGCGGATGAAGGGTTGCGGGTTGCGATTGCCCCGGTCTCCCGGTCTACTTCTTTCGCCCCCTTCCCAGCCATGTCACAGCGGTCATGATGGTGACGGCGACCCAGAATATCGACCACATGCCCGTGAGCATGCCGGCAATGGGGATCAGGGTGGCATTGTACGTGCCTTCGTAGCGCACACCGTCCGGGCCGATGCGGATGAAACCACGCGGGGTGACTCTACCTCCGCCGCC
>CAZHTZ010000072.1:16541-18436 GCA_964535455.1 uncultured Caldilineales bacterium
TTCTTGGCCTTGCCCGGGCCAGAACCATAGCCGTAGCCAAAGCCGTACATCACACTGGCTACAGGAATGAGGGTATAGTCGCCTTCGGTGGTGGCTGCGCCAAAGGCGCTCTTCACATCCAAATCGTCGATCATCTGCTGAATGCGATCCAGGGTTTGGTTGGTCTGATCTTCCATGGGGTGTACTCCGGAGGAATAAGAGGCGAGAGACGAGAGACGAGAGGCGAGAAACGGGTTGCGAGGTTGTGGATGATTGTGGGTGGGTTTGGGTAGGGGCAACTCACGAGTTGCCCAATGTGGCGGATGGCGATTCTCCTGGTTTCCCGGTCTTCCGGTTTCCCGGTTCCCCGGTATCTCGATCTACCGCCCCACCAACCGCTTTGCACCGATCAGGCTGACGACAAGCATCACCAGGCTGCAAACGGCAGCCACGCCGATGCCGCCTGCGAGCATGCCTAGAAGCGCTCCCCTGGTAGGGTTAGGCAGCGCCAGACGCTGTTCCCCACCGTTGGCATCCTGAACGACGACCTCGATGGGTGAGAGCCGCATGACCCCACCACCGGCGTTGCCGTTGCGACTGGTCCAATGCCAGCCCGTCAGCCGCGCCACCGGTTGGATCTTGAAGCCGGCTATCTCCTGGGGTTCGCCCATCACCAGCCTCTTGGTGTGCCGCAGGGGACTGCCGCCGATTCCACTGTTTGCCATGATGTTTACCTGCCGTTGGGTTGAGAAGAGTGGTAGACCGGGGAGGAGGAGGTAGACCGGGAGACCGGGAAACCAGGAGACCGGTAGACCAGGAGGCTGGATAGTCGGATGATCGAAATAGGCCCGGTTTCCAGGTCTCCCCCCGATCATAGCACCAATTCCGCCATGATGCGCACGGCGGCGATGTCGAAGGTCGATACGTTCAGCGTCGTCACCGGGCTGTGGCGCCACAGTTCCAGGCGCTCGGCGATGCGCGCCTTCGGGCCCACAAGGGCGATATCGTCCACAAGGGCGTCGGGCACGGCGGCGATGGCCGCGCCCTTGTTGCCCGCCAGGTAAGCATCCTGGATGGCGTTGGCCGCTTCCTCATACCCCATCCGGCAGGCCAGGTTGAAGTAGAAGTTCTTGTCGCGCGCGCCCATGCCGCCGACATAAAGGGCGATGAAGGGCTTGACCATGTTCCGGCATTCTTCCAGGTTGTCGCCAAGCACGACGGGCACGGTCGCCGCAATGTCAAAGCGGTCCAGACCCTTCCCGCTCCCTGCTTTGGCCAGCCCGGCCTCGATGGGGTCGCGGTAGGTCTGATCGTAATGGGCGGGCGAAAAGAAGATGGGGAGCCAACCGTCGGCAATCTCGGTCGCCAGCGCCACGTTCTTGGGACCGATGGCCGCCAGGTAGATGGGCAGGTCGAGCCGGCCGTGAAGGATACTTTTCAGCGGCTTGCCCAGCCCCGTGGCATCGGACCCCCGGTAGGGAATCTGGTAGTGCTCGCCCGCGTGCACCAACGGCGCCTCTCGTTTGAAAATAGTGCGCACAATGTCGACATATTCGCGCGTCCTGCCCAGCGGTTTGCCGTACGCCACGCCGTGCCAGCCTTCCACGACCTGCGGGCCCGAAAGCCCCAACCCCAACAGGAAGCGGCCGCCCGAAAGCTGATCGAGCGTGATCGCCGTCATCGCCGTGTTGGCAGGGGTGCGGGCCGGCATCTGCATAATGGCCGTACCCAAATGGATGCGCTGCGTCAAAGCGCCGATCCAGGCCAGGGGCGTGACTGCGTCGGAGCCATACGATTCGGCGGCCCAGACCACGTGATAGCCCAGGCGCTCGGCCTCGAGCACCATGTCAAGGGGCAGTTGCAGACGCGAACCGGAATAGCCGAGATTGAGGCCGAGACGGAGGGGATGGGGCATG
>CAZHTZ010000073.1:0-11681 GCA_964535455.1 uncultured Caldilineales bacterium
CCGTTCAGCACCGTCATCGTGAGCTCCGTCTCCGCGGCAACGGTCCGGCGGTCGTTGGGAATGTATCGATGGAACAGGAGAAAACTAATGAAAAGAGGATTGGTGTTGCTCGTACTGGTCGCGGTCGCACTGGCGGCGGCCGGGTGCGGCGAAGTTTCGAACCTGGCTGGTGGCAAGAGCGGTACCGTGGCCAACCTCTGGCCCGACGTGCCGGCGTTTGAAGGCGCCACGAAGACCGATATCAGCCTGCCGCTCCCCCTGCGGCTGGCGATCCAGGGCATTGTCAAGGCCTCGGCCCAGAGCAACGACGCGCAGCTCGACAAGTTCGACTTCGTCGCCTACACGACGCCAAAGGCGCCTGAAGACGTGACCGCCTTCTACACACAAGAGCTTATGGCCGCCCAGGGCTGGAACGAAACGGATCAACCCGGGTGTACCGGAGGAACCGCGACCGGAGGGCTTGCCGGCGGGATCTGTGTCTTCGGCCAGCAAAACGGCGATAAGGGATCGGCGCTGTTCATCATCACGGCCAACGATGTAAAGGCACAGAAGACCCAGATCTACTACGTCCGCTTCGATGGCATAGACAAGACGAACAGCCAATAGACGCAGCACAAGGTTAGGTAGGGCCTTTCACGCCACCCTGTCTACTTCGCCTATCGCCCGGTTGTAGAAAGCTCCCCGCCCGTCATGATAAACCAGCACGCTCGAAGCGCAGGCGATAAACATAGAGCTCGCCTTGCTCTATCTCCGGCATGCCCCTGTCATCTGTTCACTGACTCGTCCTGACCAGCGCGCGCGCTGGTCAGGACGTCAGACGCCATGCTCGGCCCGTCCAGCAGCACAACCAACTTGTTGAGCGCATTGCGTCCCAACAAGACCTCTCGACTTTCGTCGTCGCCTACCACATCGACTGCGGGCAGGCGTTGACCAGCGACCTCCAGGTCGACGAAGCAAACCGAGACCGGCCAGCTATCACCCCAATGGCCCCGAATCCGCGCCGTGTAGGCTTCCTCCGCCTGCACGTCGCGCAAATAACTGCTGGGAACGACGGTAATGTCGGCGCCTGTATCGAGAAGAGCAGAAACGCTGGGCGTCGAAGCACTGCCGTCAATTTGATGGATGACAACCGGCACGACCGGAAATGGAATGGCGAAGGCGTCGTTGTAGGGATACGACATGGTTACCGTTCCAGGCGGGGACCACGAAACGCATAGACCGGCGGCTCAGCCCAATCCGCGCTAAGCACAGGAACTGGTGCAGGTCCAAAATGCTTGCGAACCCGTAGGTACAAAGCACGTCGATCAACATCAGAATCTATGACCTTGCCATCTCGAATCGCCACATACTGACCATGGTAGGACCGTCTTGTTTCGAGCGGAAGAGAATACCAGGCTGCTTCCTCGTCTGCCAGTCGCCGTGGGTGATCCAATGGTTCTGTGCCAAGGCCGACGGGCGTTGGCTCTAGAGTGGCAATACTCTGGATCAGCTTTAGCCTCTCTTCGGCGGTGAGAGGCAATACCATCTCTCGAATCTGTTCAAAAAGGGCCGCATTCGATGCCACTTGATAGTGCTCCCTGGCAAGACTCCTCGCCTGTGTCCGCTCTCGTGCTACATGCCAGTGATCGTCAACCCAAATAGTATAGCACGACCCGAGCAGTCACCTGGCATCTGTGTAAGACGTGTCCTGCTTACGTCACCCAACCGTTCGCTTCGGGATCGCTTGGTGTCTCATCGGCCGGCGGTGGCCATGCTCAAGCGGACTGGGACCAACTGAACAGAACCGTGCCCAGGAGAAGGATGTTGATTGGACGATACCACCGGCGAAGGCGGCGATAAAACCGTTGCCGCCGATTGCTTTTGAGCCGAAGTAGGCCGCAAAGGCCAAACCAAGAATGGCGAGCTGTTCCGACCCGCCTGCGGTCCACCCGCGGCGCGTGGTTTGCGCCAGCAAGCGGCCACCGATGACGCCAATGGCTACCCCCGCCAGGACGGCGAGCGCAATTTCAATGAGGGCCGTGCTCAGCCATGCACTATGGGCCTGCCCTTCCGTCGCCGCAGCAAAGGCGAGAAAAAGTAGGACAAAGGGGGTGGCGATGCCATCGTTCAGGCCGCTCTCGATGTTCAGCGCCCGCCGGATGCGCACGGGCACCTGCGGGTTGTTGAAGATCGGCAAGCCGAGCGCGGCGTCTGTCGGAGCGAGGATGGCGCCCAGCAAGCAGGCGAAGGCAAGACCTTCCTGTGGCAGCAGAATCAGGGTCACGCCGGCGCCGAAGATGATGGTGAGCAGCAGGCCGATGGTGAGCAGGCGCGCCGGCAGGCCGGCGTCTTCGCGCACCTGTTCCAGCTTGAGCGTCGAGGCGTCGGCAAAGAGCAGCAGCGCCAGGGTAATCTCGGTCAGCGCCTTCACCGTTTCGGCTTGCGGCGAGATCGCCAGTAGCCCCGTACCGCCGGCACCTAGCAGAAACCCGACCACCACAAAGACCATCGGCATGGTGATCGACCAGCGCCCCAGCTTCACCGCCAGGGCGGCGTAGAGGACGATCAATACAGCTAAGAGTGCCAGTCCTTTGTCCATAGCCTTATGCCCTGCACGCGGTGTGACTTCAGGTCACCGCCGCCAAACGTGGACCCCACAGCTTCAGGGATGAGGCAGAAGACGCAATGCTATGCTGCAGGCGCGGTCGCCATCGTCTTGAGGCGCCGGCGATAGTGGTACAAGATGCCCAGCACCGTCAGGGCAAGGACAATGAGACCACCCAGCGTGCCGGCAAGCATAGGCAGAAAAGCCACCATGACGCCACGGACAAGCAGCATGGAGCCCACCAAACTGGCCAGGATGATCAGCGACCAGTCAAAGAAGCGCACACAAAGTGCGGCCCCAAGGACAGCGCCGACCAGGGCCAAGAGCCAAGTGAGGAAGCCCATGTTCTCACCGAGCGTGTCGAGGAGACCGATCGTCAGGCCGCCGCCGGCGACGAAGCCGATGATCATGACGATGAGCCCGCCGAATGCCTTGCCGAGGAGGCCGAGCACCCCCAGCAGAATCGCCAGGCCGGCGATGAGCACAAAGCCCATCGTGCCGTCTGCCAGGCGGGGCAAATGGTTCAACAGGCCAATTCCTAACAGCGCGCCGGCGCCGGCGCCCAACAACCACAGCCGGTCACCATATAGCCAGACAAACACACCCAAGACGAGCAACGTCAAGCCAGTGGCAACTAACATGGAACGCTCCCTGAGAGTGACGATAATTCGAGGGTAGGAATACAGCGATAATGGAGTATAGATGCAAAAAGGGTAGCGGGCAAGGGCATGACGGCGCCCAAACGGGCAAGTTGACTGGCCGGTTGGGCTTCGCAAGCCTGGGGTGTTGACCCCAAGCAATGTTCAGATTTCGACCCTGTTGGGCTGCACACTGTAGCTATGGTACTATCTGCCAATTCAGCATGAGGTGAATACCGTCGCGACTTCTTCCAGGTGTATTCCCTCGGCTGCCAGTGCTGCCACCAAGGTAGGCGTCACTCTTCGCGATGGCCTGCTTGGATAGTCTCATGGCGCCGTAGCATGGCGCGCCAGCCAGGCGCAGCCAAGGATGGGGCCATCGTCATAGAGCGCCGTGGGCACAATGCGGACGCGCGAGCTAACCGAGGTGAAGCTGTAGCGGGGCACAGCCTCCCGCGCCGGCCTGAGCAAAAGGTCACCGGCTTTGGCCACGCTGCCACCAATGACATACAGGTCTACATCGATCAGCATCGCCATGGTGGCCACGGCAGCGCCCAAGGCATTCCCGGCATTCTCCAGCACCCGAACCGCCAGCGGGTCGCCTTCGGATGCAAGTTGTGTGACCATGCCGCCAGACACGGTGACTTCCGGCAGTCCGGCTGCCGAACTCAAACGCTGGTAGCGCCGGGCCAGCCAGGGACCGCTCAGGTAGGTCTCGACGCAGCCGCGCGAGCCACAGGAACACGGCTCGCCCTGGCGGTCGAGGGTCGTGTGGCCGATCTCACCGGCGGAGTTGTGGGCGCCCCGGAAGAGCTTGCCGGCGATGATGAGGGCCGCACCCACGCCCGTGCCTACGACGACGAAGACCATGTCCTGGGAGCCCTTGCCGGCGCCGAAGTGATGATCTCCCAACGCCGCCGCCTTGGCATCGTGCTCGATGACGACAGGCAGTCCGAGTCGTACGGCCAGCAGGTCGCGCAGCGGCGTGTGATGTAGCCCCTGCAAGTTGGGCGGATCGAGAAGCGTCCCCGCAGTGTGATCCACAGGGCCGGGGCTGCAGATACCGACACCGGCAAGCTGTTGGCCGGCGGGCAGACAAGCCGCCAGCTCGTCCACCGCCGCCGTCATGCGCTCGACCACGGAGGCCGGACCTAAATGGGCGTGTGTGGGAATTTGCCTCACGGCCGCCACGGCGTCCTGCGGGCTGACCAGCCCGAGCCGGATTTTTGTGGCGCCGAGATCGATGCCAACCACCCAAGGCTCCACAGTGACCTCCTATGTGAATGGACTGGCGCTGATGCGTGCCAGAACGGTATCGTCGTTCTTGGGCAAGCCGCTCACACCGTCGCCGCCCGCCACGTGCACAGCCACCGCTTCTCACCCACCGACCGTCACCGAGAGGCCGTAAGCCGTCACGGTGGAGGCGAGTTCTTGCACCGCAGCGTCGGAGAGGCGCTTGTGGTTCAGCCAGGGATACTCGCGGCCCAACGCCGCGTATTTCGCCTTGCCCATGCTGTGATAAGGCAGCAGGTCAACGCCTTGCACCGGCCGGGGCAGCCCGCGCACGAAGGCCGCTATGGCGGCCACATCGCCGGTTGTGGCGTTGAATCCCGGGATGAGCGGCACCCGGACGCGCACCTGGCTGCCTGCAGCGGAGATGCGCCGAAGGTTTTCCAGGATGAGGGCATTGTCCATGCCTGTGGTCTGCCGGTGGCGTTCGGCGTCGATGTGCTTGACGTCGAAGAGCACCACATCCAGGTAGGGCAGCAGGCGCTCCAACACGACCCAAGGCGTGTGCCCGCAGGTCTCCATCGCGGTCGTGAGCCCGGCATCTTGAGCCAGTACCAGCAGCGCCTGGCAGAAATCCGGCTGCATGGTTGGCTCGCCGCCGGTGAGGGTGAGACCGCCTCCGGCGCCGTAGAACATGCGGTCGCGCAGCACCTCCGCCAACACCTCGCCCGCGGTGCGCCAGGAGCCGGCCCAACTGAGAGCACCCGTAGGGCAAATAGCGACCCGGCCGCTGATGCGGGCGTCGATGTCCGCGCGGATGGAGCCGTTGCCCTGTGCTTGTTGCCATGCCGGCCAACAGGCAGTGCAGGAGGAGGCATTACTTCCTGCGGAAGCTTCGTTTTCGGCGGCAAACAGCCCGCAGTCAATACACTGGGACTTTCGAAGCATTGGCTCTGGCTGCCGGGTCTGCGACTCGGGATTGGCGCACCAGGGACAGCGCAAGGGACAGCCCTTGAGAAAGATATTGGTGCGCACGCCGGGACCGTCGTGCAAGGAATAGCGCTGGACGTCGAACACGACGCCTTGGACTGCCGCCAGGCCGGACGGCGCCGCCGAAGTCGCTGCCGAAGTCGCTGCCATCTCAGACATCCCCAAACTCCGTGCGCCGGATGATCTCTTCCTGGAGGTCTTTGTCAAGCTCGGTGAAATAGGCACTGTAGCCGGCCACGCGCACCACCAGCGAGCGATACTCGTCGGGATTGGCCTGGGCAGCGCGAAGGGTGGCGGCGTCCACGACGTTGAACTGGACGTGGGGGATATGCAGCGCCGAGAAGCCGCGCAGCAGGTCGGCGAACTTGCTCAAGGCGGCGGGACCGTCGAAGAAGGATGGCAGGAACTTCATGTTGAGCAGCGTGCCGTTCGAGGCCAATTTCAGGTTGAGCTTACTCACAGAGTGCAGCACCGCCGTGGCGCCGCGGCGGTCGCGACCGGCGCTGGGCGAGAGTCCGCCATCGGCCAGCGGCGAGCCGGCGTGGCGTCCGTCGGGAGTGGCGCCGACGTTGGCGCCCATGGGTACATGGGCCGAAACCGTGTAGAACCCCGGCTGGTAGACGCCGCCGCGTATCGTCTCGTATTGCCCGACGAGCTCGCAGTAGCGGTCGCCCCAACGCCCGGCGAACTCATCCACACGGTCATCGTCGTTGCCATACTTGGGGACGCGATGGATCAGCCGCTGGCGCAGCACCTCCTGACCGGCGAAGTCAGTGCGCAGCGCGGCGAGCAGCTCGCTCGCGGTGACCCATTTCTCGGTGAATGCCGCCTGCCGCACCGCGGCCAGGCTATCGGCCACGTTCGCGATCTGCACGCCCTGGACGCCGGAGAAGTTGTAGCGGGCGCCGCCGGCGGTCACATCCAACCCGCGCTCGATGCAGTCGTCGATCACCAGTGACAGGAAGGGCGACGGCAGGGCCTCGGCATGCACCCGGTCGACAACGTTGCAGCCTTTCACCATCAGGCCCACGAAGTGAGCGATCTGGCGGTCATAGGCAGCCTCCAGCTCGGCAAACGACGCCATGTCGTCAAGACAGGGGGTGGCCAGGCCGATCTGTTCGCCGGTCTTGGGATCGCGACCACCGAACAAGGTCAGC
This sequence comes from uncultured Caldilineales bacterium, assembly GCA_964535455.1. Lineage (GTDB taxonomy): Bacteria > Chloroflexota > Anaerolineae > J102 > J102 > SSF26. The sequence continues at coordinate 6,600 of CAZHTZ010000073.1, forward strand.
TCCAGCACGCGCGTCAGGTTGAACATGGAGGCGTCGCTCCAACCCAGCGCCTTGCCCGGTATCGAAAGCTCGACGCAGCCAACCACCGCATAGTTGCGCGCCTCCGCGAGCGGCAGGCCGCGGTTGACCTGTCCCGGCACAATGACCTCATCGTTAAAGACCTGGGGCATGCCGCTGCCCTTGCCGATGACGAAGGCGGCCGCCTCCAGGAATTCCTGGGGGCTACCCGCATGGATGCGGAGGGACAGGTTGGGCTGCGTCAGCCCCAGGTCGGCCTGGGCGCGCAGGCACATGTAGCTGAGCAGGTTGGTAGCGTCGCTGCCATCGGCCAACTGCCCGCCCACGGCGATATTGAAGCCGATGGGGAAGCCGGCGAAGTAGCGAGCGCTGTGGCTGCTGCGCAACAGGACAATCTCGTTGAACTTGAGCCAAAAATGCTCAAGCAGGTCCTGCGCCCTGTCAAGCGTCAGCCGGTTGTCCGCCAGGTCACTTTCCAGATAGGGCAGCATGTACTGGTCGAACCGGCCGGGCGAGAAGCTGCTGGCGTTGGATTCGATCTGCACAAGCACGAAGAGAAACCATTCCGCCTGCAGCGCATCCCAGAAGTCGCGCGGCGGGTTCCCTGCCAGCCAGCGGCACACGCCGGCGATATGCTCCAGCTCCTGGGTGCGCGCCGGCTCGGGGCACTGCCCGGCCTGCTCGGCCGCCAGGGCGGCGTAACGCAGCATGAACTCCTGGGCGGCCTGGAGCGCGATCAGGGCGGCATCGTAATGGTGTAGGGGCGATTCATGAATCGCCCTTACACGCGCCCGGAGCACCTTGTCACGCAGGCCGCCGACGCCCATCCGCAGCCACGTTTCCACGTCGGGCAGAATGTGCCCCTGGGCGTGGTCGGTCTGGTTGAGCGAGAAGGCCTTGCCGCGCACAGCCACCCCAACATCCTCAGGCAGGCGCCGGGCAACGATGTCTTCGAGGGTCTTGCCCCGCCAGTAGGGAAAGATCTCGGTGCGCAGCTCGGCAATCTGGGCAGGCGTAATCTGGAAGCGATCCTGCGGCCGCGCCGGCAGAATCTCCAGCTCGCGATCCACCCACTCCACCGCACCCTCGGGCGCGATGACGCCCATGCGCGGGAGGAGGGAGCGATTGCCGACGATGACCTCATCGGGGCCGATCGCGATCGACATGGAGCGTACCAGGTGGAGCAGCATGTTGGCCCGCCGCAGGGCCATCGGCTGGCCCTCGGTCTGACGGTAGCTCTCAGTGGTGAAACGCGCCCGTTCCACATCGATCTGGCGTTCGTTCTCTACCAGGCGTTGTTTGATGCGGGCGACGACGGCACTGGGCCGTGTGGCGGCCCACGCCCGACGGGGAAACCCCAGGTCAGTACCAGGGCTGGGAGCGGACACAGATGCGGGCGGTTCGGCGATAGTGTTCATATGAATCATGTTTCCGGGCGGTTCGTGAACCAGGGCGGTTCGTGAACCAGGGCGGTTCGTGAACCGTGCGGGCAGTTCGTGAACCAGGGCGGTTCGTGAACCGTGCGGGCAGTTCGTGAACCAGGGCGGTTCGTGAACCGTACGGGCAGTTCGTGAACCGTGCGGGCGGTTCGTGAACCGCCCCTACACGGCGACCAGGTGGCCGGCCACGCGCAATGCCTGGGCAGCGATAGTCAACGCCGGGTTCATGGCTGTCGAGGAAGGGAAGAACGACGAATCGACCATGTAGAGGTTCTCCACCTCGTGGGTGCGGCAATAGGGGTCAAGTACGGAGATGGCCGGGTCGACGCCGAAGCGGGCGGTGCCACACTGGTGCGAATTCGTGGCAATGCCCATCCGTTCGATCAGGACGACCGGATAGCCTGCATCCTGCATCATACGCCGGGCGGCGCGGATCAGCTTATCATGGGCGACCAGATTGTTGGGTCGCCAATTCACCACCACGCGACCATCGCTTCCGACCGTGACTCGATTCTCCGGGTCAGGCAGGTCCTCGGACATCACCCACCAGTCCACACTGCGGTTCGCCATGGCCTGCAGGATGGGGCGGGGGACCAGGGGTTTTTCGGCGGTCAACATACCGCCCTGCAGTTTGCCCAGCATCTGCACGTTGCCCATGGGATAGGCAAAGTCCGGGCCCCGGTAATAGAAGTCGTTGACAGCCATCGTCTTTTGGAAGACCGTGGGGTTCACGCGGGTGGGACTGATGGCCATCAGGGCAGTATTGTTGTGCACCATGTAGTTGCGTCCCAGCAGACCCGAGCCGTTGGCGAGCCCATTGGGATGGGCGCTGTTGGCCGAGCGCAGTAGGATCAGCGCCGAGTTGACGGCGCCGCAGGCAATGACATAGCGGGCGGCGCTGACCACCTGGGACCGGCCGTCCTTTTCCACCTCGACGCCGGTGACACGCCTGCCGGGTGGATCGGTGAGAAGGCGCAGCGCCTTGGTGCGGACCCAGAGGGTGACGGCGGCATATGCGCGTCCGTTGGAGTTGGCGATGGCCGGGCGCACGCAGCAGACGTCGGCGTCCCCTTTGGCCAGCACCTGGCAGGGGAAACCGTCGCACGTCTTGCAGCGGATGCAGCGGCCGCCTTCGCGGAGGTCGAGGCCCATCGGCAGGTGGAAGGGATGGAGCCCCTGGGAGCGCAAGCGGGCGCCTAACTCCTCGATGGCGGGTTCGTGGGGCATGGCCGGGAAGGGGAAAGGGCTGGAACGCGGCGGCTCGGTGGGGTCTTCGCCCGGCTCGCCGTGCACCATGTAGATCTCCTCAGCCCGATGATAGTAGGGCTCCATCTCGTCGTAGGCAACAGGCCAGGCCGGCGATGTGCCGCCTTCGTGCTCCACAGCGCCGAAATCCTGGCGGCGCAGGCGCGGCAGCGCCGCCCCATAGACCTTGGTGTTGCCGCCCACAAAGTAGTGAACACCTGGCTGGAAAGGTTTGCCGTCCGAGCCATACCAGTGTTCATCGGGTTTGTACCGCTTTTCGTCGAAGACAGCGGTTGGCTGCCAGTTCTGTGGCTCTTGGGGCAGGAAGTCGCCGCGTTCGATCAAAAGGATGCGCATGCCGCTGCCGGCCAGGGCGTAGGCGAGCGTGCCGCCGCCGGCGCCGGTGCCAACGATGATGAGGTCAAACATTTCCGTCATGTTTAGCCTTTGACCGAACCGGAAAGGATGCCACGGATAAAGAAACGACCCAGGAGGATGTAGATGATTGCCGTCGGCAATGCCGCCAGCACGGCGCCTGCCATGACCACGTTCCAGTCGACCGAGAACGAGCCCGACAGGTTGTTCAGGGCAATCGTCACCGGCTGCGCCCTGGGGTTGGGCACCACCGTCACGCCGAACAAGAAGTCGTTCCAGATGTTGGTGAACTGAAAGATGCCGACCACCACGAACGCCGGCACCGAGAGAGGCAGCATGACCCGGGTGAAGGTGGTGATCAGGCCGGCGCCGTCGACGCGGGCCGCCTCCAGGAGATCGTTGGGTACGCCGGCGAAGTAGTTGCGAAAAATCAAGGTGGTGATAGGGATGCCGTAGATGACATGCACCAACACCAGTCCAGGCAGGGTGCCGTAGACGCCGATCACCTGCAAGAAGCGCACCAGCGGCAGCAGGATGCTCTGGTAGGGAATGAAGAAGCCAAACAGCAGCAGGGTGAAGATGACGTCCGAACCGCGAAACTTCCACTTGGAGAACAAGTAGCCGTTAATGGCGCCGATGAAGGACGACAGGATCGTGGCCGGGATGACCATGATCAGGCTGTTGGCCAGGTTCGGGCTAAGCCGCTCCCAGGCGCCCACGAAGCCGTTCTGGAGTGTGATCTTCAAGGGCGGCAACCACATCTTGGATAGACTCACGTTGGGAGCATCCTTGAGACCGTTCGCCACCATGACGTAGATAGGCATAAGATAGGCCAGCGCCATGAGCAGGAGCACCATCCACACTCCAACTCGACCCCAGTGGATACGACGCGGTACATGTAAAGGACGTCTTGCGGCAACGCTCATGATTCCTCCCGCAGGTTGCTGGCCAGGTAAGGCACGATGACCAGCGCCACCATCACCAACATGACGATGGCGGCGGCTGAGCCCAGGTTATATCTGGTTGCCTTGAACATCATCTCGAAGACGAAGATGGACGGAACATCGGTGGCGAAACCGGGCCCCACCCCCGACATGGTGTAGACCAGGTCGAAGATCTTCAGCGAGACGTGCAGCAGAATGACGATCACACTGATGGTGACCGGACGCAGCATGGGGATGACCACCTTCGAGTAGACCTGGAGCTCGGTGGCGCCGTCCATGCGCGCCGCTTCGCGCACCTCGTCGGAAATGGTGGCCATCCCGCCGACATAAAGCGCCATCACGAAGCCCGACAACTGCCAGGTGGCGGCAATGGCGATAGGCACCATCGCCAGCGGAATCCCCCACTTCACCTGCCAGCCCGCCGCATTCGGCCAGGCGTAGGCCAATACCCCATTCAACTGGGCAACGACCGTGGGGTCAGTGATCCATCCCGGCTTGAGTGGCCCTAAGCCAAAGGCCGCGAGCAGCCGGTTGATGCCAAAAAGGTTGAAGAAGAGGTTAATGCCCGTTTCGGGGTTAAAGATCCAGCGCCAGACAACGCCCGTCACGACAAACGAGAGGGCATAGGGAAAAAGAAAGATGTTGCGAAAGATTTTGTGGCCGAACAGCTCGCGGTCAAGCAGGATGGCGAGCGTCAGACCCACCGTAACGGCAAAGACGATGAAGAAGACGGTAAAGACGAGTGTGTTCCGCAGATCTGCTTGCCAGCGCGTCATGGCAAACATTTCGGCGTAGGTGGCAAAGAGAGGTTGCCGCAAAGTCAGGTTGGGCTTCAGAGTGCGCCAGTTGGAGAGCGAAACCCAGAAGGTCGAGCTGATAAAGAGATAGACGAAGATCGCCAGCGTGATGATGGACGGCAGAAGCAGCAGAACAGTCTGCGTGCGCTCGTTCAAGCGCCACCGGCGGCGGCCCATGGGGGCGGCGGTTCCGGTGGGGGCGATCGTGCTGGATTGCGGCAACGAGGCGGAAGTCATGGCGGAGCCTCACACACGAACACGAGT
>CAZHTZ010000073.1:11781-18330 GCA_964535455.1 uncultured Caldilineales bacterium
TGGATTGCGGCAACGAGGCGGAAGTCATGGCGGAGCCTCACACACGAACACGAGTGTGCCGCAGGTGCGGTTGCCAGCGAGCAAGTTGTCGAGAACGTTGGTCCAGAACGCAGCCAGTACGCCCGACGACTTGCGGCCGGCAGCCGCACCCGCGGTGGGAGGATTACTTGCCGAAGCCCGAGGATTTCGCTCCAGCTACCAGGGCGGCGGAGAAAGCGTCAACGTTCTTGTCGACCACGAAGGAAGTGACGGCGTCGTTGAACGCCTGCTGGAAGTCGGCCGGTGCGGCGGAGCCGTGGACCACGCTGGGCACCAGGGCGTCCTTGGCAAAGGAGTCCATCGACCAGTTGTGGTAGGGGCCGAACTTCGAGCGGTCGGCATCGGTGCGTGCTGGGATGGAGCCCTTGAGCGGGTTGAAGGCTTCCTGACCGGCCTTGCTGCCGATGGCGCGCAACCAGTTCTTGGTTTGTTCAGGGTGTGGCGCCTTGTTGGCCAGGACGAAGCCATCGGCCACGATCATGAAGGAACCGGCCGTACCCGGATGGCTCACCCAGCCGAAGTCCACGTTGTCCTTTTGTTTGGCGTTGACGAATTCACCGTAGGACCAGTCACCCATGGAACTGAAGGCGCAGCCTCCTTCCATCAGCTTCTTGATCGCCTGGTCCCATGACAGGGCCGAGTGATCGTCGTTCTGGTAGGTGAGCATGTTGCCGTAGGTTTCCATGGCCTTCTTGACGTCGGCATCAGCAAAGCTCGTGGAGCCGTTCCACAGCCCGAGGTACTTCTGGGGACCGATCACGCCCAGCAGGGTGTTCTCGAACAACTGCGCCGTTGCCCAGATGCCGGAGTCGCCGACGCAGAGGGGGGTGATGCCCGCAGCCTTAAGCTTGTCGGCGGCCGCGAAGAACTCATCGGGGGTCATGGTGGCGGCGACGGTCACGCCGGCTTTCTCCACCAGCTTCTTGTTGTACCAGAAACCGTTGCCGCGGTGCACGCCCGCAAGCACGCCGTAGATCTGACCGTCCTTGGTCATCAGGTCGACCAGACCCTTCGGCATGACGTCATTCCACTTCTCAGAGGCGTACAGGTCCGTGATGGGGTCAACATAGTCCGCCTCGACGTACTGCCCGAGCAGCTCGAAGCCGGGATGCACCTGCCAGGTGTCGGGTGGATCGCCGCCAGCCAGGCGGGTCTGGAGAACGCCGCGCGCCGCTGAGCCGCCGCCGCCAGCCACCGTGGCATTGATGATCTCAGTGCCAGGCGAGATAGCCTTGAAGGTGGTGAACAGCGCATCCAGGGCGGCTGCCTCACCGCCAGACGTCCACCACGAGAACACTTCCAGTTTGTCATCGCCAGCCGCCGGGGCCTGAGTGGCAGCGGGGGCTTGAGTCGCCTCGGGCGCCTGGGTGGGGGCCGGGGCCTGTGTCGCCGCCGGCGCAGCACAACCGCTCAGAGCGAGCGCCAACACGAGGACGAGGGCGCAGCCAAGTAGAATTCGTTTGTACGACATGGGAGCTTCTCCTGTAACTTGCCAGAGTGGGAAAGGGTTAAGCGGTCAATAGGATGAAGGAAGACTGGAGAACTTGCGTTGCTTCACTTCCTGTTCTCGCGGTGTCGTGGAGTTTCAAGAGTCAGGCCAGGACCTCGGCAACGCTCACCCAACGGCCCTCGGCCGACGAGCGTTCCGCCGCGGCCATGACCGCCTGGATGTGCAGGCCATCGGCGAGATTCGGCCGTGCAGGTCGATCCTCGGCCACAGCCCTGAGGAACTGGTATTGGCATTCAGCATGGGTGCGCACGAAATCCGGGGTCATCGACCAGTCCGGCGCTTTTTGGCCGGGGTAGCGATTCACCGTCTCGATGCGGCGGAAGCCACGCATGCCGCCGATAGGCTGGTCGGCGTCGCGCACGTCATACACTTCCAGCCAGTTGGGATCGACGGCATTGAAGCGAATGGCGCCTTTGTCGCCGAAGATGTCGAAGCCCAAATCGTTGGTCAGCCCAGTGCCCATGCGCGAGACTTCGACCACGCCCGGCGTGCCAGCGGCAGCGTCGCGGCCGTCGGCCAGGCGCAGGTGCAGGAGGGCGATGTCATCGACATCCACCGCCGCGGTTGCCGCCGACGGCCCCGCCGCTGTGGGCCGCTCCTTGATCAGTGTCTCCATTGTCGCCTGGACGGCGCCGAAGTCGCCGAGAAGGGCGTAGAGCAAATCCAGGATATGCGAGCCGATGTCGAAGAGGGCGCCTCCGCCGGCGATGTCCTTGCGCTGGCGCCAGGTGAGTGGTTTGGCGGCGTCAATGTAGCTGGAGCGATAGTAGCGGCCGCGAAACGAAAAGATGCGGCCCAGGAAACCCTCTTTGACCAGTTGCTGCGCACGCATGACGGCCGGGAAGAAGCGGAAATTGAAGGTCATCTGTGTTTTGACGCCGGCTGCGGCCACGGCTGCCACCATGCGTGCGCCCTCTGCCACGTTCATGGCCAGCGGCTTCTCGCAGTAGATGTGTTTGCCTGCGGCGGCGGCGGCTTCGACGATCGCCGCATGCATGTGGTTCGGAACACAAACGTCCACCACATCCACGTCGGGGCGGGCCAACAACTCGTGGTAGTCAGTCGTCCAGAAGCCGCAACCGGTCTCGGCCGCGGCCGCGTGCGCCGTCTCCAGCCGCGTGGTCGCCACGGCCAACAGCCTGAAGGTGGCCTCGGGCAGGCCATAGTGGAAGGGCAGTGAGCGATAGGCCATGGCATGCACGCGCCCAATGCCGCCGTAACCGATCATGCCGATGCCAAGAGGTTTCATCATCGTGCGCCTCGCGAATCGTTGGGAGAAGCAGGCGGTAGACCGGCTCCGGCTCAAGGCGAGACCCGCCTTCCGCCTGCTTCTCCCCTACTTTAGCCGGCCGTCCACGGTGCGATGCTGGACACTGGCGGCATCCATCACCGCTCGCAGCTTGTGCACCGCGGCGGCGATGTCTCCCGTGCCGGGCTTGAGCTTGCCGCCGGGACCTTTGAGTAGGGGCGAAGAGAACTCGCCAACGGTCATGCCGGCAGCAATGAACTCGGCCACGTTGCCGGCGTTGAGACCGCCATCCTCCATCAGCTCGATCTGGCCTTCCATGCCTGCCTCGACGATCATGTCGTGCAACTTGCGCAGGGTCTTCACCATGATCGGGTCCATGGTATGCGGGCTTTTCCCGGGCTGAGGCTTGACCCAGAAGGGCGCGCGGCTCTCGTACTCGATGATGTCGACATAGGGATGGATAAACTGCTCGAAGGCAGTGGTCGGCACGCCCTGCCACGCCCAGACGCCCACCTTAAGTTCCAGCTTCTCCTTGATGTAGGTGATCTGCTGGAAAATCATCTCGCCCGTCGTCTCGATGGGCAGACTGATCATGTTGACGCCGAGGTCCTTGAGCTGGTCGAAAACATCGAAGGTCGGGCGGTACATCTGAAGCTGGGCCTCGACCTCGAGCGTGGTGCTGGCGCCGGTCGCTTCGATAATGTCAAAGCCGCCGCGCGGCATCCCGAAGTCCATGTACTTGCCGTCACGGACCTCGATGTGCAGCCAATCAACGCCGGCCTCTTCCAGGTCCTTGATCTGGGCGCCGAGGACGGCGTAGTCGGCCCAGAAGAGACCGGCGGCGATCTTGCACTGCTGGGTCACCTTGCCAATCATGTCTGCCATGCGTTGTTCTCCTTGTTGGGTGTGGGAATGTGAAGTCTGGTCTACATCTCCATATCGATGAGCACTTTCATAGCCTGCTGGGTTCGCATCAGCTCCACGCCCCGCTCCAACTCGGTCAGCGGGAGGCGATGGGTGATGAGCACTGACGGCTGAACACGCCCACTTTCCAGCAATTGGATCGTTTGAGCGAAAGGATGCAGACCCACGAAGGCGCCGTGCACCGTCAGGTCATAGCGCGTGATCGTGTACTGGTTGACGGGAGGGTTGTCGTGCGGGCGCAGTCCAAACAGGATGACCTGCCCGCCCCGGCGTGCCAGGGCGGTGGCCTGTGCCATTTGATTGCCCACAGCGTCGACCACGATGTCAGCGCCCAATCCCGTCAAACGCTTGACCTCGGCGGCGACTTCGATCTCGGTGGCATTGAGGGCTGCATCCAGGCCCATCGCCAAGGCAAACTCCAGTCGAAACGGTGCGATGTCGATGAGGATGATGCTGCCGGCGCCCATGGCCCGGTAGATGAGAGCGAACAGCAGGCCCATCGGCCCGGCGCCAATGATGGCGACGTTGTCGCCTACCTGGAAGGGCGCCCGCCTCACCGCGCCCACGGCGCAGGCAAGCGGTTCGAACAAGGCGGCATCGTCGCGTGGTACGCTTGGGGAGATCTTCCAGAGGGCGCGGGCGGGCGCACGCAGGTAAGGGGCAAAGGCGCCGTCCAACGTGGTGCCGATGGTCTGGTAGTTCGTACATTGATTGTCGAGCCCACGGCGACAGTAGGCGCATTTGCCGCAGGTCAGGCGGTTGGCGACGACGACCCGGTCTCCGGCTTGCAACCCTGACACGCCGCTGCCCACCTCGCCGACGATGCCGACCCCTTCATGGCCGATGACAATGCCGGGGGTGGCCTTGTGCGCCGACGGAACGGCCAGAATGTTGAGGTCGGTGCCGCAGACACCGCAGGCCTCGATGCGCACGATCACGTCGTCAGGCGCTTCTACCGCCGGAAGTGGTCGCGGCTCATAGGAGATACGGCCCTCGCCTCGAAAGATCGGAACCACCATGTTAACGGCCACTGCCATTCGCCATGCCAAGCACGGCGCTTGCCGTACGGTCGTCGGTGCACAGCACCTGAATGACTCCTGATCGCAGCGCGCCACAGATGGCGCTCGTCTTCTCCAAACCCATGGCCACGGCGATCGTCCGGGGGATGCGGCGCAGCGCCTCGAAGCTGATGCCAATGATGCGATCACCGTAGGGATTCGTATGGAACTGCCCGTCGACGGAAAAGATGCGTCCGGCAATGTCCCCCACGGCGCCGGCGGCAGTGAGCGCCGCCAATTCTTCCGGCGTCATGAATCCGCCCTTGACAAAGCCTGACTGCGCCGGGTCCAGGTTGCCAATGCCAAGCAAAGCCGCGTCCGCATTCTCGGCGGCGTCCAGCGCCCGTTTGATGTCGCGCTGGCTGCGCAGCACCTCGGCAGCCGCGGGGCTGTCGGCCATCGCCGGGGCCGAGAGGTCGAAGACATCGCCGCCGAGCTTCTGCGCCAGCCGCCGAGCCAGGGCGCCGCTGTCCATTTCCCGCATGGCGAACGGCATACTTCCCAATGCCGGGGCCACCCGCACATGGGCGCGAAAACCGGGCCGGATCGCATTGATCGTCTCGTAGGTCGACCTTCCCAGGCAGACCGTAAGCGTGGCGCCGTCTTGAAGCACCTGCTCCAGGTGGCGGGCGGCGAGCTGGCCCAATTGGTGCAGGCCGGCGACCTGATCGGCCGACAACGACTGCATCACGAGCGCATCGGACAGAGCGAAGGTTTGGCACAGCTCATGTTCGAGCCTGGCATCGCGTTTGATGGGCCAATCGATGACGATGGTCACTACCTGCTCGTCACGCGCCTGCTTCAGCAGCCGGTAGACTTTCACCCGCGACAACCCCAGCCGCGTCGCGATCTCACTCTGGGTGAGCTCTTCCTCGTAGTAGAGCGATGCCACTTCCGCCAACAGTTCGTGCAGTTCGGGATCAGGCATGTGACTCGGAGGTGTGCAATTGCACAGACAGCGTGCAATTGCACATAGTTTAGCAGAGGACGCGACGGTTGTCAAGGGGGTATCGACAGCGGAGTGCGGTTCCAAATGTGCCTTGCTCTGGGAATGAATTCCCAGGCTGAGATAAAAAACGTGCTGAAGCACGTTGGCGCGGCACTCCTCAACCCGTTTTAACGGGTTTTGTGTCTCAGACACCGGTTTCAACCGGTGGCAAGGGTCGCACAAGTTCCATAATTGACTCCCCTGAAAAAAGGTAATCGTCGGAGGTAACTGTCACTTTGATGGTAAAAACCTGGCGACTTAGGCCAAGTTTTGGCCATCAAAGTGACAGTTTCCACTGGCGATCACCTTTTTTCAGGGGAGTCATAATTGGAATTGCTGTGACACCGATATCCGCACCCGCATTGGCTGCAACAGCGCCCCTATCTGCCAGTGCAGTCGAAGAGGTTCTTGCGCAGGCGTCGTGCGGCGCCCCACAGTTGCATTGCCCAGCCCGCGCCCCGCGAAGTCCACCGGCAGGCAGGTCTGGAGCTACACGTGGCTGCTGGAGCAGTCGGGCTGGCCCTACCCCCACACGCATCGTCTACATGGACCTGGGCGACGTCCGTCTTACCGAGGCGCCCATGCCATCAGCAGCTCTCACCAAGCCCGGATGTGCTAGGGCATGTCTGGCCTTCACTATGTCAGGCGCCGGTAGCTTCTCAGACCCCGTTCAAAGCTATTGGGGCGGTCCAATAGCCAAGTCATCGAATGGCTGGCTGCTGAAGGCGCCATCGATCTCGACTCTGGAAACTAACCTTTGTGGACACAGGGGGCGGGATGT
>CAZHTZ010000074.1:0-13386 GCA_964535455.1 uncultured Caldilineales bacterium
CCGCCGCCGATGCGCGGCTTGATCACCCGGATGCGCTTGACCGGCAGTCCCAGCAGCGGCGCCACCATGCGACGCACATGGAACGGCACCTGGGTCGAGCTCCGGATCACCAGGCGTTCATCCGAATCCCAATAGGCAATGGCAATGTGCGGCTCGATGGGAACCGGCTGCACCTGATGAACGCGATAGGTGTTCTCGAAGATCAGGCCGGCCTCGCCGAAGCCTTTCTCCACGTCGCCTACGGTGGCATGGATGTGGTGACTGATGTTGTGGCCGGCGTCGTAGGCGCCTTCCATGTCCGGCTCGTCGTGGATCACCGGCGCTCCGTCCTGCATGGCCTCGTTCTCGTCGAAGACCGCGGGTAGCACCTCGTAGGAGACGCGAATGCGTTTGACCGCCTCCTCAGCGATCTCGATCGTTTCCGCCGCCACCGCCGCCACCCGGTCCCCCACATGCCGCACCTTGTTGTCGAAGCTGACCTGGTCGTAGGGTTTGGGGTTGGGGTAGGACTGGCCGCCGGACGCATAGCGCACGCGGGCAATGTTCTTGTAGTGGATGACGGCGCGCACGCCCGGCAGCGCACGCGCCTCGCTGTCGTCGATGTCCAGAATGCGGGCGTGGGCATGCGGGCTGGTCAGCAGGCGGGCATAGAGCATCCCGCGCATTTCCACGTCGTCGGTGAAGGCGGCGTTGCCCTTGACCAGCTTGAGCGCATCGACCTTGATCTCCGACTTGCCGACGACCTGGAGCGCCGGTGCTTCGGGCGCCACCACGAACTTGGGCAGGACGATGCGCTTCGTGCTCGTGGAAGGTCCGCCGCCGGCCAAGTCCGGTGTCTCGCCAAAACCGCCTGCAGGCTCCCCCTTCGGGCTTGAGCCCTCAAGGGCGAAGCCTCCGCCCATGCGACGGATGAGGTCGCCAAAATCCTGGCCGGGCAGCGTGATGGGCTTGATTACGTTCGGCTCGATCGGCGTAGGCGCCTCGCCGCGCAAGATGGCAGCGGCCTCCAACACCGCCTGCACCGGCTTGACGTACCCGGTCTCGCGATCCAGGATGCCGGAGAGAGCGTCGCGCACCTCGGCTTCGGTGGGGTTGGGGTTCCTGGCCAGCAGCGCCTTCGTCGCCAGCACCATCGCCGGGGTAGCATAGCCCGACTGGATGGCGCCCGTGCGCATGAAGACTTCCTGGATGGGATGCAGGTCGGTGCCGTGGGACAGGCCCTCAACCGTCTCGATATGGTGGCCGGCAGCTTGCGCCGCCAGCAGGATGTCAGCCGTCACCAACTCGCCGTCCATCAGAATGGCGGCAGCACCCGTTTCACCCGTTTCGCTGCCATAGCGCACGCTGAAGTGGCCTTCCCGCCGCAGTACGCGCAGCAAGGTGTCCCCTGGCTGGCAGACAAGCGTTTTGTTTTCGCCGTTGATGGTCAAATGGATGTCCATGTCTGTCCTCCTCAGGCCAGTGCAGCCAGCACGCGCTTGCTCAATATCACCGCCATCTGGCGACGGTAGGCGCTGGTGCCTCGAAAGTCGGCCGGCGGGTTCAAGCCGGCCACGTCATCTGGCACTACCAGAATGGGTGTGGATGCCACGCCACTCAAGGCCAGGTGAATGCGACCCAGCAGGTCACGGCGCGCAGTGGACGAGACGATCTGATTGTCCGCCGGAGTACGGGCCACCCGGTCACTGGCGGTCATGCCAGGCGTTGCCAGAGTAATGCTCGTGATCAAGCCGCCATCCAGTGCTTTCGGCACATCGCTTAGGAACTCCGCCAATGCATACACCCGATGCCCCTCTCGCGTCTGCACATTGATGTCGGAGTCAAGCACCAGTAAAGCGGCGAGGAACTCGCTTTCCCAATCGGCCACCGCCACCGCACCACCAATGGTGCCCACATGACGGAAGGTGTTGGGACCCTCGCGGCGGGCGGCATTGCGCAGCACTGTGGGCGTTTCGGGACTGTCCACGAGAGTCTGGATACGCACCATGGCCCCCACGGTCAGGCGGTCCCCTGCACGGTGCAACTCGTCGAGACCTGCTGCTTGCAGGTCCACGACCTCGTCGACCTTCACATCGCGCCGGGCGTTGATGTACGTCCCCCCGGCGATGAGCGCTGTGTGGACCCCACGGCGGCTCAACAGCATCAGAGCTGCATCAGCACTGGTGGGACGGTGATAGGCTTTGAGTCGAGCCATCTGGAACTCCTTTGTTCGGATGATAACGTCAAGTGTACCGTAGCGGAGAGCGGAGGACCAGTAAGCCGGTAGACCCGTGTGGGACGCGCCCCGATCGGTGGGGGTGCCGGCCCGCTGCAGGCTTTGAGTCAGAGCGACCGCGCATGCAGGATGGCAAGTGCTTCGTCCACGCTGGCATCGTCGTGGACGAGACTGGCGATGGCTGCCGTCATGGTCGCCGGATGCTCGGCCTGGAAGATGTTGCGACCGATGGCGACGCCAACGGCGCCGGCATCGAGCGCGGTGCGGATAGTCTCCAGCATGCTCAATTCGTTTCCCTTTTTCGCTCCGCCCAGAATTACGGCAGGCACGTAGCAGGTCTCCGCCACGCGACCGAATCCGGCGGCGTAGGGCACCTTGACCCAGTCGGCGCCCAACTCGGCGGCCACGCGGGCGCTGATGGCGACGCTTTCGGCGGTGCGGAACTCGGGGCCGCTGTCAAAGCCGCCCGGCACCATCTCGCCCATCACGGGCAGGCCCCAGGCATGAGCCTGGCTCACCACCTGCGCCAGAGTGCGGAGGGTTGCCTCTTCCTGCGGCGAGCCGGGGAAGGCGGACACGGCCACAGCGTCAGCGCCAGTGCGCAGCGCATCCTCGACCGTGTAGAACTGCGAGCCCGGCCCCATCTTGCCCAGCCTGGTGCCACCGCCATCCAGGCGCAGGATGAGACCGAGCGAAGCGATCTCACGGGCAAAACGGGTGGCGAGACCGTAGGTAGTGAGGATGGCATCGGCGCCGCCGGCCACGACCTGCGCCAGCACCTCGGCCGGGCGCTCCAACCCCGGTGCCGGGCCGTCGATCATGGCGTGGTCGAAGGCGAAGATGAGAGACCGCCCATCAGGGCGGAAGATGCGATTGAGACGGCGGGTTGTGCTCATTGGAATGATGTGTTTGCGAGTCTGAAGGTGAGTTCGCAAGCTATTGGATAAGAAGTCGCTCGCAAGCGTTTTCAGTTCTAACCGATACGTGCAAACATATCGGGGGTAATCTGATAGATCGGCGGCTCGCCGGCAAAGAACCGCCGCAGTTCCTCCACGGCCAGCTCGCCCAGACGCGTACAGTCCTCGATGCAGCCGGCGATATGGGGGGTGAGAACGACGTTGTCCAGACGGCGCAGGGGGCTATCAGCGCCGGGAGGCTCGGGGTCGCTGACGTCGAGGAAGGCGAAGAAACGCCCCTTGGTCAACTCGGCGACAAGCGCAGGCTCGTCGACCAGGGTGCCGCGGGCGGTGTTGACGAGCAGGGCGTCGTCCTTCATCAGCGCCAGGCGGCGAGCATCCAGCAGATGGTAAGTGTCGGGCTTGGCCGGGGCATGGAGCGAGACGACGTCAGCTCGCCGCAGGAGATCGTCCAGGTCGACTTTTTCGGCCCCCAGCGCTGTCGCTTGCTCGACCGAGATGAAGGGATCGTAGAGCAACACGTGCACACCGAAAGGTCGCAGCAGGTCGATGACGTGGCGGCCGACGTTGCTGGCGCTGACGATGCCCACCTCTTTGCGGTAGAGCTCGCGCGCCGGCCACCAGGTTGTCTCGCGCCAGCCGCCCTGGCGTACGTGGTGCCCCAGCGGCCAGATGCGCTTCATCCCTACCAGCATCAGCCCGACCGTGGTCTCGGCCACGTCGCGGGCCAGAGCCGGGGCAGAGCTGGTGACGTGGATGCCACGCTGCCAGACGGCTTCGGAAACGAAACGCCTGACGCTTCCGCCCGTGTGGGCCATGGCCCGCAAGCGTGGCGCCGCCGCCAGCACGTCGGCGTCGAGGCTGGCCACGTCCCAACCGGTGATGCAGGCGTCGGCAGTGGGAAGCAGGGAGAGGAGATCGGCTTTGGTCGCCGGTTCGTCGCCAGGGTGATGTTTGACATCGGCGAACGCGGCCAGCGTCTGCCACGCCGCCGCGCTCATCATGCGCGGGTAGTGCTGCTGGCCGAGCGTGATGGCGACGGTGGGCATAATGGCCCCTCAGGCCGCGACCGACAGCGTTGCGACCAACGCTTCCGGCAACGATATTGGGTAGAAGTAATCAAGCGGATAAAGATAGTCCTCACCCGATTCGTCGATCACCCGGATCATGTGATGCGCATCAGCCGTAGCATCCGGCACGACCTGATAGAGCTTGCGCAGTTCCAAAGACGCGCGATAGCCCTCGTTCTTAACGCAGATCACGAATTGTGGTTCAGAGTCCTGTTGATTCATGGGTATCCACTAGGGGAGAAGGCGCTTGACTTTGAACTCCTTCCGGCCAACGCCCTGGGCCTCATACCAGTGTACCTCGGCCAGACACACGGTATTGTCCGGCAGACGCACGAGGGCCTGGCCTTTAAGCTTGCGCCAGCGTCCCTGACCGTATACTCGCCGCAGTCGTTGGATCTGACGAATCGAGGTGCCAACTGCGATGACTTCGATATCGGCAATTTCGCCAAGTATCTCAACTTCACGGTCCATGAACTACAACTGCTGTCAACCTCGATGAGAACGCGAGCATTCGGCAATTCAATGCAAGTCAAGCGTCTGAAAAGCAACGTACCTGCGCAGCCATTATACACCGTATGCTGGCTTTCAAAGACCGTCGAAAAGACCAAGCTGGTGCAGTCCACCGGGCGGGTTGAGGTCAAGGCGACGCGGAATGACACCGCCTTCGTCCAGCCCACCCAGGCTGTTCAAGGTGCTGGCGACGGTGGGTCTGGGTTCCTGGGTCAAGTGCTCAGTCTCCGGTATCTATGGCGATCTGGCTCAACCACCACGAATGCATGGCTAAGCTCATCTTCCGTGTAGCTTGTCAGCACCCTCTCGAATTCAGCATGTACTGCGGCCTGTTCAGATGGGAGCATGCGCAGATAGATGACACCCGTACCGGCAGCCTTCACGAACACCAGATTGCCATAATCACGATCACGTGTCACAAAAAGTCGCCTTTGTTCTTGCGCCACTACCAGCAACTCCTCATCAGTTGCCTTCGCCAACCCGATCTCGGATACACGCACCACATCATGACCGAGACTCCGCAGAAAATGAAAGGTCACAAGGTAAACGTCGTGGTCGAGTAGAAATCTCATGCCGCAGTTGCCAAATGGATATCCTCAGCGGCAACCAGGGCAGTGGCGTATCGCAAGCAAGCACGGATATCTTCGTCGGAAAGCTCGGGGTAGTAGTCCCTGGAAATCTCGGTGAAGGACAGACCCTCTGCCACCAGCTCGAGCACATTCTGCACCGTGATCCGCGTGCCGGTAACACAGGGCTTGCCAAAATGGATGTCAGGGCTAATAGCAATTCGGTCTAACATGGTGGTTCACAGAGACGCGCAAGTCAGCAAGAAATGTCGCCTTCGGATTCATTATACACCGTGCACCGGCTTTCAGAGACCGTCGAACAGACCTTGCTGGTGCAGACCCTCCGGTGCGTCCAAGTCAATGCGACGAGGAATGACACCCCCCTCGTCGACCCCTCCCAGGCTGTTCACCGTCTTGACAATGGTGGGCACGCAGTACTCCGGCATGCGCTCACGCAACTGCGGAGTGCTGAAGCGCAGCAAACTCCACCCCGCTCCTTCCAGAGCGTTGTCACGTTGGTTATCTACCACCGCCTTCTCAGGGTTGGAATGCCAGGTGTCGCCGTCGGTCTCGATATCAAGCTTGCCGAGCTGGCAGTAAACCACGAAGTCCAAGGCGTAGGTGGAGCCACCGATAACGATGAACTCCTGGCGCTCGGCCTGAATGTCAAGACGCTTCAACTGCTGCCACAACAGGTCCTCCAATGGGCTGTCGGCGTAGAGATCATTGATCTCCTGCGCACTCGCGAACTTCTGCAGCGTGGTGGGTATGAAAACGATTCTTCGCAAACGCCGGCTTCTTATGGGTTGCGGCAATTGCTCCAAACGGCCCAGAACGATCTGGTAGTAGCGGCGCATGCCTTTCTCGTCTCGTGGCTCATCTGGGAAGAGCTGCCATCGATAGACCTCTCGGATCCTTATCACCTTGCCATAGTAGTGTATAGCGTGCGCCTCATCCCCAAACACCTTTGTCTGATAGAAGGCAAGCCATTGCGGTGGCCAACAGTCCTTGAGCCACTTCTGGACGCTGCTGACAGGAATACGATACCAGAGCTGGTCTCTGGCAATGTTGAAGTCAAGTCTGTTGTTCAGGATGGCAACGAGAACCTCACCGCGCTTGGACATCTAGCCCTTACCTCAGGGAGTTCATGCCGTCCTGTACCTGATGAGTGACAAACGCATTGGCTGCCAACCAGAAATGACGACGACAATCCGTCAAGTCAATGACCCTGAGCCACAGTAGGGAGTCTGGAGAGTTCAATGACGAGGCGCAGCGCCTCGTTGACAGCATCCTCCGTCGGGAAGGCGTCGGCAACGTCGGGCGCAAGCAGCACCAGGTTCGTGCCCTGGCGATAGCGTTCGGCGTACTTACCGCGCACGCCGTCACGAAGCAAATGACGGATGTCATACTCCTCACGGAGCTCATCACCTTCGATGTTAGTCACGTCTTTCATTCCTCAAATTGGCATCCGCCTTCGCGGCATCCCATTCAAACAGTAAGCGCACTTTGTTGGTCCAATCGGGTGTTCTTCGGTGGCATTATATCGTACCTTGCGCTCCAGCCGATACTGCCGCCAGCCCACATGCCCACAGCCTCGACGACTACGGATTCCCCCTTTCACCTTGCTCATCCAGAAACACGCAATCGCAATCTACACCATTTCATGAGACGCTAGTCGGAGGGTGTTTGGACAGCTCACGATCGAGTACGCGTTGGCAAGGTCGGGTGCAAAGCACGTTGGTGTGTTTCACGACTGGGCAACGCCTGGCTCGTCAGCTAACACCACATGTTGATAGGCGCGTATCCTTGAGTCAGCCGTCAACAAGGCAAGTCATCAAGCGCCACCGGTTCCATCGGATCGTCATATCTGATAACACTGTCCCGCAGCGGCTGATAGGTTCCTGGGTCGGCTCGTCGTTCAAATTCAAGCACGATGATTTCGACGACTGACCCTGCTGGGAAGGGCAGTTGATTCAACTCAAGGGAGCCATCCTCGGCGATGGCCTTAACAGTCCGATAAGCGTGCATTGTGAGTTCCTCGGCAGGTCGGGCCAGACAGGGTGTCATACTGAAGCCAATTATACCGCAAACCCGCCTGGCCGCAGCCCAGCGATCTATTTCTATCCGATCTCATGTTTGCGATGCCCCAGCCGCTCGCCGCCGTCCACGGCGATGACCTCGGCAGTGACATAGTTGGCGCGGATGAAGTACAGCACTGCCTCCACAACGTCTTCCGGACTGCCCCAGCGTTCCAGCAGGGTCATATCGGCGACACGGGCAATGCGTTCGGGCGTGTAGTCGGACGGAGGCATGACGGGACCAGGGGCGACGGCATTCACGCTCACCGCCGGGGCCAGTTCCAGCGCCAACTGCCGGGTCAGAGCCAGGATCGCCGCCTTGCTCACGCTGTGGGCGATCATCCCCGGCCAGGGCTCCCAGGCCGAAAGGTCGGCGATATTGACGATGGCGCCGGCGCCCTGCGCCAACATCAAGGGGGCGACGGCGTTGGCGCAGTAAAACGGACCGTTGATCCCGATACCCGTCACCAGGCGCCAGCCCTCCAGGTCCTCCGTCGGAAACGGCGTTTCCCGGAACAATGAGGCGTTGTTCACCAGGATGTCCACACGGCCGAAGCGCTCCTTGGCCGCGGACACCATGGCCGCCACCTGTTCCGCATCGCTGATGTCCGCGCGCACCGCCAGCGCGTCAACGCCAAGCGCCCTGGCCTCGGCTGCGGTGGCTTCGGCGGGCTGCGCCGAGGCGTTGTAGTTGATGACAACGTTGGCGCCGGCTCGCGCCAAACCCAACGTGATCGCCCGACCCACGCGTACGGCGCCGCCGGTCACAAGGGCGGTCTTGCCTTTGGGATCCATGCTTGTCTTTCTCGCTCACTCGGTTGGATGGAACTCGAAGTTATGTCAATTAACGACGACGCCTGCACGCTGAAAGAGACTGGAGCATACCTGCCGGGCGCGGGCGAGCAGCGCCTTCTCGTCCAGGAAGAGGATTTCTTTGTGACGCATCAGGATGCGTCCATCGACGAACACGGTGTCCACGTCCCGGGCCGAGCAGTTGTAGACGATGGCCGAGGGCACGCGATGCACGGGCATTGCCAGGGGGGTGTCCAGGTCGATGAGCACGATGTCGGCCTTCTTGCCCACTTCCAGCGAGCCGACCAGGTCAGGCTGGCCAAAGGCCACGGCTCCACCCCGGCAGGCCATCCACAGCACATCTTCGGGCAGCAGCACCATCGCGTTCAAGGTGCTCACCTTGTGCAGCAGTGCTGTCGTCTTGAGCACCTCGAGCATGTCCTGGCAGTTGTTGCTGCCGGGACCATCGCTGCCCAAGGCGATCGTGATGCCCTTCTGGCGCATCTCCGGCACGCGAGCGACGCCAGAAGCCAGATACATGTTGCTGACGGGACAGTGCACGACGACCGCATGGTGCCGGGCGATCAAGTCGATCTCATGGTCGCTCAGCCAGACACTGTGGACGAGCTGCATGTCGGGGCCCAAGGCGCCGACGTCGGCCAGCCACTCGATGTGGCGCTTACCCCGCTTGGCCAGGTTCATGTCCACCTCGATGCGGGTTTCGGCCACGTGGATGTGTGTGCCCGCGCCCCACTTCTGCGAGAGGGCATGAGTCTGAGTCATCGTTTCGTCGCTGCAGCCCCAGGGGATCAGCGGACCAAACTCCACCCTGATGCGGCCATCGGCGCGCCCCTGCCACGTCTCGCGCAGGCGCGTGGTCTCGGCCACGATGCGCTCGGCCGTTTCCATGAAGGCGGGGTGATAGTCCATATCGGCCCAGCCGCGTGCAAGCAACAAGCGAATGCCCGACTCCTCGGCGGCCCGGCATACCCCATCGTCATTTCCCGGCTCTGTATGGATGTACTGGTGATCGATAACGGAGGTAGCGCCCCCGCGCAGGTTCTCGACCAGCCCCACCAATGCCGCCACATAGGCATCCTCTTCAGTCAGGGCCTGAGCCACAGGCCAGATGGCGGCCTTTAGCCAGTCAAGCAGGGGCTTGTCGTCGGCCAGGCCGCGGATGAAGGTCTGGAACAGATGCGAGTGGCCATTGATCATGCCCGGCATGACCGCCATCAGGGTGGCGTCGATGGTCGTGTCCGCGGAGCGCCGCAAGGCTGCGGGGGCTTCGCCCTGCCCTACGGCGGCGATGCAATCGTCCTCGACGAGAATGTAGCCCTGCTGGTAGACATGTTGGGCGTCATCGACGGTGACGATGGCGCCGTTTTCGATCAGGGTGGTTATCATAGGCATTCCCGTCTCATGTCAGACCACGCGATACTTGATGGGTTTACCTTCAACGTGGCTGACGATGTTGCTGTAGTCGCCCAGGCGTTCCCTGGCGGCGGCGGCGGTGGCGCCGGCGGCGATGTGCGGGGTCAATAGCACGTTGTAGCCGGACCTTGCCAGGGCGAGCAACGGGTTGTCGGCCTTGATCGGCTCCCACTCGAAAGTGTCCAGGGCGCAGCCTGCCAACTTGCCCGAGCGGACGGCTGCGTCCAGCGCGGCCTCGTCGATAACACTGCCGCTGCCACAAGCGACGACGTAAGCGCCATCTTTCATCCCGGCAAAATGCCCGGCGCCGATCATCAGATCTGTGTTGCGAAAATAAGGCAAGAGGTCAGCAATGTAGTCGCTCTGGCGGAAGAGCGACTCCTCGTCCACATAGGTCATGCCCAACTCCTGCTCGAGCGACTCGGGCAGGCGGCGACGCTTGGCATAAAGGAGGTTCACGTCCCAGCCTCGCAGGCGGCGGGCCAACTCGGCGCCGATCTCGCCAAAGCCCATGATGCCAATGGTGCGCTGCCATAACCCTTCGACGTTTGAGCGCTTCGACCAGTTGTAGGCGAAAGTGTCCTCGTCGGTGCGCTTGCTCTCGCCCCATTCCGTGCTGGCCTGGAGGGCAATCGCCTCGGTCTCTCGCAGCTTCTTGCTCAGGGACAGCATCTGCAGCACCATGTGCTCGGCCACACGAATGACACTGCCCACCGGCCAATAGCACACGACCACACCCGCGGCCTTCGCCGCATCAGTGTCGATGTCGTAGGTCAGCGAGCCCAGACGCAGGATGAGTTTGAGGTTGGGCGCCGCCCGAATCATCTCGGCATCGATGACGCCCACGCGCTCGGAGATGTAGTATTCGGCCTCCGCCAGATTGCTGAGCAGCGTCGCCCGGTCTGGCTGGCGCAGCATCGTGATTTCCAGAATGCCTGGCGCCGCTCCAAGAGCGGCCTGCTGGTGCCGGTGGCCGCGTTCGGTGGTGAAGACGGTCTTGTAGCGGGTCATAGGGCTTGCCTCAGGTCAAAGTGAATGGGATGAACATGTCGCAGGGTGGGTATCACGGCGCTCGCAAGCGAGCAACAGGCGTCAGTTGGCTGGCATTTGCCTCCAAGCTGGCGCGAATGGGCTCGTACTTGGCGATGAGGGCCGGGTCGGGCCAGATGCGCAGGTTACTGTCGAGCAGCAGGGTGCAAGCCTGGGTGGCGCCCGTGAGCAGCGTCAATGCCATCTCCAGGTCGTCGTGGACCTGGTCGATGACCAGCGGGCGAAATGCCTGCAAGGCGCTGGCGCCCTGAAAAGCTAGTTCACCCATGTCGACGGGCAAGGCGCAGAGCATGTCCTGACCGGCCAACTCCTGTCCCGCCTCGCGCAGGGCGACGAAGGCGGTGATCGCTGAGCCGTCCGTGTCGGTCAAGTCGAGCAGTCGCTGCTTGAACTCAGTGACCCGATCAATGAGGTCATCTGCCTGCTGTTGAGCGGATGGGGCGACAAGGTGGTCGCGGGTAATGCGCATGCAGACCTCGCCCAGCGCCGCCGCCTGCGCCGCCGCCAGGGCGATCACCGCCCCCGCCATGGCATGATGGCGACTGCTCACGTGGGTGGTGAACTGGCGCCCGCTCAAGGCAGTCATCTGAGGTAAATCCGTCGATTGGGTCATAGTGTTGTATCTCGGTAGAATGGAGTTGGCTCGCTAGAACTTGAAAAAGACCGCAACACGGCGCTCAGCCGCTGGCGCCAGATTCCTCCTTCTTGGAACCGGCCATCATCAGGCCAAGTTCTTCGACGGTGACTTCTTCTGGTCGCACCACACCCATGATCTCGCCGCGATGGATGACGGCAATGCGGTCGCTGAGATTGAGAATCTCATCCAGCTCCGTGGAGATATAGAGGATGGCGCCGCCGCGTGCGCGCTGTTCGAGCACCCGCTGCTCGACAAACTCCGTGGCGCCCACGTCCAGACCTCGCGTCGGCTGGGCCACGACCACCAGCCTGGGTTGTTCAGCCAGCTCGCGCGCCAGCACCAACTTCTGCTGGTTGCCGCCAGAGAGTGTGCGGGCTGCCAGATCGATGCTGGGGGTGCGGACGTCGAAGCGCTCGATCAGCTTTGTGGCGTTGTCCTTGATGACGCCGCGATGAAGAAAACCCCGAGACGCAAAGGGCCGTCGCCAGAACGACTTGCTGACCAGGTTTTCGGCAATCGAGAAGCTCAGGGTCAGACCCTCACGCTGGCGATCCTCGGGTACATAGGCCAGGTCCAGGCCCAGCAGGTCACCGGCGTTCATCCGGGTGGTGTCCTTTCCGAGGATGGAAATGGAGCCGCTTTCCGGGGTGCGCAGCCCGGCCAGTGCATCGGCCAGCTCCTTCTGCCCGTTGCCATCCACCCCCGCCAACCCAACCACCTCGCCGCTGCGTAGTTCCAGCGTGAGGTCGCGTACCGCAGCGACACCCCTGTCATCGTTCACCACGAGGTTGCGGATGTCGAGGACGACGTCGCCTACCGGAACTGTCGGCTTGTTGATGCGGAATACAACCTCGCGACCCACCATCATGCGCGCCAGCTCAACCTTGCTTGTGTCAGAGCTGTTCACGGTGGCCACACCCTTGCCATCACGCAGCACCGTCACCCGATTGCTGATCTCCATCACCTCATCCAACTTGTGCGAGATGAAGATGATGGCATTTTTGCCATCCGACACCAGGCGGCGCATGACTGCAAACAGGCCCTCGATCTCCTGGGGCGTGAGCACGGCGGAGGGCTCGTCGAGGATCAGAAGCCTGGCCCCGCGATAGATGGCCTTGATGATCTCGACGCGCTGTTGGGTGCCGACCGACAGGTCCCGAATGATGGCATCGGGTGCAATCTCAAGGCCATAGGTGCGTGAGATCTCTTCGATGCGGTTCTTGGCGCCCGCATGGTCAAGCAGGATGCCCCGGCCGCCGGGGAGTCCCAAGATCACGTTCTCGGTCACCGACAGCGGCGGGACAAGCATGAAGTGCTGGTGGACCATGCCGACGCCGCGCGCAATGGCGTCATCCGGCGAATGCAGGGTCACCTGTTTGTCGTCGAGATAGATTTGTCCGTGGTTGGGCTGGTAAAGACCATAGAGCACGTTCATCAGGGTCGACTTCCCGGCCCCGTTCTCGCCCAACAGGGCGTGGATCTCGCCGTGACGCACGTCGAAGTTGATATCGTCGTTTGCCACAACTCCGGGAAACGTCTTGGTGATGTTCTCCATGCGGAGAAAGAGTTGTTCGCTCATGCTCAACCCTCTTCCCGGTTATAAGGGATCGCGGCGGCTGCCGGCCAGCTCATCCTGCCGATGAAGAACAGCGCCACCAGGGTGACCACGTACGGCAGCATGACGGCGAACTGGTAGGGAATCTCGCTGATGCCCAGGGCGTGAAAAACAGGCGCAAAGATGCCAGCCTGCAGGCGGAGCTGCAGAGCGTCGGCAAAGCCGAACAGAAGCGTCGCCAGCAGCGTTCCCACCGGCGTCCACTTACCCAGGATGATGGCGGCGAAGGCGATGAAACCGCGGCCGGCGATCATGCCCTCGATGAAGGTGCTATTGTAACCGATCGACAGTACGGTCCCGCCGGCGGCGGCCATCGCCCCCGCCCACATCAAAGCCAGATAGCGCACCAACGGCACCCGTACCCCGAGGGTATCGGCGGAACGCGGATGCTCGCCCACAGCGCGAATGGAAAGGCCCCAGGTCGTGCGGTAGAAGATAAACGTCGCCACCGGAACCATCAAGAACGCGAAGTAGACCAAGGGGATGTGCTCGAAAAGCACCG
>CAZHTZ010000074.1:13486-16043 GCA_964535455.1 uncultured Caldilineales bacterium
GCCAACAGCCCCAGCCAGGGGCTGCCTGTGTAGAAAGAAACCATGAAACCGACCATCGAGCCCAGCAGCATCTCGCCTTCCAGGGCAATGCAGATCACCCCTGCGCGCTCGTTGAACAAGCCCCCGAGCGACGCAAACAGGAGCGGCGTGGTCATGCGGATGGTTGCGCTCAGTAATCCGATCAGGGCAATGACTTCCACGAATCCTCTCCTTTACCTACTTGACGGCGCGAGCATTGAGCCAGCGAGCCAGGCGCTTGTTGACGGCAGCGCCGCCGATGAGGAAGATGATCGCCAGGCCCTGGATGACATAGACGACCACCACGTCGATGCGCACGGCGGTTTGCATTGTGTTGGCGCCGTTACGCAGGGCCCCAAAGAAAATGGCCGCCACCAATGCGCCCCTGGAATTCAGGCAGCCGATGAGGGCGACGGCGATGACGCCGAAGCCCCAACCCAGCGAGAAGTTGTCAATCAGACGCATCTGCACGCCGGTCAGCTCGACGGCGCCACCGAGGCCGGCAAGCCCGCCGCTTAGGGCCATCGTCAAGGCCATGATCGTCGTCGTCCTGATGCCGACATAGCGGGCGGCAGCCTTGTTGGCTCCGACCATGCGAATGCGGTATCCAAGCGTCGTCCGAAAGAGCAAAATGTCGACCAGCACGACACAGAACAGCGCCAGAAAGATGCCCTGATGAAGTCGCGTGCCTTCGATCAGCAGCGGCAGCCTGGAGGTCTCGGCCACCGCCGCCGTCTGCGTATTCCAGCCCGGCTCCTTCATAGGACCGTGGACAAAATAGCTCACCAACAAGATGGCGATGTAGTTCATCAAAATCGTGACAATGATCTCGTTCATGTCCCGGGCGGCTTTGAGATACCCCGGAATCGCCCCCCAGATCATCCCGCCCAAAAAGCCGGCCAGCAGCGCCAGAACGAGGTGCCACGGGTACGGCAGAGCCACCACCGTGCCCACCCAGACGGCGAAAAGAGCGCCCATAAGGAGCTGGCCTTCGGCGCCGATGTTAAAAACGCCGCCACGATAGGCCAACACGACCGCCAGCCCGGTGAAGATGAGTGGCACCGACTTCGTGATCGTGGTTGTGGTCAGGCGCAGTGACCCGAAGGCGCCGTTGATCAGCGCTGAATACGCCTCGATCGGATTCACGCCGAGAATGATCAGAAAGAGGCTGCCGACCAGGAAGGAGAGCAGCACGGCGACCACTGGCAGCGCCAGGTTCAGGATCCGCTCGATCCTGGCCGCGCGCCTGACCTCCTCTTCCACCACTGCCTTCGTTCTGTCAACTGTGGGAGCTGTTGTCGTCATGCACCCATCCTAATGCAATCCAATAGGCAAGAGGCCAGTCGACCTGCCATCAAGCCACATCGGTTGGCGACCATGATTCGGCTGCCGGCGCTGCGGTCGACCGGCGTCTTGGAGAGGATCTCTTGGAGAGGGTCTCTTGGTGAGGGCCTCTGGGTTGGATGCCAGGAAGCACCCCGGCATGAAAATGGGAGTGCTT
Organism: uncultured Caldilineales bacterium; assembly: GCA_964535455.1. GTDB lineage: Bacteria > Chloroflexota > Anaerolineae > J102 > J102 > SSF26. The sequence continues at coordinate 15,006 of CAZHTZ010000074.1, forward strand.
CCTGGCATCGTTGACTAAACGCCTGTTGCCTACTTGTGGTAGTTGTCGGTGACGACGTTGCCGGCATCGTCGAGGACGATCTGCCCGTCGACCAGCGCCTGGATGACCCTGTTCACCTCATCCTGCACTGCCTGCGGCACGACCTCGGCATAGGGCGCAAACGTCTGCGCCTTGTCCGCAAACCCGACCGTGTGGTTCTTCCACTCGATCGTCCCCTTCTGAATCTCGGCAATCGCCTCGGTCAGAATGTTGTCCACCCGCTGCTGGTTCGACGTCAGCACCAACCCCGGCGCCAAATGTGCCTGGTCGCGCGTCCATCCGATCACCCACACATCCCCCTTCCCCTTCGCCGCATCGATCGCACCCACGTTCGCATTGTCGCCGTTCGCCAGGATCAGCTTCACCCCGCTGTCGATCTGCGCCAGCGCCGCTTCCTTCGCCTTCGGAATGTCCACCCACGAACCCGTGTACGACACCGGCACGTCCTTCACGTTCGGATTCACCGCCATCGCCGCCTGCTTGAAGGCGTTGAAGTCAGCCGCAATCGTGGGAATCTCAACCGCTCCCACGCCGCCCAACTTCCCATCCTTCACCATCAGCCCGGCCAGAATCCCGGCCGCATAGCCACCCTCGCCCGCCTGGAATACGTACGAAACCAGGTTCGTTGGATTCTCCGCAATGCCGCCAATCTGGATGAACTTCACATCCGGGAACTCCTTCGCCGCCTGGGTCAACGCATCACCGTACTCGAATCCGTGCCCGATGATGATGCCGAACCCCTGCTCGGCATAGTTCCGAATCAGGTCCACCTGGTCCGCCTGCGCCACGTTCTCCGTGTTCGCAATCACGGCCCCCTCCTTCTCCAACGCCTTCAACCCTTCGTACGCCGTCTGATTCCAACCGTCATCGTTGATCGGACCCGACGTCAACAACGCAATCTTCATGTCGCTCAGGTCGGCAGCAGCGGGAGCCGCGGCCGCGCCCTTGTGGTAGTTGTCGGTGACGACGTTGCCGGCATCGTCGAGGACGATCTGCCCG
>CAZHTZ010000074.1:16143-18231 GCA_964535455.1 uncultured Caldilineales bacterium
CTGATTCCAACCGTCATCGTTGATCGGACCCGACGTCAACAACGCAATCTTCATGCCACCCAGTGCACCGGTGGCGGCAGGAGCCTTGGTCGGCTCAGGCGCCTTGGTCGGTTCGGGCGCCTTGGTCGGCGCTTCGGTGGGTGCAGCCGGCGCCTGAGTGGGCGCGGCGGCGCCGCCGCACGCTGCCAGCGCAATTGCCAGCAGCAGCGAGACAACCACGAGAATAAGATACTTGGAACGCATTTCTCCTCCTGGAAAACCTTGTGAAACTGAAGAGCCTGCAATCGGGCAGGACTTGACGGGCTGGCGGCAAGCGCCTGCCCGTTGAACGCTGGTTGAGTATGATCTAGACTGCTGTTTCGCCGATAACTGCCTCCTTATGTGAGGGTGCATCGATGGGAACGGCAAGCGAATGAACCGAATTTGGCGCAAACCCACCCCAACACCCTGGCAACTCCACTGCGGAGGGTGCCCATTCCTGTTACCACGTTCACTGCAGTCAGGTCAATCATCGTCTCTGCCAGGTGGCGCCTTTTCCGCCCGCTCCCACAACATCAGACGATGTGGGAAAACGGCACGGAAGGGTGCATTATACCACCCTTTGCCAAGGGCACAACCCGGCAAGGCGCGCAATTGGATGCAACACCACACATCATCACGAATTGGCATCGGCCTGGGCCGCCAGCGACAGAGGAACGATGGGAGAGCGGGCAGGTGGGAATCCGTTCTCGTGCTTCGCATGTTACTCTTTGCCGTCGCCAGACTGAAAGCGGGCCGGGTCGAACTCCGCCAGCAGCGGCGGCGCCGGATCGCCCAGGATCATCCCCGCCATCCAGTCGCTGAGCACGGGGATCGTCGTGATGGTCAGATGAAAACAGGTGGCCACAAAGAGGTTCGTGCGCCCGGGCATCCAGCCGATGGCGGGCTGCTCGTCGGGCAAGAATGGGCTCGGAGCGGCCCAACCGCGGACGATGCGTACGTTCGCCAGGGTCGGAAACAGCGCCAGGAGGTCGCGGGCGATGCCGGGAATGCCCCAGGCGCTGTTAGCGCGGTGGATGGCCGGTGTCATTTCCACGGCCTCGGTAATGAGCAGAGTGCCGCACTTCTGTTGCGCGACCCCCACGGAAACGGCCTGGGATTGGTTGTGGATGGTTTCGTAAAAGTCAGCCAGACCCACGTGATTGTGCAGCACGGGCGGCAGCGGCTCGCTGATGATTGCCTCGGCATGGGTGAACCGCACCGGCAGATTGGCGCCCGCCAGCCTCAGCACCTCGCCGGTCCAGGCGCCCGCGGTCACCACGACCCACTTCGCCGCAAGGCGGCCAGACGGCGTCTGCACGGCCACGACCCGGTCACCCGTCACCTCAAAGCCGGTGACTGGCGTGTCCGCAAGCAGCCTGGCGCCGTGTCGTCGGGCGCCCCTGGCCCAGGCCTGACAGAACTTCATGGGGTTCAGGTGGCCTTCCAGACACCAGGCCGCGCCCCGAAAGCGGCGGGCGTCCAACAGCGGCTCGGCTTCGCCCAGGGCGACCGTATCCAGCAATTGAGCCGGAACCTGGCGCGATTGCAGGTAGGCGATCTGGTCGCTCCACCACTGCCAATGCTCGTCACGCTCGATCAACATCAGGTTTCCCAGTCGCCGCCACTCGAACCCGCAGTCCAGTTCTGCCTCCAGACTTTCCAAACGCTTCAACCCGGCCAGGACCACATCCATGTGGCTGCCGCGGTGGCTTTCGGAGACCTGCGCCCGGCCGGCGCTGGCGCCCGAGGTGCCGCTGCCGAGGCTGCGCGCCTCGATCAAGAGGACACCGGCGCCCCGGCGGGCGAGATGGTAGGCCAGCGACAGACCCGCGTAGCCTCCGCCGATTAGGATGACATCGGCCACGTCAGCCGCCATGCCCGATCTCCCTGGAGGGTGCGAACGCCGACCAATCGAAATCCGTGCGCCCGGTCAGCGCCCAATGCGCCACTGCCTCCCCCACCAGGGGCGTGATAATGACCGTCGACTTGAAAGCCGTCGCCAAGACAAGCCCGTCGAGGCCAGCGACAGGACCCAGGTACGGCATGCCATCGTCAGTGAAAGCCACC
>CAZHTZ010000075.1:0-9877 GCA_964535455.1 uncultured Caldilineales bacterium
CGGCAACAGGCCGTAGGTCCAGTGAGGCAGGCCGGGGGGCAGCACCGGCGGGCCCTTGTCGTCGACGGGGCCAGCGTGCATGGTCGCCGCACCCTGCAACCCCTCCCCGGTTTCCGGCACGGCCCCTGCCCTCCCCACCACGCTTCCACCCCGGTCCTTGCCCCGCCAGGTGTACTGTTGTGGGACGGGCGGTATCGTCCTGCGACGGCGCATCGGGTCGTGTGACCACGGCGCCGCCTGTCAGGGCGGTAACCGCCGCCTGGAGGACGACGAAGGGGGAGTAGGAGTCTGGGCTGGACATGGTGGCAGGGTTGGCGTCAGTACCCCCGGGACGGTCGAAGCATAGCACCAGGACGAGGCCTGTGCAACGTCGGATTCACAAGTTGCCAGCAGGCTTGGCTGGCGACGGAGCTTTGTGCGTAACCTTATGACGACGCCATGAAAACGGTCTATAATGAATGGCCCTTTGGCGAAGGGATTTCATTCAGTCATAAGCTGGTGGTGTCTTGTTTTTGACAGCTACCCGGGGGGTATCATGCGAACGTGCCTTCTTCTGATGCTTGGTCTGCTTGTTCTGCAAGCGCTGCCAATTAGTCCGAGCGCGGCCTTTGCGCGCCCGGGGTCGCCTTTCACCGTTTCCAGAACCTTGGCTATCGAGGCGCCGCCGCCTGATGCAGAACCCGGGGTGACGCCTGTTCCGCCTGCAGCCGGTGAAAACGACGTCCCCGCCGGCACGCCGTTTGCTCCTGAACGAGGTTTCGATGCCTGGGACACGGAAGCGGAGATGACCAGCTCGCCAGCGCTGGCTCAGGGGCCGGGTGGGCCGATTCTCATTGTCTCCACCACGGCCGATCCCTTTTCGCAATACTACGCCGAGATTCTCCGCACGGAGGGGCTGAACGAGTTTGCGGTCGCCGACATCTCGACCCTTACCAGTGCCATGCTTAACGCCTACGAGGTCGTTGTCCTCAGCGCCGTGACGTTGACACCAGCACAGGTATCCCTCATCACCAATTGGGTGACTGCCGGCGGTAACCTCATCGCCATGCGTCCGGACAAACAACTTGCGGGGTTACTGGGGCTCACGGCGACGCCGTCCACGCTTGCCAACGGCTATTTGTCGGTTGCTGACGCCGGACCAGGAACAGGCATCGTTCATCAGACCATACAGTTCCACGGCAGTGCTGATCTTTACACGCTGAACAGTGCCACCAGCATTGCCACCCTATACACGAACGCCATTACACCCACCTCCTCACCTGCCGTCAGCATGCGCAGTGTCGGCGTCCACGGAGGACAGGCAGCGGCGTTCACCTACGATCTCGCACGCTCCATCGTCTACACCCGCCAGGGAAATCCCGCCTGGGCCGGCCAGGAACGGGATGGCCTGCCTCCCATCCGCGCCAACGATCTATTCTACGGCAATGCCGCCGGAGATCCACAGCCGGACTGGTTGGACATGAGCAAGATTGCCATCCCCCAGGCAGACGAGCAGCAGCGGCTCCTGACCAACCTCATCCTTGCCATGGATATTGACCGCAGGCCGCTTCCCCGGTTCTGGTATTTTCCGCGCGGGGAGAAGGCAGTCATCGTCTTTACCGGGGACGGCCACCAGCAGGCCGACGTCCTGGCCTGGTTCAATTGGTACAAGAGCTACGACCCTGCCAGCTGTTCGGTACAGGACTGGGAATGCGTACGCGCCAGCGCCTACTATTACACGGCGGTCAAGCTGACGAATACGGAAGCGGCAGCGCTCTATGCTGATGGCTTTGATCTGGGCCTGCACGTGAACACTAATTGCGCCGACTGGACGCCCGCCACGCTGGCGTCGTTCACCAACGCCCAACTTAACGCCTGGCGCGCCAAATATACCAGCATCCCCGCACCCTCCGGCGAGCGCACCCATTGTGTCGTCTGGAGCGACTGGGTCACGCAGGTCAAGGTGAATCTCAGCAAAGGCATCCGCATGGACGGCAACTACAAGTACCCGAAACAGGCTTCCGATCCCGATCATGTCGGGCTGATGACGGGATCGGGTATGCCCATGCGCTTCGCCGATGTCGATGGTGCGCTCATCGATGTTTACCAGCTTCCTTATCAGATGAGTGACGACGAAAACCAACCCTGGCCCGTCACCGTCGACACGCTGCTCGACCGGACGTTGGGGCCTGAGGGCTACTATGGCGCCTTCAGCACAAACATCCATGTTGACCTGACACCCGATGTGCCCGGCCAGAGCCCAGTGGCTGCGGCAGCAGTGATTGCCTCGGCGCAGGCACGGGGCGTGCCTCTTGTGTCCGCTGCTCAAATGCTCGCCTGGCTGGATGGACGTAACAATTCCTCCTTCGGCAATCTGGTCTGGGACGGCAGCGCATTGAGTTTTGACGTGGTTGTGGGCACGGGTGCACGCGGATTGCAGGCGATGCTGCCTATCAGCGTCGCTGCCGGCCGCCTCACCGGGATCACCTTTGCTGGCACACCGATTGCCTACCGGGTCGATACCATCAAGGGCGTTGAATACGCTATGTTCGAGGCCGCGGCCGGCACCTATCGGGCCAGCTATGCCCCCGATCCGACGCCGACGCCAACGCCGACGGCAACGGGGAGTCCCACGCCGACCGCAACGGATACGGCGACGAGTACGGCGACGCCTACTGAAGGCCCTTCGCCCACGCCGACAGATACACCTACGATCACGCCCACGGGCACTCCGACACCGACCGCGACAGAGACGGCGACAAGCACCGTCACACCCACCGCAACTGTCACGCCAACACGAACCCCGACGCGGACGCGGACACCCACGGCGACGCCAAGCCGCACCCCCACCAGCACGCCGACGCGCACGCCGACCCGTATCACCACCGCCACCCGGACGCCAACGCGTACACCGACCCGGAGCACTACCGCCACCCGGACGCCGACGCGCACGCCGACCCGGAACACCACCGCCACCAGGACGCCGACGCGCACGCCGACCCGGAACACCACCGCCACCCGGACGCCGACGCGCACGCCGACCCGAAGCATCACCGCCACGCGGACGCCGACGCGTACACCGACCCGTGCTGTCACCGCCACCCGTACGCCTACCCACGCCCCAGCGCCTCTACGGTGAATCGGCGCGTTTCATGACCGGCGTGTGGTTCGGGACGGTCGGCCCGCCCCGAATTGCCAGCGTCCTCGAAGCGTGCTAGAGTGAGGATAGCATAACCCGCCCGAGGCAGTGACGCCCCGCCATGGCGGGTTTTTTGTGGAGTCTGTATGCCCGTTCTGCGACTGCCCGGCCTGATCGACCCTCACGTCCACCTGCGCGAACCTGGTCTCACGCACAAGGAAGACCTGTTTTCCGGCACTTGTGCGGCCCTGGCGGGAGGCTTCACCACCGTTCTCGACATGCCGAACACGAGACCACCCACCGCCTCCCTGGAGCGGCTGGAAGAGAAAGCCCGACTGGCAGCAGCTAAAGCTGTTTGCGATGTCGGGGTTTTTGTGGGCGCCACCAACGACACGCCCCCGGCCCTGGCGGCCGCGGCCGGGCGCCGGGCTTGTGGCCTCAAGATCTACGTGTCTGAAACCTTTGGCAGTCTGCGCATTGCCGACCTGGAAACGCTGGCGGGCTACTTCGCCGCCTGGCGCGGGCCTGGACCCATTGCCGTCCATGCCGAGGACATGATGCTGGCCACGTGTCTCGCTCTGGCGGAGCTTTATGACCAGCGGCTGCACGTGGTCCATGTCAGCCTGGCCAGCGAGATCAGGCTCATCCGCCGGGCGAAGGAACGGGGTGTGAGCGTGACCTGTGAGGTGACTCCCCATCATCTCTACCTGACCGGGGCGGACCTGCCCCGGCTGGGTTCCTACGGCCAGATGCGGCCGGCGCTGGCCACGGAGGCCGACCGCCAGGCCCTGTGGGACAACCTCGACATCGTCGATTGCATTGCCACTGACCACGCGCCCCACACCACCGCCGAGAAGGAGGGCGATAACCCGCCGCCCGGCGTCCCCGGCCTTGAGACGGCGCTGCCGCTGATGCTTCTGGCCGTTGCCGACGGGCGGCTGGCTCTTGAAGATCTCGTTGCCAAGATGCACACCAACCCCCGTCGCATCTACGGGCTGCCCGTACAAGCCGAGACCTATATCGAGCTGGACGCCGATGCCCGCTATGACTTTCCCCGGCAGGGTTGGATGAGCCGCGCCGGGTGGTCGCCCTTTGCCGGGATGCCCGCCCGCGGTCGCGTCCTCCGGGTCGTTCTGCGTGGACAGGAGGTCTTCCGCGACGGTCAAATTCTTGCTGCCCCCGGCGCCGGTCAGGTCGTTTCCACTGCGGCGTGACGCCCACAAATACGGTCCCGTTCACCACCCATCCCCAAACGGAGGTCCAATGAGCGCTTCAGGTACACCCAAACCCCACGCCATGCGCACCGCCCGGCCGTCCGACCACGTTGACAACGGGTTCTACGGTCAGGATGTCATCTCTGTACGCCAGTTCAGCCGCGAAAAACTGGCCTACATCTTCAGCGTCGCCGACGAAATGCGGACGCTCGTCCGCCGCTTCGGTTCGGCCGATCTGCTCAGCGGCAAGGTGCTTGCCAATCTCTTCTACGAACCCAGCACACGGACGGCCTCCTCGTTCATGGCGGCCATGCTGCGCCTGGGCGGTAATGTCATTCCCATCAACGAGGTGCACTACTCCTCTGTCTCGAAGGGCGAATCCCTTCCCGATACGGTGCGTACCCTGGAGTGCTACGTCGACGTCATCGTGCTGCGCCATCCCGAGGTCGGTTCGGCGCAGATCGCCGCCGACTATGCCGCCAAACCGATCATCAACGCCGGTGACGGACACGGCGAGCACCCCACGCAGGCGCTGCTCGACCTCTACACCGTCCAGCACGAGTTGGGTCGCCTGGACGGCCTCAAGATCGCGATGGTGGGTGACCTGAAGAACGGACGCACGGTCCACAGCCTGACGCGCCTACTCAGCTTCTACGACACCGAGTTTTACTTCGTTGCCCCTGACATTCTCAAGTTGCCATCAGATATGGTGAACGAGGTGCGGGCGCGCGGTCACAAGGCCCTTGAAGTGGAGGACGTGCACGAGGTCATCGCCGAGGCTGACGTGATTTACGTCACGCGTGTCCAGAAGGAACGCTTTACCGATCTGGCTGTGTACGACAGCGTCAAGGACCACTACATCATTGACCCTGCGCTCATGGCGCATGCCCGTTCTAATGCCGTGCTCATGCACCCGCTGCCTCGCGTGGGCGAAATCTCTTATGCGGTCGACCAGGATCCCCGCGCTGCCTATTTCCGCCAGGTGGAAAGCGGTATGTTCATCCGCATGGCGTTGCTGGCGGCCGTGCTCGGTAAGGCCTGATGGGCCCCGCCTGAAAGGCCCCGCATCCCGGAGCGATCTGGCCGACCCACCAGGTTCGCCGGCTTCGCAGGTCCATCCTTGTGGAGTAGTCAAAATTCCAAAGATACGGTATAAATGGGAGTGGCGCTGACGCCATTCATGGGCAGCGCCTTCATCCTGTCTGACTTGTTCCTAACCTTATCTCTAACCATCTTCAGACACCCTTTTGAGGATTGTATGGCAACCAACAAGACACTCGCCGTGCTCACAGGCGGCGGCGACGTTCCCGGTTTGAATCCGTGTATCAAGCAGGTCGTCAATCGGGCCATCGACGAAGGTTGGCGCGTGCTGGGCTTCCGTCGTGGCTGGGCAGGCCCGCTCAACTACCGTCATGACGACGCCGAAAGTTGGGGCAAGTGGGTGATCGAACTCGACAAGAACATCGTGCGCGCCATCGACCGCACGGGCGGCACTTTTCTGCACACCTCGCGCACGCAGCCAAGCAACGTCAAGGCCAAGGATTTGCCCGAGTTTCTTGATCCGTCTGAGTACGTGGTCAATGCCAAGGGCAATCTGGACTGCACAAAGAAGATGCTCGAGACGCTCGAACAGCTCCATATCGATGCACTCATCCCTATCGGCGGCGATGACACTCTGAGCTACGGCGCCCGCATCCATGCGGAGGGCTTCCCTGTTGTCTCCATCCCCAAGACGATGGACAACGACGTCTACGGCACCGACTACTGCATCGGCTTCAGCACCGCCGTCACCCGCTCCGTCGAATTGATCACCAACCTGCGCACGTCGGTCGGTTCGCACGAGCGCATCGGTGTCGTCGAGCTGTTCGGGCGCAACTCCGGCGAAACTTCGCTCATCAGCGCCTACTGCGCCGGCGTCGACCGGGCCATCATCTCCGAGGTTCCCTTCGACATCCACAAGCTGGCCAATCTGCTGGTCGACGACAGGCGCCGAAATCCCAGCAACTACGCCCTGATGACCATCTCCGAGGGCGCCATGCTGGCGGAAGGGCAGATCGTCGAGAGCGGAGAAGAGGATGCCTACGGTCACAAGAAACTGGGCGGCATCGGCCTGACGACCTCCGAGCGGATCAAGGAGCTGACCGGCCAGAACATCATCTACCAGCAGCTCGCCTATCTGATGCGTTCCGGCGCCCCCGACGCGTTGGACCGCATCGTCGCCGCTAATTACGGCGCCCTGGCCGTCGACCTGGCCACCAAGGGCACCACCGGTCGCATGGTGGCGCTGCGCGAGGGTCGCTACACCCACGTGGCCGCTGATTACACCACACGCGGTGTCAAGCGCGTCGATGTCGATGAGTTCTACGATGTCGACCAGTACCGGCCCAAAGTCGCCCATGTCCAGGGCAAACCGATGTTCCTGTATTGATCATGGGCGCCGGTGACCCCGAGTCGGCCACCGCCTTTCTACCGCCGACAAGAGGGGCGCACCGCCGTGCGCCCCTCTTGCTAGAAACGAGGGCTGGCAATGACAAACCGCTTCGTCTTCAAGCTGGAACGTCTGCTGCACGCCGGTCGTGCGCCGCTCTGCGTGGGCCTGGATCCCGACCCGGAACAGATGCCCAGCCGTTTTCCCGACCCGTTGGCCTGGAACTGGGAGATCATCGCCGCCACAGGTGACCTGGCAGCCTGCTACAAGCCGAACGTTGCCTTCTACGAAGCGTTGGGTGCGGACGGTTACCAGTTGCTCGGGCAGACGCTCGCCGCCATCCCACCCGATGTGCCGGTAATCCTTGACGCCAAGCGCGGTGACATCGGTTCCACGGCCGCAGCCTATGCCCGCGCTTGCTTTGAGGTCTGGGACGCCGACGCTGTAACCCTCAGCCCCTATCTGGGACGTGACAGTGTGCGCCCGTTCACCGAGTATGGCGACCGCTTTGCGTTCGTGCTCTGTCACACCTCCAATCCCAGCGCCGGGGAAGTCCAGGGGCTGAGCCGGTGGGGGATGCCGCTTTACCAGCGCATCGCGACGATGGCCCCCACCTGGGGCGACGGCAACGTTGGTCTGGTCGTGGGCGCTACCTATCCCGAGGCCCTGGCCGAAGTGCGCGCCCTCACCCCGCAGACCTGGTTTCTTGTGCCCGGTGTGGGCGCCCAGGGGGGCGATGCCGCTGCGGCCGTCGCGGCCGGCCAACGCAGCGACGGGCGAGGGGTGCTGGTCAATGTCGGTCGCGGCATTGCCCTGGCCGATGATCCGCGACAGGCTGCCGAGGCCTTCAGCGATCAGTTGCGGGTGCCCGTCTCCCCGGCAGAGGCAGGCGTCCCGTCTTACCGGCTGCGCGATCTGGCCCAACGGCTGCACGCCCTTGGCTGCATCCGCTTTGGCGAGTTTACATTGGCGTCGGGCATCCAGTCGCCGGTTTACATCGACCTGCGCCTGTTGGTGAGCGATCCCGGCACGCTGGCCCTGGCGGCGCAGGTGTACGCCGGCATGCTGGCCGGAATTGTCGTCGACCGTGTGGCCGGGGTTCCCTATGCAGCCCTGCCGATTGCCACCGCCATCAGCCTGGAGACGGGTCTACCCCTCATCTACGCCCGCAAAGAGGTCAAGACGCATGGGATGGGAAGGGTCATCGAAGGCGAGTTCCGTCCCGGAGAGCGGGCGGCGGTGATCGAGGATCTGGTCACCAGCGCCGGGAGTGTGATCACGACGGTGGAAACCCTGCGTGAAGCGGGCCTGCAGGTGACGGACGCAGCCGTGCTCATCGACCGCGAGCAGGGTGGATTCGCCAGGCTGGCTGCGGCCGGGGTCCGTCTCCACGCTGCCTTGACCTTCACGACCCTACTGGATATCTTGTACGAATCCGGCCGTATCGACGCCCAGCAGGTCGAGGCCGTCCGCCGCTATCTGGAGGATGGCAAGTAGCTGACCGCTGACCGCTGACAACCGACCACGCATCACGCCCTACATTTCGCCACCCAGGGCGACCACAGGGGGTCGCCCCTACCCGCCACCCGCCACCCGCCACCCCTCACCCGCTTCTCTCCTCTCGTGTCCCTCTCCACCTCCTTCCTCGGCTTCACCCTCCCCACGCCTCTGGTCCTGGCCTCCGGCATTTGGGGCACGACGGCCAGCCTGCTCGTGCGGGCGGCGCACGCCGGCTGCGGCGCCGTTACCAGCAAGAGCGCCGGTTTGGAGCCGCGACGGGGACACGTGAACCCCACGTGCATTGCCTGGGGCGGCGGCTTGCTCAACGCCATCGGCCTGCCCAACCCCGGCGCCGCCCACGAGGTGGACATCTTGCGCCAGGCCAAAGCCGGGCTGGCGCCACTGAACGTCAGGCTGATCGCCAGCTTGTTTGCCGACACGGTCGAGAACTTCGGCAGGGTTGCCGCCACGCTGGCAGAAGCCGGCCCTGATTTGCTGGAAGCCAATATCTCCTGTCCAAACGTATACAGCGATTTCGGCGAGCCATTTGCCGCCAGCGCCGCCAGCGCCGCCGCCGTCACTGCTGCTGTCAAGGCTGCCGTTCCCGGCACGCCGCTGGTCGTCAAGTTGGCTCCTGACGTCCCGAACATCGGTCACATCGCCCGCGCCGTGGTCCAAGCCGGCGCCGACGCCATCTGCGCCATCAACACCATGCCGGGAATGATCATCGACGTCGAGAGCGGCGTGCCGGTGCTGCAGAATGGGCGGGGAGGCATCTCCGGCCCGGCGTTGCTTCCCATCGCCCTCCGTTGTGTCTTTGAGATTCACCAGGCCGTGCCCGACACGCCCATCATCGGCACGGGCGGCGTCACCACCGGCGCCGATGCCATCGCCATGTTGATGGCCGGGGCGACCGTCGTGGGTGTAGGCAGCGCCGTCTACTACCGCGGGCCTGAAGCGCTCACGACCATCCGCGACAAAATGGCCGCCTGGCTGGCCGTTCACGGCCACGAGACGCCTGCCGCCGTGCATGCCCTTGCCCATCGCGATAGGACCTTCGACTGGGCGCCCACACCCGCGCCCATTCCGGTTTGACGCACGGTGGACGGTTTCCGCGTGGCCCCTGCCGTGCTCCCTGCGATCTGCCTGCCTCAGCCCGCCCGCATCGTCGCCGTGCGTGACGAAAACGATCGGACCAGAACCTTTGTATTCGATGCCCGCTGGCAGGCCGAGCCCGGACAGTTCCTTATGGCCTGGCTGCCGCGCTTCGACGAAAAGCCATTCAGCCTGGTCGACGCCGATCCGGTCACCATCACAGTGGCAGCCGTGGGCCCGTTCACGCGGCTGCTCCATCGGCTGCAGTCCGGCGGTCAGGTCTGGCTGCGAGGACCTTTCGGCCACGGTTTTGTTGCCGCGGGCCGGCGTTTGCTGGGTGTGGGTGGCGGCTATGGCGTAGCGCCCCTGAGCTTTCTGACGCGGCGGGTGGCGGCCGCAGGCCAGTCCATGACCGTGGTCGTCGGCGCCCGCACCGCCGCCGATCTGGTGTTCGTCGACCGCTTGCGCTCCGAAGGAGCGGAAGTGCGCCTGACCACCGAGGCCGGCAGCGCCGGGATCCAG
>CAZHTZ010000075.1:9887-18151 GCA_964535455.1 uncultured Caldilineales bacterium
GCCGTCATTCCGTCGATCACCAGGCGCAAGCCGGCGAAAGCGAGCCGCTGGGGGGCGGATGGGCGGTTGGGCGGGTTTGGGGTCCCTGGCACGGGGTGGCGGCGGCCCGGCCAAACGTTCGTGGGAGGCCTACATGCGTTGTGGCATGGGGCTGTGCGGTTCCTGTGAGCACGAAGGCAGGTTGCTGTGTCTGGACGGACCTGTCCTGAGGGCGTGATACGTGATGCGTAATGCGTGATAGAATGGGCCGTGCATCCCCTTTTGTTACGTTGTCGATAGTTTCTTACGATTGAGTGCAAAGATGACAGATTCCCCTATTCCCTCACGTAGTGAAATCGCTCCTGAATACACGTGGAATGCCGAGAGCGTCTTCGCGTCCGCACAAGCCTGGGAAGCCGAGCTGGAGCAGATCGCCCAGGAAGCGCCGTCGTTCGAACGCTTTTGCGGAAGGCTGGGGGAAGGTCCGGCTGTATTGGTCGAGGCCTTGGATGCGCGTGAGGAATTGCGCCGTCGCACCGCGGTGGTGCAGGTGTATGCGGGCATGGCGTATGCCGTGGACACCCAGAACCAGGCTGCAGCCGCAAACAGCAGTCGCGCCGAAACGCTCATAGGCCACGTGCAAGGCGCCGTCGCCTTCGTCGAGCCAGAGCTGCTGGCTATCGGGTCTGCCACGCTGGAGGCCTGGATGCGAGCCGAGCCACGTCTGGCAGTTTACCGGCACAGCATCGCCGACCTCTTCCGCAAACAGGCGCACGTGCGCTCCGCCGAGGTCGAGGAATTGTTGGGATTGTTGGCCGAGCCTTTCGCCGGGGCCTCGAATACGCACAGCCTTCTGACGAACGCCGATTTCCAGTTTCGCCCTGCCACTGGCGTTGGCGGCGATGAGATGGCGGTCGCTCAGGGCACCTTCATGAAGCTCATGGCCCAGCCGGATCGGGAGACGCGGCGCACGGCCTGGGAGAACTACCACAACCCCTACCTGGCCTACAAGAACACGTTGACCAGCACCCTGGTCACATCGCTCAAGCAAAACGCGTTGGCCACACGTGTGCGCCGTCATAGCTCGACGCTTGCCGCCTCTTTGTTCGAAAACAACATCCCGGTCGAGGTCTTTCACAACCTTATCGGCATTTTTCGCCAGAACCTGCCCACCTGGCATCGCTACTGGCGGCTCCGCCGCCGGCTGCTCGGGCTGGACGTCCTGCAACCCTACGATGTCTGGGCGCCTTTGACCACGCAAGCGCCGGTTGTGCCCTTCCAGCAGGCTGTGGATTGGATTTGCGAAGGCCTGGCGCCGCTTGGCGACGACTATGTCGCCATCATGCGCAGGGGCTGTTTCGAGGAGCGTTGGATTGATCTCTATCCCAACCAGGGCAAGGGTGCAGGCGCCTTCTCGTGGGGCGCCCAGGGAACGCATCCCTTTATCATGATGAGCTACAACGACAACATGCTCAGCTTCAGCACCCTGGCGCACGAGCTGGGCCACTCCATGCACTCCTATCTGACGTGGCAGCAACAGCCGCCGATCTACGGCGGCTACTCCCTCTTTGCCGCCGAAGTAGCCTCCAACTTCCACCAGGCCATGGTGCGCGGTCATTTGCTGGCTACGCACAGCGACCCGCTTTTCCAAATCAGTGTGATCGAGGAGGCGATGTCGAATTTCTATCGCTACTTCCTCGTGATGCCGACTCTGGCCCGATTCGAGTTGGCGGTTCACGAGCGCGTCGAACGGGGCCTTGCCTTGACCGCCGGCGATCTGATGGCGCTGATGGCCGATCTCTTCGCCGAGACCTACGGCGGCGAGATGACAGCCGATCGCGAGCACATCGGCATCCACTGGGCCACCTACGGCCATCTCTTCGCCGACTACTACGTCTACCAGTACGCCACCGGCATCTCCGGCGCCAACGCACTGGCCCGCCGCGTCCGCGCTGGCGCACCGGGTGCGGCCGAGGCCTACCGGCGCTTCCTCTCTGCTGGCGGGTCGCAGTACCCGATCGCTGCCCTGGCTTCGGCGGGGGTTGACTTGGCCACGCCGGAGCCGGTGGAGGCAGCGTTTGTGGTGCTGGCCGATTATGTGGACAGGCTGGAGCGCCTGACGGCGTAGCCCGTTCCGTGTTTCGCCGGTCGGCAGGTCTGACGCTGCCAGCGCCAGGGCCCTGTAGTCGCCGCGCTTTCTACGCCTTTCCCCTCCTACAGCGTGTTGCGATACCCATACGTCCGCCGATATCCGTAGTCGGTGCTGAAACTGCCAAAAGCCTTGTTGCCGGCCACGGAAAGAGGGTAACGGACCAGTGAACGCACGCCGCGGCGAAGGATCTGCCGGGGGTGGTAGATCTTGCGACACAGCCAGTCGTAGGATTGGCGCAGTTCGTCCACTGTGAAGTTCTTGGGAACGAAGGCTACGTGCGCCGTGTCATAGTGGCTCCAGGGTGAGTCCAGTAGGCGGCCTTCACGCTCAAGGAGCTCGCGGAAGGGCGTGCCGGGGAAAGGCGTCAGCATAGTCGTGCTAACGCTGTCCAACTCGCTGGTGCGAACAAAGTTCCACATGTCCTGGAAGGTGGCCGGCGTGTCCGAGTCGAAACCCATGACAAACAAGCCCACGACTCCGACGCCAGTGCTGCGAATGATGCGAATAGCCTCGCGGGTTTGATCTACCCTGCCCTTTGACTTGCCGCCCAACGAGCTGCGATTGTCTGGATTGACGCTTTCGAAGCCGACGAAGTGCTTGTCCAGGTGCGCGGCGACGCTCATTTCCAGGAGATCTGGGTGTTTGGCGATGCTCATCTCCGACTGACAGGTCCAGCCCTTCAGATCGAGTTTGGCCAGCGCCTCAAACAAGTGGGCACAGTACGCCGGGTCGGTGGTGAAGTTGAGGCCGAAGTTGTCGTCGGTGAGGAAAAAACGCTTGATCCTGCGCCGCTGAATCTCATCAATTACCTCGTCCACCGGTCGCAGCCGCATGCGCCTGCCGCTTACCCGAATCGCCGTGCAAAAGTCACAGTTGCGAGGGCAGCCACGAGTGATCTCCAGGTAAGGCGTCCAATAGTGGTTGTTCTCGTCCACCATGCGGATGACGCGGTCTGAAATGGCGGCCAACCCTTTCAGATCAGCCCACCGTTCGTCGTGATACACCGGCTGCATGCCTTTGATGCCCGCGGCGGCAAAATCCTGGATCAACTGTTGCCAGGTGAAATACCCCTCGCCTACCATGACGCTATGGGCGAAGGTTCCAGTATGCTCCGGCAGCAGTGTGGCATGCACCCCGCCGACGACAACACCGGCGCCCTGCTGCTTAGCGCGACGCGCAATGCTTTCGGCCCGTTGGATGGTCACCGTCATCGACGTGATGCCCACCAGATCCCCATCGCGCACGGTATCCATAGGCAGATCGCGCACGTTCTCATCCCATATTTCTACAGGGATTTCCTCTGGTACGAGCGACGCCAAGCGCATGAGCGTGTACGGCGAACCGGGTGCTTTCCCGAAGATTCGGCCGTCGCGCTTGGGTTGAATGAGTACGATACGTCGCATAAGACCTCCGCTCATCTGGACCGACCGTTGTCACTCACATCGAATACTGGGCCACCCAACCCGTCGCTCCACAGGGTCGGGGAAGCCGTGAATCATAGCACGACTACGTGGGTCTGGCGAATTGCCCCGTTACGAGCGACGGTTTTCTGAGTTCCTCCTGCTCCGCCGCCTACTCGCGTCTAGACCGAGCTAGCCGTAACCACCCTGCAACCTGCCCCTGTCACCTTTAATCAGCGTTCTGCGGCCCGAGGCCTCGCGTTCCTGCCACATTCATGATACAGTGAGGCCATGACTCACCGGTGGACAGGCTTGTCCCTGTTGGCGCTGTTTCTGCTGGGCTTGTGGTTGCGCTTGCCCGGGCTGGGTACCTACCTGACTCCCGACGAGCGTTTTTGGAGCCAGAGCACCGCTCAGTTTCTGGATGCGCTGAAGGGGCAAGACTGGCCAGCCACGATAACCACAGGCCATCCCGGCGTGACGGTGATGTGGGCTGGCACCGGGGGGGTTCTCTTGAAATGGGTTGTGGACCCGCCGGCCGGCATGAAAACGCTGTCTGATCTGACCGCTGCTCTGGCTGCCGAGCCCAATAGACTCGACACGATCCCCTGGCTGCGGCTGCCAGTGGCGTTGGCAACGCTCGGCGGCGTGATGCTCTTCTTCCTATTGGGGCGCCGCCTCTTCGGCAGCGCCGCCGGTCTTCTGGCCGCGGCCTTGCTGCTTCTGGACCCGTTCTTTCTGGCCCACAGTCGTGTGCTTCACATGGATGCTCTGCTGGCTACGACGGTCACAATTGCCTGGCTGGCGATTCTGGTTGGCGTAGCCGAGCAGAATCGGCGCCTTTATGTCCTCGGTGGTGTCGCCGCCGGACTAGGGTTCTTGACCAAGACGCCTGCGCTGGCGTTGGGGCCACCCATCGTCTTCCTGGTCGTCTGGAGCGCCTGGAAGCGGCAATCCGCTGTCAACGACGGCAGATGGCGCCGGTTCTGGCGAACGATCACATCTGCCATCATCGATTGTGTTTGGATCGGTCTTCCTGCTCTGGCCGTGGTCTTCCTGCTCTGGCCTGCTATGTGGGTCGCGCCGCTGGCAACCCTGCAGCGGGTCTGGCAGTTCTCGACAGCCATCGGCGGCGCCGGGCACGAGCTTGGCAACTTTTGGCTGGGCCGGCCTGTGGACAGTCCCGGTCTCCTGTTCTATCCCGCCGTGCTGCTCTGGCGGTCGACGCCGGTCAGCCTGATTGGGCTCGTGCTGGCCATCTGTCTTTTGGCCAGCCTCTTCCTCAGGCGGCGCAGGACAGAGATCGAAACCGCCGAGACCACCGCTCCGATGTCTACCGTGGAACCTGCCTATGCCAAGGCGGGCGCTGCTGGGCGTGATGCCCAGCGCACGGCGGGGGACGCCGCTGCCGTTCTGGGTTTCATTATCTGGTTCGGATTGTTCATGAGCCTCGGCGACAAGGAGTTCGACCGCTATCTGCTGCCTGTCTTTCCGGCGGTTGACCTGCTGGCCGCCTGGGGCTGGGTAGGCGTTTTGTGGCTTCTCCTCAGAGGCAGGCCCTGGGCAGCGGCGCGAGCCACCCGTTTGGTCCTCGTCTTCACCGCCATTTTGATCGCTGCCCAGGCGGTTTCTTCTGTCAGCAATCGTCCGACCTACCTTACAGCTTACAACCCTCTCCTGGGTGGCATGCGGACGGCAAGCCGGGTCATGTTAGTCGGTTGGGGCGAGGGCCTGGAAGAGGCGGCCAGGTTTCTGAACGAGAGGTCCGCCGGACAGCCGCGCCGTGCTGCCGCCTGGTACGGCCAAAATGTCTTCGGGCCGTTCTTCCAGGGGCAGAGCTACGACCTCTACTACGACCTGCCCAAAGCCGCCGATCTGTACGCCAACGACGTGGACTACGTAGTGACCTACGTCAACCAGCGCCAGCGCGCGCTGCTTGATACCAGCGTGGACTCACTCCTGAAGGAGCCCATCAAGACGATATCGCGCCAGGGCGTGACATTGGCCCAGGTCTATACCTGGCCGAAGCCCTTCAACCACACCAGTGATCAGGTGACAGCGCCAGGGCTTCGCCTGCTGGGTTGGACGGTGGGCGTCACTGACCCCACGACTGGTCAGATGCCGGTCACCCTCTATTGGGATGCCGCGACCCTTGCCACCGCGACCGAACCGCTGACCGCTGTCCTGGTGTGGATCAAGGACGCGACCGGAGAGGTATGGACCGAGACGCTGGGTACGCCGCAAACTGGACAGACGGACTTGGCCCCGGCCTGGCTCGATCGGCAGGCGGTGCCCCAGACCCTCATGTTGCAGCTCCCCACCGGTCTGCGGGCAGGGACCTATGGTCTCGATGCAGCGCCGGAAGGAGGCGCCAGCCTCAGTCTCGGCGCCGTTGACCTGCCACCAACGCGATTTCAGGGCAGCTCGTCCCGAGACACGGCCAGGTTGGCCGACGAAGTGGTCTATGGTCAGGCAGTGCAACTGATGGACTACGACCTGGTGCAGAAAGAAAACGCCGTGCAGCTCGACCTGCTTTGGGCAGCGCTGGCAGCTCCACCGCCGGACGCCAAGTTCTTCGTGCACGTGACAGACGGCCAGGACCGCATCGTCGCCCAGTCGGACGGCACTCTGGCCGCCCTGCCCGGACAGGCCAGCAGTGACTGGCAGCAGGGCGACCTCATCCGCCAGCGCCTACGGCTCAGCCTACCTGATGGGGTTCAACGCCAGAACTACCGCATTTACGTCGGCCTCTACCGGCCCGACACCGGCGCCCGGCTTGCCGCCACGGCCAACGGCCGTCCGCTGAGCGATGGACGCTACGGGCTGGATGCGGCAGCGACAAAACCGTAGGACAGATGGTTTTGACCTGATACGGCGTGGGTGAACACCGTGCCGGAGTGACAGGCGTCACGCCTGCTCAGGATCTTCCTCGTCCCCAAACGTGAACAGGCTGCCGATCGACATCCGCAGGTGGTTGCGGCGGATAGCCTCGCCGAAGACGCTGGCCACCGAAAGCACGGTCATGATCGGGATGCGCTTCTCTGGGGGGATGGGAACCGTGTCGGTGGTAATGATTTCCTTGACCTGCGGGAAGGCCGTCAGTCGTTCGATGGCGTTGCCGACGAAAAGACCGTGAGTGCAGATCAGATAGATTTGCTCGATATCGCTCTTCACAAACTGCCCGCACAGTTCCACCATCGAGCCGCCTGTAGCGATCTCATCGTCGTAAATAATGGCGCACTGATAGCCCTTCACCTGATTTCGCAGCATGTCACTCACGCGTACCTCGGTGTCGGAGATGCGGGTCTTGCTGGCGACGGCAACGGGGAGGCCAAGCTGGCTGGCGAAGCGGGCCGCCGATTTGGCGCTGCCAGCGTCGGGAGCCACGACAATCGCCTTCGTGTTCTGGAGATCGGGCTTGTGCAGCAGGTAGTCTGTGAACAGGCCGCGTGCCGTCAGGGGGTCGGTGGGCACCCGGAAGAAGCCGTGCACCTGGGGTGAGTGGAGCTGCATCGTCATGACGTGCGTCGCCCCGGCCGTCTCCAGCAGGTCGGCGATCAGCCGGGCAGCGATGGAGATGCGGGGTGCGTCTTTCTTATCGGAGCGGGCGTAGGAGTAATAGGGGATGACGGCATGAACTTCTTGCGCCGCGGCGCTGCGGGCGATGTCGAGCATAATCAGGAGCTCGACGAGACGTTCGCTAACGGGGGGGACCAGGGACTGGACGATGAAAACAGCCCTCCCGCGTACGCTGGCGCCGAGCTGGATGCGCAGATTGTCGTTGGTGAAACGCTGGAACCTGGTGCTCTCCAGCGGCACCTCCAGGTAGCAGGCAATGGCGGCTGCCAGTCCGGGGTTGGACTGGCCGCTGAAGAACCGGACGTCGTCTGGGTCGATGTGCGTCCTCATGGGTCACTCCGGTGGATCAAACGGATGGAGGCGGAGACGGCGCGCAGGACGGCCTGGCTGGCGGCTTCGGCCGCAAAGATGCCGATCGTTTGCGGATCGCCGGGAGCGTCGCGCCCGAGGCTCAGTGCGAACAGCGTGTCGCCGTCGTAGAGGGTGTGGCTTGGCCGGATGGTCCGGGCGAGACCGTCGTGCGCCATCTGCGCCACGCGCAGGCATTGAGCTTTCGTGAGCGCCAGGTCCGTGGCGACGACGCCGAGGGTCGTGTTGCGACCTGGAAAGGGGATGTCGCCGGATCGCTCGCCCGGCTTTGCCGCCACGACCGTGCGACCATCTGTCGGGTCGACGATCTCGCCAAAGGCATTGACCACCACCAGCGCTGCCACCCAACCACCACCGGGCAGGGCCAGAGCGGCGCTTCCCAGCCCGCCGGGTCGCGCGCCCTGGGGACCATACAGTTTGGCGACGGTGGCGCCTGCGCCCGCACCCACGCGTCCTTCCGGCACAGGATCGGTGCTGGCAGCATCGCAAGCGCGCTGGCCGGCCGCGGCATCGGGCCAGACATCGGAACGACCCACCGCCAGATCGTACAAGACAGCAGCCGGCACGATCGGCACGCGCACGCTGCCGGTGTCGAAGCCGGCGCCCCGCTCATACAGCCAGCGCATCACCCCATCGGCAGCCGCCAGGCCAACCGCAGATGCGCCCGCCAACACCAGGCCGTGAATCTCCGCCACCAGGTTCCCGGTCCGCAAAAGATCGGTCTCGCGGGTTCCGGGCCCGCCTCCGCCCCCAACCAACGCGGCAACGGCCCCCTGCCGCGTCAG
>CAZHTZ010000076.1:0-18066 GCA_964535455.1 uncultured Caldilineales bacterium
GGATGTTGAGCCGCACGCCGTCGTTGATGTCCGGCTCCCAGCCAATGGGCTGTTGGGACAGCGGCTTCCAGCGCACATAAATGTCGTGGGGCGGCTCTCCGTCCAGAATGGCGATCAGTTTCTTCTGCAGCTCCAGGGCCGCCACCAGGCGACCGTCGGCGCCGGCCGTGCCCGCATCGCGCTCCTGGCGCTGGCGGGTGCTCCAGCCGCCCAGGTAGGTGTAGATCAGCTTCTCCAGGGTGGGCCGGTCGAGCTTGTGGTAGTTGACCAGGGCTGAAAAGCCGTCCTTGCGGCCGTCCCACACGTGCCAGACAAAGGGGCGGTTGTGGAAGAGGCGGCAGTGCTGGGGGAAAAAGCCCTCCCGCAACCAGTCGTCCAGCGTCTTGCTGCCAAAGCCCACCGCGGCTAGCAGGCGCTCCTGCTCTGCGGCCGACCAGCCTTCGCCGTAGGCCGCGGCCAGCAGGTCGCGCAGGCGTTCGGCTGCAGGCCGTTCGCCGTTGACCGCCGGCAGGCAGACGATGCCGTCGACATCGGCATGGGCGCCGAGCTTGTCTTCAGCCTGCTGCGGCCAGCGATAGCCCAGCAGCCGGGCCACGGCCACTTGCGGTGAGTCGGTGGCGCCGCTGGGTTGACCGCCGAACAGCCATTGCGTGGGGTCGTTGGAGTAGGGTTCGGGGAGAGGACCGGCTTCTTCTGCGATCTGCTGCCAACGGTCGAGACTAAACGGTACCTGAATCAGCGTAGCATTGGTGACATTGATCTTCGTGTCTATTTTGCGTACGTCTGCGCTGAACTCCGGCGAGCAACAGTATGCCCAAACGGCAGCAAGATACTCGGGCCTCTTGGGAAGAATTATCGCTACATTGTTGTCGAAAAGTTCACCAGTGTAGAGCGTGCAAGGCAGGGTGCGCATTTGAGAAACCACTACACCTTGCTTGCCCCACGCCTTACTGCCACGAATAACAGCCTGTGAGCTGTTTGCCAAATCACCTCGACCACTCTGCCAGAAAACAACGTGTTCCCGTCCAGCATGCAGCTTAATAGCCTTGAAAGTGCTTTGCTGAAAAGCCCAATCGTTTGACGGAAGAGGTTGTTCCCAAAAACAACGTCCGAATCTAGTATGATCTGCCGTGGCAATTCCCTGTAGGCCATAAGCGTACCAAGAGAGCTTGCGCACCTGAGCAGTTTCGTGAAAGGATATCGCCGCCCCAGCATTCTTCAACTGGGATAGTTGTCGAAGATAGACCAGCTGGCCCGATCTGAGATGCTCCGACTTACCCTCGTCCGTTGGGTATGGTGCATCTAGTGCAGCCAGTAAGTGGTCATTGGAGGCAGCGCTGTTGCTGATGACGGATAATCCTCGTAATACTTCCCAGCTGGCGGTTGCGTTCGCTCCTGATCCAAGACGCCCGACGATGTTCCATTGCTGTTCCGTCAGGAGTCGACTTCGGAGACTTGAGTAGGATTTTAGGAAGAGCCAGTTCTGTGGGGTGACTAGAGTGTGGGTTCCTCCTGGAGAGGCAAGTGTGCGACACCGTTCCAAGAATGCAGTAGCAAGGTCAGCCCTTGATTCGGGATGATGCTTCTCCAAGTAGCTGAAAAGAATCCTACCTTGTTTACTGCGTGTTAGGTATGGCACATTCGTCGCCACCAACGTATACCGCCCTGCCAGCAGCTTGGCCGCCTTGGCCATCCCCTCGGCGGCCGCGCCTAGCACGGCCGCAGCCGGGTCGTCCCGCTCGTTTGCCAGCGCTTTTTCCAGCAGCGGCGCCACATCCTCGTAATCGGCGGTGAACATACGTTCGGACAGCGGCACATCAGCGGGGTTGATCAGGCTGCCCAGGGTAGGGGCGTCCTTGAACAGCCGGTACAGCCGCTCCAGTGCCGTCACCAGCCGTTCATCCCCGCGGGCCAGCCGCAGCCAGTCCTGCAATTGCCCCGTGACGGCGATGCCGGAGCAGGCGATGTGGGGCGTGGGCAAGGTGCGGTAGCCGCCCGCCTTCCACGCCGCCAGCGCCAGGCCGAAGGTGGCGATCTGCGTGCAGCGGGGGTCGAGCTCCAGCATGTACAGGTTGTCGCGGATGACGGCATCGGCGGCCGCCGCCTCAGGCAGTCCTTCCTCCTCCATGCGCATGCGTCGCAGCAGCTCGAACCCGGCCAGCACAAAGTGCCCGGAGCCGCCGCAGGGGTCCATCATGGTCACCTCGGCGGCCCGGTCCGGCCAGCCCGGAAACGTTCCCGCCGCCGGAATTGCGAATTGCGGATTGCGGATTGCGGATTGCGGATCGCCGTCCTCTGCCCTCTGTCCTCCGTCCTCTGTCCTCCGTCCTCCGTCCTCTGTCCTCTGTTCTCCGTCCTCCGTCCTCTCCACCCAGCGCAGATACTCGAACGTCTTTACCAGCGGGCTATCGGGGTGGCGGGCTGCCCACCAGGCGCCCAGCGAGTTGTGCAGCAGGAACTTCACCATGTAGTCCTCGGTGAAGAGCTGCGTCACCGGGGCCAGGTCAGCGCCGCCGATCTTGCGGCCGCTGGCGTTGACTTCTTTCTTCTTTTCCGTCTGCCAGAACTGGTAAACCCAACCCAGGCCATCGTCCGCCGTGAACACGGCCGGAGGCAGCCCGGCAAGGATGCCCTCCAGCTTCTGGCGGCCTTCGGGGGCGAAGCGCACCTGCACGGTGGGGTCGTCGGCGGGGAAGATGCCGGGCAGCATGGCGCCGGCGTAGCGGGCGGCCAGGTCCCAGCCATTGGTGTTCGTGCCGAGAGCGGTGCCTTCCTCAGCGGCCAGCTCGGCGCACTCCGCCAACGACACGGGTACGCCCATCTCCGGGTGCATCAGCAGGTTGTTTTCGGCCAGGAAGCGGGCGAACAACATGCGGTGCCACTGCTCGTAGGCGATCTCGTGTCGCAGCAGCGGCAGGTCGCCCGCCTGGATGTCATCGCCCAGTTGGCGGGCCTTGGCGCGCAGGGCGCGGCGCAGCTGCCGCTGACCCGTGTCCATCGTGGGAAATGGCTCCGGCCGGGCCACGGCCAGGGTGGTCAGGGCTGCGGACGCGGCCTGTTCGGCGGCGCGGCGGGCGGCGATGACGGCGTTTTCGAGTTGCTTGCGCAGGTCGGAGGGGAGGGGGGACATGGGTTCGTTTTGGGTGTCCAGGTCGATTTACCTAGTACGGGCGGGCGTAGATGGGGCAAGGGCTGGTAGTGACGACTTTAGTCGTTGTCGCCGCTGGGGAACGACTAAAGTCGTTACTACTGACCGTGGGGACACTTCGGCCCACCGGAACTAGCCACGGAACCGGCTGCGGTCAGACAAACGGTTGGCCTCGATGTCCTGCTGAATCGTTGGCCATACGGTCTCGTCGTAGTCGTTGTCCTCTGCCAGCCACCTGTCCACAAGCCTCAGCACTGCCGCCGCTGACCCCCTGGGATCCGCTTGTGCAGGTTCGGCGCCAGAGGGAGTTTCAACGCGGTCGTTGGCAGGCGCCTGGTTGGAACGCCCATGGACTGGAAACGATGATTCGGACATAGCGCCACTTTTTCACTCAGATGAGTGATAAGTTAATTGAGTGAATTACTTTTGGTCGGGCGACAGCAGTCAACTTGATGGGAATGAATCAGACGATCACAGGATTTCCTTCCTGGATATAGGCCATTATCTCTGTTCGCAGGCCAGCCAGGTAGTCGTCCACTTCCTGGGCACTGTGCAGGGTGGTGGAACGCGGCCGCACGCGCACGGCTTTGGGTTCCAGCAGCTTGGCTGCCTCT
Organism: uncultured Caldilineales bacterium; assembly: GCA_964535455.1. GTDB lineage: Bacteria > Chloroflexota > Anaerolineae > J102 > J102 > SSF26. Next base: position 3,763 of record CAZHTZ010000076.1, read on the forward strand.
TCGCGGGCCTGGCGCATGCGTGTGGGCGCCACCAGTGTTTCGGTCGCCCAGGCGTCCAGGGGTTTGGCGTCGAGGGCAGCCAACAGTTGGTCGTCGGCGCCGATGTTCAGCACCGGGACCGGCCCCAGGCCGTTGCGGGCGAAGATGTCCTTCCACTGCTCGTCGCTGAGCTTGTTCCACTCGACGGTGTTTTGCAGCGCCGCCAGCTCGCGTTCGCGGGCGTCGATGACGTTTTGCCGGGCTTGCTGCAGGGCAAGGCGCAGCTCGGCGGTCAACGTGTCAAGGAGCGGTTTGACCGGGTCTGGTTCGGCCAGCAGCAGCCGCTGCGCCGTGATCGCTTCCACCTGCGGCCTCATTGTGGCTGTAACCGGCAGCCCGCCGGCGTGGGCCAGCAGGCGCTGCAGCCGGGCCCAGCGCGGCTGCCGATCCTCTTTGGCGGCCTTGGCCTTGCTCCAGGCCTGATGCTCCGCCAGCAGCGCTTCGCGGGCATCGAACACAGCCACGAACTGCTCGTTGCCGCTCAAGGCCTGAAGGTCGCGGATTGCTTCGGTGGAAGGTCGTTCCGGCAGTGGGGTCGGACCGCCGGCGTCGTTGGCCAGGTCGGCCAGCTTCTGCAGCACCAGAACGATGGCCTGGGCTTCTTCCCCGTTCTTGACGCTCAACCCCAGATCGTGGATAAGCTTGCGCACGCCGAGCCGCTGGGTGGCGCCGATGATCACCGCCTCGTTCTTGAAGTCGGTGACGCCGATCTGGGTGTGAATAATCTGTTTGGCCGTCACCGCCTGGCCGTTGCGCTCTGCCTGCACCGTATTGCCGGCGACCAGGGCCAGCAGGGCGGCGTCGATGGCGTCGTCCGACCAGCCGTAGCCGGAGCCGCGGAACTGCTTGCGCACATCGGCGCCCTTCTTCTTGCTGTTGCCCAGGAAGACCCGGACTTCTTTGCACACGGGATGGTCTTCGGCATTGCCGGCATAGCCCAGGGCCGCCAGGGGGTCGCCCGCGCCTTCATTGGCCCGTTTGACCACTTTGCTCCAGTTGGCATCATCCGCCATGGCAAAGTTCGGAAAGAGACGGGCCAAAGCGTTGCCGATCGCAGCCTCGACTGAAGCCGCCAGGCTGTCCTCGGCGATCTCGCTACCCCCACCCTGGTAGACGCGAGCATTGGCGATCACTGCCGCCACGCTGTTGTCCACCCGTTGGGCTTCGGAGGTCTGCCGTGAAACCATGGCCCGGTAGGCCTCGGCCCCCTCCTGATTGCTCTTGGCCGTGGGCTCGGCCTCGATGGTTGCCTTTGCCGCCGCGGCCCCAACCAGGGCGGACTTCAGTTCCTCGTCGCCCAGCCGCGGCAGAAAGACGAACACCACCGGGCTGTCGGAGCCGGCTGCCTGCGCTTCCTCACGGAATGCCTTTTCAGAAGTCGACCAACCGTCGCGCACCCACACCGGCACGGCCTCGCCCTGCGCCGTTGGCAGCTCGGTCCCAAAGAATAGTTCGAAGCGGCGCCCGGTTTTGCTCTGTCCTTGCACAAGACTGATCTTCTTCAGGGTTTGCTGGACCGCGGTCTTGAAGGCCGTCGAACGATCGGCGGCAAGACGCGGGTCATCGGCCTTGATGCGACCGTAATGGGTGTTGAAGACGCGTGTCCATTCGCGACTTTCCTGGGTTTGCAGTCGATAAGCGCCATCCACCGCCATTAGCGTGCCGTCCGCCGCCAGTTGGGCCAGCAGTCCCGGAATCTGGCCGCGCAACCCGGCGCTGCCTGCGGTCAGATCCTCCACCAACAGGTCGGCAAGCGTGTCGGGCGTGGCACGCACAGCGGGCGCGGCCACGCCACTGGATGGCAGTTCGCCGATCAGGAAGATCAGGGCGCACAGCCGCGCCTTCAACAAGCCATCGGGCGATCCATCCTTACGCATGTCGTCGATGGCGGCTGCGATCTCCTGGAGCAGGACGCGACCCTGCAGCATGGCTGACTTCTGCTGGTCGTAGAGGGTGTCGGCGCCGACCACGGTGCCGAGTGGCCGGTCGGCGACGCTCTTGGCAGCCTCGTGGACCACACGGAGCTGCGTGCGCAGTTGGGCGGCCGTGCCAGCGCGGTCGATGGCCCGCAGCACGCGCTCCCAGAAGCGCCGGCGCGTGGGCAGCAGCGGGTAATCCGGGGTCAAATCGGCGACATCACCGCTCATCGGACCGATCTTGCTGCCGGCCAGGTGGCGACTGATCTCGCCGCTGGCCGTGTCAAGGACCTTGTTGAGATCCTCCAGCTTGTCCGGCGCCTTGCGCAGAACCACCTCCCGCACCACCTTTTCCACGTCCTTGTCTTCCAGCACCACGCGCACCGTGAAGCGGTCTTGCAGTTTGGAAAGTTGAGACGTCGACTCCAGGGCTGCCTGACCGGTGCCCACGAAGAGGATGCGGCTGCCAAAACGAGTCGAGCAGGCTTCAACGATGCCTTGCACGGCCAGGGCGCGATCAGGTTGCTCGCCAATGGACTGCTGCAACTCGTCGAGGACCAGCAGTGTCAGCGGGAGCTTGCCGGGCGTCTGCGATTGCAGCCGCAGCACATCTTCCATGGCTTGCAGCATCTCGTCATTGCCGATCTGCATCTTGTCAGGGAACTGCGCCTGGAGCTTGTCGGACACAGCCAGGGCATCGCCGGCCAGGCCGGGATAGGCATCCAGGATGCTCTCCGCCAGCTCCGGCGAGACGTGCATGTTGGCCAACTCAAAGCCCAGGTCGGCGCCGCGGTGAGCGACACCGGCGGCGACGGCGTCGTAGATCCCTTTCAGCTTCAGCCAGGTCACCAGGCGGGCGGGACCATAGTCCACCGGCACGCCGGCGCTGCGGAACAGGACCTTGAGCACGTCAAGCTGGATGCTGGGACCGCTGCCGAGTCTGCCCGCCGCCGCCCACAGGCCGCCGTGGCGCTTGCCTTCGGTCGTCAGCTCGCTCAGGAGATCGTTCACCTCGGTTGGCAGCGTCGCCAGTCCACGGGCCTGAGCGCCATCGGGAAAGGTGACGTTGTGCCAGAGATACTGCAGCACGCGCACGAAATGCGACTTGCCGCTGCCGAAAAAGCCGCTTACCCAGACCGCCGGCTGCTTGGGTTGGGAGAGATGGCTGATATAGGTCGATAGGACGCGCGCCAGGCCCCTCTTGTATTCGCCCTCGCAGACAAACGCCGTCAGCTCATAGCGCAGGACATCCCACTCCTCCGGTTTCTGCGGGTCCCCCACCACCGTGACCCCATCGTTGGGGATGGCAAACGAGGTCGGATCCTTGATGAAGACTTCGCGATTGAGCATGGCGCTTATCTCTGTGTTTCTGCGGTGATGGGAACGGCGAGATAGTTCCAGCCGTCCCTGGCATCCAGGAGCCGATAGATTCTGTTCTCGTAGCGACCGGGGAAGAAGACCAACAGGCGCCCTGGCACTGCCTGAACCACCTGACCCAACACCTCGGACGCGCGCACGATCCCGAACAACGAGCTCAGCCCACCGATGGCAACGACCGTGTGTGCATCGACATCGGGTCCGGCCAGAGTCTCCTGGATGATCTGGGCGGCGGCGGTGGCAAATCCGCTCAGGGCCGCCTCGGTCAGCAGCTCAGGGCGCTTGAAGTACGATTCCCGGTAGCGGTGCCCCGCCATCCACTGGGCGAACGTGTCGGTCAAGTCAACGTACTTCCAACCGTGTCCGGCCTTCTCGGTGACGATCTGGAATTCCTGCAAGCGCAGGCGCAGGCGCCGTTCATGGGTTGGCTCATAGACGACAAACCACACCTTTTCCGCGCCTGACAAGCGGTCTGACCAGGGCATACCCACCAGTCGTCCATACTGTTGCAGCAGCAGCTCGACCTCACTCACGGCCATGCCCCTCTTCCCTGAGCAGGTATGCGAACTGCACATCGGTGATGGCGCCCGCATGCCGGTACTCCAGCCAGCCCAAGCGCGACGCCGCAAACGCCTGCTCGTGCAATTGGGGGTCCGGCAGCTCTGTTATGGCCGCCCATGCCGTTGCGAAGAGCGCCTCACCGCGGGCCCCGCACAGATAGCCCAGCAGCAGGGCGTAGGCGGTGGCGGCAGGACCTGCGGCGGGGGTGGCCTTGAGCTTGTGGGTTCGACCCATCAGGTGTCCTGACTGGGTCCAGGAAGAGGCAGCATTTCGGCCAATTTTGGCAAGCGTGTTGGCGTTGAGACGCCCTCTGTAATGCGGTTCGACCTCGTTTGTCAGCATCTGCCCCGTGACTTCGGCCCCGACCGGAGTATTTAGAATCACACGGGCACTGGCTCGAAAGCTGGGGTCTCGCGCCAAGGCGCAGAGTAGCGCAAGCATGGGCTGCGCGGCTTCATCCTGATACCAGAGGTCGCGCAGGGCTCGAAACAGCAAGGTCTCGGGGCGCAGATCATAGAGCTCGCGCAAGTAGTGCAGCGACTTGCGACGTGTGGTTTGTGTGCGCTTGTGCAGGACGTTGTGGTCAAGAATGGCGGCGCCGTAGTCCGGATAGGAGGCGGTTGGCGGGCAGGTTGCCAGCAACTGCCGCAGCTCGGCCAGCATGATGGTGCGGCTGCTGTGCGCGCCGAGCCCCGTCAGCACGAATCCGAAAGGTGGCGTCGATGCGGGAAGCTGGAACGGCGTCATGCCAACACGGTGACCACGGGGCGAGACAGGCGCACCTTCTTCCACCGCCCTTCAGTGCGTTTTCTACCGCCATTCGGGGCGTTCGAGGCAGGGTGATGCGCCATTGAGCTGCCTATGCCAGGCACAATGTCGAATCTGCGCAACGATGAGCAAGGATGGGAAAGTGGGTGCATGATAACCGCACAGGCAGACCTGCACAATTTCAACCAATAGGGATACACTGCCGGATTTCCTCTAGATTGGTCACCTGGGGCGCTTCGCACTATAATGGGCAGCACATCGGGGGTTGACTGATGTTGCAGACTGAGAAAGTTGTCGTCGTGATGCCGGCCTATAACGCCGCCAAGACGCTCGAACGCACCTACAACGACCTGCCCTCTGACGTCGTGGACCATGTCATTCTGGTCGACGATGTGAGCCAGGACGAAACCGTCGAGGTCGCTCAACGGCTTGGCCTGAAAGTAATTGTTCATATCCAGAACAAGGGCTACGGCGGCAATCAGAAGACATGTTACCTGGAGGCGTTGCGCGATGGGGCGGACGTGGTGGTGATGCTCCATCCCGATTACCAGTACGACTCGCGGCTGGTGCCCCAACTGATCGCGCCGATCCTGGAACACCGCGCCGATCTGGTGCTCGGATCGCGATTTCTCGGCGCCGACGCCCTGGCCGGCGGCATGCCGCTGTGGAAGTACATCTCCAACCGTTTTTTGACCATCACCGAGAACCTGGTCTTGGGGCAACACCTGTCCGAATGCCACACCGGGTTCCGTGCTTACAGCCGGCCGCTGCTCGAAACCATTCCATTCGTGCTCAACTCCGACAATTTCGTCTTCGATACTGAGGTCATCGCACAGACCGTGGCGTTTGGCTTCAAGATCGCCGAAATCGCGGTGCCGACGCGTTACTTCGCCGAAGCATCCTCGGTGAACTTCCGCAAAAGCGTGATCTACGGCTTCGCTACCCTTGCGACGATGGCCCGCTATCTACTCGATCATTGGGGCATCCACCGGTCGCCCCAGTTCCGCCAGAGCCTCAGCAGCGTGATCAGCCGGCACCACGCCCCGGGTATCTTCCGGAACAATCCAGTAAGCGTGAACCCTGCCCAGCTTCCACCACCCAGGGTGTAATGGACCGCCCTTCGGCCGAAAGCGCGGGGCCGCGGCCGCCCTTGCGGCGTCGATATCCTGCGGCCGGTGTGTTGAGCTATTTTGATCCCTGGCTGATCGCGGCGGCGGCGCTGGCTCTTATCCCGGTCCTGGCTATCGCCCGTCCCGGCATCCCGCACACCGCCGATGGATACGTGCACATCCTGCGCACGCTGGAAGTCGGCCAGCTCTTGCGCGAGGGGGTGCTCTACCCGCGCTGGGCGCCCCACTTCTACTTGGGCTACGGCTATCCATTCTTCAATTTCTACGCCGCCGGCAGCCACTGGCTGGCCGCAGTGGCAGCGCTTGCCGGTTTGGGCGTGCTGCGGGGGGTGGCGGCGCTGCAAGTCGTGGCCCTGCTGCTCTACCCGACCGGGGCCTACCTGGCGGCGCGCGCCCTGTATCCGGTAGATGCGGATGGGCGCGCTGCGCGGCCGGCGGCGCTGGTGAGCGCTGCGCTCTACCTCTACGCGCCGCTGCGGTTCCGTGAGCTCTTTGTGCAGGGCAACCTCGCGCAGCTTCTGGCGCTGGCACTGCTGCCCTGGTGCGCCTGGCTGCTGATGGAGGCTGTCAGACGCGGCGATCTGCGCCGGAGCGCTGCCGCAGGAGTGGCTCTGGCCGGTCTGGTCTATGCGCACCATCCCAGCGCGTTCCTGGGTTTTCCCTTCCTCGCCGTCTATGCATTCGCCGTGGCGCTGATCGCGCGCCGCGAACGCGGAGCATCGACCGGGCGCAGGTTGGCCGCTGCAGCCGCAGCGTTCACGCTCGGCGTCCTCCTCAGTGCGCCGTTTTGGCTGCCCTCGGTTGTCGAGTTGCGCGATGTGAACATCACCGCCATGGAAACGGGGATGTTCAACGCGCGGCTCAACCTGTTGCCGCTAGCCGAACTGCTCTCCCCCGCACGCGTCCTGGACGACGCCGCGCTCAACCCAGCGCAGCCCAACAGCCTGGGGATCGCCCAGATATTCATGGCGCTGGGCGGGCTGGCCGTGGCGTTGAAGTGGGCGCTTGCGCCGGCGCGACGCCAGGAAGCTGGCGACGCGAAAGCGAAAGCATCATGGACGCAACGGCAGGCGGGATGGACGTTGCTTGTGATAGCGAGCTTACTCGCCCTCAGCCTGGTCTTGATGCTGGCCCAAGCCGCGCCCGTTTGGGAGCGGTTGCCGCTGGCGCGTTTCATTGCCTTCCCATGGCGGCTGCTCGGCCCGGCGCTGCTGTGGTCGGCGCTGCTGGGCGGAGCGGCGCTCTACCTCGTTCCGCCGCGGCTGCGCACTGCTGTCCTGCCGGCGCTGCTCATCCTGATCCCGTTCAGCGTCGCGCCCTATCTGTTTCCCCGACCCTTCGCGGCCATAACCGAACCGACACTCGCCGACATCGCCCGCTACGAGCTGGCGGGCGGCGCCCGAGCTACCGCCAGCGCCAATGAGTACCTGCCGCGCTGGGTGGTAGATCCCAATCCGCCGGCTGATCTGGCCGAGGCGATGCGAGATGGACAGACGATCGATCCCCTCGACCGCGCTGCGCTGCCACCGGGTAGCACAGCCGTCCGGGCCGCAGGCGGGCCGCTGGCCGACAGCTACCGGCTCGACCTGCCGGTCGCGACAACCGTCCGCATACGGCGTTTCTATTTCCCAGGCTGGCGTGCCTGGGTCGATGGCAGGCCGGCGACGGTCACGCCGAGCTCTCCGCATGGCCTGATCGAGGTGGAGGTGCCGGCCGGCACGCATGAATTCGGGGTGCGTTTCGGCGCTACCCCGTCGCGCGTCAGCGGTGATGTGCTTGCGTTGGCCGGATTGGCGGGGGTGGTCGCTCTGTGGTGGGCGGGAGCGAAAACGTGGCGCGGGTACGCAGCCGAAATCGGGGGAAAGGAGGTTCAAGCCGACTGGCGACCGGCAATGCTCGCCCTGGCGACCATCCTGGTAATCACCGCAGTTGTAACGCTGGCGATCGGGCCGAGCACCCGCTGGTTTCGCCAGCGTTCGCCGGTTGAAGCGCCTGCGACCATGCAGCATCCCGTGCATGCGCGTTTTGACAGCGGGATCGAGCTGATCGGGTATGATCTGGAGGATGAGGCGCCGCAGCAGGGCGAGACGTTGGGATTGCGCCTGTACTGGCGGGCGCTGACACCGCAGGATGCGAATGTCCGGCCCTTCGTCCATCTCGACGCCATCACCGGCGACGCCACCTGGGCCAATCAAACCAAGGTGCACCCTGGCGACAAGCCCAGCAGCCGCTGGACCCCCGGCTTCTACGTAATCGACGACTATCGTATGCTGCTGCCCACAGACACGCCACCCCTTGTAGCCAACTTGCGTGTTGGCCTGATCGAACCAAGCGGTGAGCTCGTGCCTCTGGTCGCGGGCGGCGACACGGCAACACTGGCCCAAATCGGCATCCGGGAACGGCGTCCTCTGGCACTGGAGGTGGTGCCCAGCCGCGAGCAAAGCTATCGCCTGGGGAATGCCGTGCGGCTTGTCGGCCATTCGATCACGGTCACGGAAACGCTGTCTGCAAGCGGAGCCAGCGCGCCTGCACTCGACGTCACCCTCTACTGGCAAGCCGAGAACAAGCTGCCAGCCGATTACACCGTGTTCGTGAATGTGCTCGACAGCCGCGGGAAAAAGATCGCGCAGGTAGATGGTCCGCCGGTCGGCGGCCGGTATCCGAGCAGCGCCTGGGCGCCCGGCCAAATCGTGGTGGACAACCGTCGCATCCCGCTGCCTGCTGGCATCAATCCGACCGACCTGCGGGTTGCCGTCGGCCTCTACACTCTTTCCGACGGCGCTCGGCTCGCCGTGACCGACGAACTAGGCGCGAGGTTGCCGGGCGACCAAATCATGCTCGCGCCCGTCGCGCACTGAGGATCATGCGTATGATCCGGGCCAAAGGCCCTGTACCGGTGCTGGCCTTATCGGTGCTGGGCAATTCAAGGGTTCCTCCGATTCGCGCGCATCGAGTGTACCGTTATGACCACCAGCGTGACCGCAGTCAATGGCACCACAAATCCCAGCATCAACGCGCTGAAAGTGGGCAGAGCGCTGTGCTGCGAAGCATCCAGGAGGAGGTAGGCAATGTAGGCCACGAAGTAGCCGAGAAACAGCGCCCCTTCCCAGCGGGCAATCACGTTCCCACGGACAAAGATCGGCATGCAAGCGACGGCCACAGCGATCATGACCGGGATGTCGAGACTCAGAGCTGCTGCAGGCACGGACACACCGCTGGGTGCGACAGCGCTGGCAATACCCAATACCCAGAGGATATTGAGCAGGTTGCTGCCGATGACGTTCCCCACCGCGATGTTACGCTCGCCTCGCCAGGCTGCCACGACCGAAGTGACGGCTTCCGGCATGGACGTGCCGACCGCGACTACCGTTAACCCCATGACCAACTCACTCACGCCGAGGGCCGTGGCAATGGTTATTGCACCGATCACCAGCCAGTGGGCGCCAAGCGCCAACAGCCCCACACCGACCAGCACCAGCGCACCCGGAACGATCCAACTGCTCGGCCCAGCCCGGATTTCCCCGAATTCCCCGGCGTATTCATCGCGGATTTCTCTCTTCGGCTCGCGACTATGGCGAACCGTCCAGATCGTGTAAGCCACGCCACTTGCCAAGAGCACCAGGCCATCCATCCGGCTGATCGCGCCATCCAGTGCCATGAATAGCATCAGAAACGACGCGCCGATCAGCAGCGGCACGTCAATCTGCACGAGTCGTTGGGTCACGATCAACGGCGTGACCAGCGCCGAGAGGCCGAGCACGAGTAGGACGTTGGCAATGTTGCTTCCCACCACGTTACCCACCGCCAGGTCCGGCTGACCGGCGAGAACTGCTTGCACTGCGACCGCGACCTCGGGTGCGCTGGTGCCGAAGGCCACGACGGTCAGCCCGATCACAATCGGGGGAATGCCAAAGGCGGCTCCCAGGCGCGCTGACCCGCGCACCAGCGCTTCCGCGCCAACGACCAACAGAGCCAACCCAACGAAGAAGAGTATTTGCACGGGTTCTCCTGATTTGCGTCCGCTATCCTGATGGCCGTCTTTCTCCGGCCTCAGTGTCTTGTCTGTAATTCCAGGTAATGACCGCTCACGCGCTGTACCATCGCCTCGCGTAGAGCCTCTCCCTGCAGCGGCCGGTGAGCAAGTTTACGCAGATGGGCTGCCAGTTCTCCATCGCCCAACGTGCCTTCTACCCAGGCGGCGAAGTCGCCGCGCGCCTGGTGATAGGTCAAGCTCTCAATGGGCAAATCGGGAAGCAGTTGCAGAAACTCCAATAGACTGGCCACCTCTTTGCCGATGTAGGCCTGCCCATTACGGAAATAGAAGCGTTTGTGCCTGGGCAGGGGCGTGTCCAGGTACTTGTACAGATGCCGGATGTGTGGCACCCGGCGTGCGCTCGGGCGCAAGAGCACCAGATGTTCATGGCATAGCCAGGCGTATCCGCGCGGGATATCAGCTGGCGAGTCCGGTAGCTGCCCGCTGAACACCTGGTGCACGGCTTGTATCGCCTCCGGCTCGCTCAAGCGCGTGAGCAGGCAACGGTGCAACGCCTCGAGCACGGGGCTTGCCAGCCGATCCGGTCGATACGAAATGAACGCCCAACCGCCACTGGCCAGCATGGGCAGCAGCATAGTCAACAGATCGCCGCCGTTAGGCGGCAGAAAGCTCTGGGCTTCTTCCAGCACGATCCAGTGTGGCCGGAACTTACGTTCCTTCAAGGAACGTAGCGCGCGCAGCAGATCGGCCACGTAGTCGACGCGGTGCGCTACAGGGTATGCGCACAGGTCGAGTACGACCGACACGGTCACTGTCTCCAGCAGCGCCGCGACCAGCGCCGGCGAGGGCAGCGATTTCTGATCACCATCGAGGGCTACAATGCCCGGCAAAGCCCGCAATCCCCTGAAATCGCCCTCGGAGTCCACCAGAAAGACCTGGTATCCAGCGTAATGCATGCCCTCTGCCAACAACCCGGCTACCCACGATTTGCCGCTGCCCGAGTCACCGAAAACGCCCAGGTTGCCGCCAGCCAGAAGCGCGCCCGGAAGACAAACGGCGTTGCCCGATTCATCTTCGCCCAGGGGAATCTTGCGCTCACGCCGCACGGGGACTGCCGGCGTGAGCCCCTTGAGCCAATAGGCCTCCAGGACTTCCAACACCCCGGCAGGACCCGATTGGGTCGTTACCAGGTCCGCCGTTACCTTCAGGGATGGCACAGCATCGGCCACCGCCACGCCGAACTCCCCTAGCTCCAGCAGAGACAGGTCATTCTCCCCGTCGCCGAAACTGACCAGATTGCGAGGCGAGAAACCGCACATGCCCAGCAGACGCTCCAGGCCGGTCCGCTTGGTAGCGCCCGCGGGTAAGATCATGACCGCGCCCTTGTTGTGCGCAACCACCACATCGCTGCCCCACTCATTGAGTACGCGCCAAACAGTGGCGTCGTGAGGTACCCAGGTCGAGACACTCGCCAAGCCGCGATCCAAGGGTACCCCGGCTGCCTCCAAGGCCTCCACCAGGCGCGGGTCCACAACGCCAAAGGGCAAATAGACCTCCTCAGTGGCGCTGTGGTAGAGCACGGCGCCGTTTTCCCAGACGATCCCCATGAAAACGTCACCCAAAGCCCCCAGCGGGACGCTTTCGCTCCGCCGCCCGGTGACCAGGAAAAGGGCGTAGCCGGTCGTGTGTAACCGCTCCAGAGCCACCTGTAGCGGCAGTGGCACCGCGCCCTGCTCGGCCAGGGTGCCGTCAAAATCAAAGGCCAATACCCGTCGGTGCATGTTATCCTCCTCCCGGTTCCGCCAAGATCCGACGCGTCGGCATCATGTCCGTCGCGTCGTTACCGGCGCCAACCAGGCGAGCCGGCTTCTCAGTCGGCCCCCCTTGCGGGAAATGTCTGGACTGGCGGTCTCCCGTTGATTTGTCGCACTCAGACACCGCTATCCTTCCTCCTGATGCGGGTGGGCATCAGTCGCTGGCGGTCATTCTTTACTCGCCAAGAATCAAAGCTTGATAGTCTGGCACCGTTCCTCGGTCGAAGCAGCATTTGATGATCTGTCTGCCGAGTGGCGCCAGGTCCGCTGTGCAGAAATCCGCCAGGTAGGTGCGGAAGTAGTCATATAGGATTTCGGCCCCCTGGTCATAGGCCGCCTCTCCCACCTCTGGCTGTAGATCAACCTGCAGCAGATGCTGGGGGATCATGCGGCCTTCGACGTGCAACTGGTGGGGGACCTGGCCCAGAAGCGGGCAGCGCGCTGGCACGAGCTGGTCTGGCCTGAACTTTGCGCTGCCTCGCCGGGCCAGATACTCACGGGCAATCCACTGGGGCATGAAGCCCGTCCGCCAGACCCCCACGTGTTGGTTGGGACACAGGATGTGGCGTGTGCGGGTGTAGGCCACAAACTGGTCGAGCAAGAGGTTCGCCTGGGCAACCCGGCGACCGGCGGCGAACGGCCAATAGGATCCTACCCCTTCGGTCTCCATTCTGGCGTTGGCGATGATGCTCGGATTGTCATGCCCGCGCGGCGGCACGAGGCGCCACAGCCAGGCCAGCGCCGGCGGCAAGATGTGGAAGAGACCCAAGATCCCGTAGGTGGGGCGCTCCCTCGTACAGGGAGGCGTCCGCACACCCAGGCTGCGAATGTCCACTGAGACCGAGCCGTGGACGATGCCAGGATAGCTGCTCCTGGGTATGATCACGCGCGGATTGGGACAATGTTTTCCCGGGGCGTCTTCGGTGTGTTCCCAGATGAGAGCACGACTGCCAGCGACCGCATCGATATTGAAGAACAACAGCGGGACCTCGGGTTGTGCCGTCAGCCTCTCCAGATGCACATCGGTCCCGTAGTGAGTGATGTGGTTTACCCTCACAAACCACCCATCCTCAGCGTCCCGCACCTGAAGCTTGCCGCCCGATCCCTGTTGGCACGGCTCACACAGCGCGATATCATCGGTGACAGGGTGAAGGGCACAACTACGGGGGATCTCCAGATAGCGCTTCTCAGCGGTGAGCAGGTTCTCGCCCAATAACAGGCGACCATCGGGCTCCCGGTGGGCTTGTTCAAGCATCTCGCTCTTGCCCCCGCCGCTGGCGCCTTCGTGCATGATGGTCACAACGTTGTCGTAGGGGGTGACGACCTGCACCGTAGAGCAGTGCGCCGCCACCCACCCTTCACGCTCGCCCCTGGCAATCAGCGCGCCGTACACCCCTTTTTTGGCGCTTGGTCCTGGATAGAGATTGAATGAGAACATCTCGTGCAGACTTGGGCGGCGGTTGTGGACCACCACCTGCTTCCCAGCGAAATGCGTGTGCCGGAATGGTGGCGCCACGAAAACCACGGCCTTTGGCGCAAAGTTGGCGGGAATCTCCTCATACGGAATGATGCCCTGCAACATGGCTAACCCCAGGGCAAAGAATCCAGTATTAGCGGGGGCAAGGACCAATGCGTTCATGCCCATATCCGCCTGTCCGGCATAGAATCCGAAGACCAGCAACTCCTGCGTCTTAAGCCAGGCGAAGGTTTCTTCGCGCACCGGAGCGAATGGCTTACCGAACCTCTGCGCGAACGTCTGCTTGTCCGTCGGTTGGTCGTCGCCGATCACCATGCAATCCGGATCTCGCCGCCGCATGTACGGCTCAGCATAGTTGACGACGATGCCGTTACGCACGCGTGCCACAACTGCCTCGATAACACGGCCTTTACCCGGGATATCGTAAGCGACCTCGAAATTGGCGTCAGCTCGCTCGACGCCGCATGCCAGCCTCGCCAGCTCATCAACGGTGCTGGCAACGACTACCTTGGGGCAGTGGGCCAGGATATCGGCAATTTCGGCGGGCGGGTTGAACCTTGCCCAATCCATCTGATCTCTCCTGTATGGCTGAATAGTTGCCCTGACGCTTTTTACCGGCGCGGCCGACCGCTCTGACGGGTGGACCGGCTCGTCCACAATGCGCCACGTATCGCCATCGTGTATCAGCCATTTGCGGCTGCGGGCTGCGCTTCCCACACCGCGCGCCTGCTTCTGCGGGTAGGTGACACGGTCTACCTCGACCCCATGGGCGTCGAACAGCACCGCCGTGTCAGCGCCGTTGTTCCATACCTGCTCCTGTGTCCACAGCAGATCGCACGGCGGGTGATCATGTGCCTCTTGCCCACTGTGGATGGTTACCTCCATCCCCGGGAGCAAGATCAGGTTAGAGGGGAACGTGTACACCCGCTCACCGCGCAGGCTGGCCAGCGCCCAGCCATCCATCGGCTGCGCCATGGCGCCCTCGTTGACGATGGTGACATGCTCGCGCAGGGCCTCATTGAGGATCTCGGTGATTCTGGGCCGTACCCCTGCCAACTGGCCCAGTTGGACCGATCGTGAAGTCTGTCTTGACATCGAACCATACCTCCTTTGGAACACACGTAGACTTAAGTTGTTTGCGCTGGCCCGGTTCGCATTCCTCACCGCACCAGTAGCACAGAACATTCCGCGTACTTGACGATCTTCTGCGCCACGCTGCCGAGCGGGA
>CAZHTZ010000077.1:0-17555 GCA_964535455.1 uncultured Caldilineales bacterium
GCGGCAGGCCTCCGCCCGCCAGGGCACCGGGCCGGACAGGGCGTGGTCCACCTTGCTGGATCCAAGCCCGGAGCAAATGATCCAACGTTGGCAGGGACGACTGCAAGGCAATCCAGAGGATAGCTACGCCTACGCTCAACTGGGACTCAGCTATCTTCTGCAAGTGCGCGAGACTGCCGACGCCTCTTTGTATGGGCGAGCCGAGCAAGCCTTCGTCGCCGCTCTTGAGCGCGACCCCAATCAATTCTACGCCATCATCGGCCAAGGGTTGTTGGCGCTGAGCCGTCACGATTTCGTCAAAGCGTTGGCCTGGAGCGAACGCGGCCAGGCTCTCAACCCCTTCAGCGCCGAAGCCCTGGGCATCCAGGTCGATGCCCAGGTGGAATTGGGACGCTACGACCAGGCCGTGATCACGGCGCAGCGCATGGTCGACTTGCGACCTGATCTGTCCAGCTACAGCCGGACCGCCTACTTGCGAGAACTCAACGGCGATACTGCGGGGGCTATCATCGCCATGAAAGCGGCCGTCGAGGCCTCTGTGCCTGGCTCCGAGCCGATGCTGTGGACGCAGACGCAACTGGGGCATCTCTACCGGCGTGGCGGCGACCTGGACGCCGCCACCGCCGCTTACAAGACAGCCCTGCATTTCCGGGCGAACTATCCCTTTGCTCTGGGCGGAATGGCGGCCATAGCCGCGGCCAAAGGCGATGACGCAGCCGCCATCGCTACCTATACGGAATTGGTCAATCGCTTGCCCCTACCCGAATTCATCATCCCCTTGGGCGAGCTCTATGAACGTGCGGGCGACAGGACCCAGGCAAAGCAGCAATACGATTTGGTGCGCGTCGTAGAGCGCCTGCAGGCGGCCGCGGGCGCAAATGTCGATTTAGAGTTGGCCCGCTTCGACATCGATCACGGCGCCGACCCTGTCACAGCCCTGGCAGCCGCCCGCACGGCTTACGCCGACCGTCCCACCATTTATGCCGCCGATACCCTGGCCTGGGCGCTGTACCATACCGGCGATTCCGTCCAGGCCCGACGCTTCAGTGACGAGGCCATGCGGTTGGGTACTGAAGACGCGATGTTGTCCTTTCACGCCGGCATGATCGCGCAGGCGCTTGGCGATATGGACACCGCCCGCCAACAGCTTCAGCGGACGATGTCCATCAATCCTGAGTTCGATATCTTGCAGGCGGCGCAAGCGCGGCGGGCGTTGGCTGCTTCAGGCAGGGGATAGCGTGATAGGAAGCAACCCCTACCTCCAGGCTTTCAGGTCATACCAATCTCGTCCCACCTCTGGCTCGGCTTTCAGCGGCGCCTTCAGCTCGTAGGCCGATTCCATCGTTTCCACCACCAGCGGCGCCACCACCGGCAGCTCCGACTCAGGCACCTGCAGCACGATCTCATCGTGCACCTGCAGGATCATGCGTGCTTGCAGTCCTTGCTCCCGCAACTGGCGGTTTAGGCGGATGAGAGCGATCTTGAGGATGTCGGCAGCGGTCCCCTGAATAGGATGGTTGACGGCCGCGCGCTCGGCTGCGGCACGCACCTGCTGGCTGGCCGGGGCCGTGGTCTGCAGGACAGGGAAGTACCGGCGCCTGCCAAGAAGCGTCTCCACATAGCCATGCTTGCGCGCCTGGGCGATCGTGTCGTCCAGATAGCGGCGTACGCCCGGATAGGAGTCGAAATAAGTCTTCATGAAGTGCCGGGCCTCATCCATGCTCAGGCTGGTGCGGCTGGAAAGGCCGTAAGCGCTCACGCCGTAGGAGGTGGCAAAGTTCATCATCTTGGCCACGGCGCGCTGTTCCGACGTCACCTGGCTGATGGGGACGCCATAGACCCGACTGGCGGTGGCGGCATGGATGTCCAGCCCCTGGGCGAAGTTGGCCAGCAGGGCCTGGTCGCCAGAGTCTACAGTCATGATGCCCACCGCGACCTGCGAGTAGTCTACGGCTAGGAGATAGTGACGCGGGGGTGGGACGAAGGCCTGGCGGATCTTGCGGCCCAGTTCACTGCGCGCGGGGATGTTTTGCAGGTTAGGTTTGCTGGAGGAGATGCGGCCGGTTTCGGCGCCGGTCTGGTCAAAGGAGGTGTGGATACGCCCCGTCAAGGGGTTGATGAGCTGGGGCAGGGCATCGATATAGGTGCTGAGCAGCTTCTGGAGCTGGCGGTACTCAAGCAGGCGGTCGATGACGGGATGCCGCCCGCGCAGACTTTCCAGAACATCAGCGGCAGTGGAATAGTAGCCGCTGGCGCTCTTCTTCATACCGGTGGTGGGCAGGCCCAGACGTCCGAACAGGGCGTCGGAAAGCTGCTGGGTCGAGTTGAGATTGAAGCTGTAACCCGCGTCGGTGTAGATGGCGGTCGCCAGCTCGCCAAGCCGCGCCTGCAAGTCGACGCTCATCCGGCCGAGCACGGTGGGATCCACGAGAACGCCGGCCATTTCCATGTCGGCCAGCACCGGTATCAGCGGCACCTCCAGGTCCCAAAACAGGCCGTCCAGTCCCTTTTCGGCCAGCTCCGGCAGAATCTGAGCGGCCAGTTGCCAGGTCATGTCGGCGTCGGCAGCCGCATACTGGGTGACGGTGGCGATCGGCACCTGGTCCATGGTGAGCTGCTTGCGCTGTCCACCGCCACGGTTGCTGCCGATCAGCGCCTCGATAGGCGTCATCTCCACCCCGAGGCGTTTGAAGGCCAACCCCTTAAGGCCGAGATTGTGGCTGCCGGGGTCCAACAGGAACTCGCCGATCATTGTGTCGATCAGAGCACCGGCGACGTCGAGACCATGGCGACGGCAGACGATGAGATCGTACTTGGCGTTGTGTGCGAGTTTCGGCTTGTGGGCGTCGGCCAGGAGGGGGCCGATCTGGGCCTGTATCAGCGCCAGAGGCAACTGCTCGCCCTCCTGGTGGGTCACCGGAATGTAAACGTTCTGGTGGGATCCCGGACCCCACCCCAACGCCAACCCCACCAGCACGGCGCGATGCTCGTCGGTGGCAGTGGTCTCTACGTCGAACGTGATGCGCTCGGCCGCCGCCAGCGCCGCGGCCACTTCCGACAGACCTTCCGGCGTAGTGATACGGCGATAGCCCGAGGGCGGTTGGGGACCGGTTTCGGCGCCAGCCGCCGCTTCTTCGGCAAAGAACCCCAGTTGTGCACCTGTGGCCGGCGCCCTGGGCGTTTCCGTCTCCGGCAAACGGGAGAGCAGGGTGCGGAACTCGAGATCGGAGAGCAGTTGCACGACCCGGCTGCGATTGTAGTCGTGCACACGGCATGCATTCAGGTCGAGCTGAATGCCAGGGACCTCGACAATAGTGGCCAAGCTGCGTGAGAGGTAGGCGGTATCGCGGCCCGCGGCCAACGCTGTGCGAGCGCGGGCCGGAGTGACCTCGTCCAGGTGCGCGTAGATGCCGTCGAGGTTGCCCCAGGATTGCAGCAATTGGGCGGCGCCCTTGTCGCCGATGCCGGCCACGCCGGGGATGTTGTCTGACTTGTCGCCGACCAGAGCCTTGTAGTCGATGAGCTGCTCCGGAGGCAGTCCATACTTCTCAGCCACGGTCCCAGGGGTGTAGATGATGGTATCGGAGAATTTGCGGCCTGAGGTCAACACCGAGACGGTGTCGTTGACGACCTGAAGCAGGTCCCGATCACCGGTGACGATGAGAGTGGAAATGCCCTGTGCGGCTGCCTGTCGCGCCAGCGTGGCCAGCAAATCATCGGCTTCATAGCCTTCAGCGGTGAAGATGGGGATATTGAATGTCTCGACGACCTGTTGAATGCGCTCGATCTGGACGCTCAGCTCGTCGGGCATGCGCTCGCGCGTGCCCTTGTACTCCTCGAACTGGTCGTGTCGGAAGCTACGCCCCACATCAAAGGCAACGGCGATGTGCGTCGGCTGCTGGTCACGCAGAACGTTAAGCAGCATGGATGTAAAGCCGAATGTGGCATTGGTCAACTCGCCTTGGCTGGTGGCCATGTCTGGCGGCAGGGCAAAGAAGGCGCGGTACGCCAGGGAGTGGCCGTCGATGAGGATGAGCTTCATGGCATCATCAGGAGACAGGATGACGGTGACAGCCGTCAGACGCCCAGACAGCCAGCAGCCGATTTGTCCGGCTACTGGCGACGGACATACTGACTTCTGAAAAAGATTCCGCCCACGGCGGGGAGGCACGTGGGCGGAAAGAGAGTCGGATCGAGGCTTAGCGCCGCACGAGCAACTTGCCTTCGGAGACAAGTGCCTGTATCTGCGGCAGGCCTAGAATGTCAGGACGAAAGCGCTGCGCCCGCTTCATGTCCAGGCGCAGCGTGCCGGACGGGAGATCGAGCAACAAGTTCTCGAGCGAGGTATTCTCCAGCCAGACGAAGTCCTTGACAACCCAGGTCAGCTTGGGTGTGTCGGTTTTGCGTTTGGGAAGAGGAAGGCGCATGGCAGTTCGCGAGGTCTAGACACGGCGGAAAGTGACGACGCGACCGCGCAACCGGGTGCTGGGAACACGGGTCAGGACGCGGTCGACGAATTCATCCTGGACTTCGACATAGGTGAAGCGATCACGGATGTCGATGTTGCCGACGGCCCGTCCAGGGATGTTGGCTTCGTTGGCAATGGCGCCCACGATGTCCTTGGGGCGCACGCCGATGTCATAACCGGCATCCATGATCAGCCGGACATAACCCGCCTCGACTTCGCGATCCTCTTCACGGGGGCGCTCACGCTCGCGTTCGCGTTCACGCGACGGCTCGCGGAAACGCGGAGCCGAAGCACTTGAGGGAGCCGGGGACGGCCTTCGCTCTGTGCGCCGCGTAAAGATGGTCTCGGTCTGGGTGTGCTGGATCATGCTGACGGCGGCGGCGGCCAGTTCTGACCAATCGTGGCCCTCTTGGGCCAGATCGTTGAGCAGCATCATATAGATCTCGAGGTTGCTGCGTCCGATAATCTCGCGCAGCGTCCCTTTGAATGTCTCGGTGCGTTGCGACACAGAGTCGGCCCGGGTGGGGGGCAGGACCGCCTTGACCCGCAGGCCCAGGAAGTTCTCGATCTCGCTGAGCAGCGCCCGCTCCCGTGGGGCCACCAGGGTGAAGACCGATCCGTTTTCCGCCACCAGTTTGGCGCGGTTGGCGTAGGTCTCGGTGTCCGTCGGGATGTCGTAGCAAAGAGCCAGGGGGGTCTCCAGCACGAGGTCGCCGGCGCCCGCATCGGTGAGCACCAGGAAATCGAGGTTATCGTCGCGCCAGCTTCGCACCAGGCTCTCGCTCGTCTCGGCATCGGTCCGACTGGTCAAGGCGGCAGCGTGATAGCCGTAACTGCGCAGGAGCTGGGCGACGTGCTCGGCTTCAGGGCGAAGGTTGACGTAAACCAGGCCGCGGTCGATGTTTTCGCCATCCAACAGACGGGTCAGGACGGCGCTCTTGTCGCCGAACTGGATGTTCTGATAGCGGTGCTTGAGCAACGGGATGGGCACGAAGCTCGCCTCGCGACGAATGAGCACCGGCTCGAACAGGTGTTGTTCAACCAGGTCCTGGAGCTCGGCGTCAAACACGGTGGCAAAGACCGCCGTCTGCCTGCCGCCCGGCATCTGGTCCAGGAGCGTTTCGATCGTGTCGCCCTGGTCGGCAGCCAGCAGCTCATCCGTGCCATCGATCACCACCACCTGCACCTGTTCAAGGGTGAAGGTTTCACGTTCGATATGCGCTTTGACGCGTCCAGGTGTACCGACAACGATGGTCGCCGTGCGGTCCAGGCGGCCCACCTCACGAGCGATGGGTTGTTCGTCGCAGACGGGCACGACATGGATGTTTTGGCTCTCGTGCAGCCCCTGGAAAAGCGCCGAGATGCGTGTGGCATCGGCGGCAGTGGGCACGAGAACGATCACCTGAATTCCCACGCCTTCGGGATCGAGTGTCTGCAAGATCGGGAGCACATAGGCAGCCGTCTTGCCACTGCCAGGCGCCGCTTCCACCACAACATCACGTCCCGCCAAGAGCTGCGGTACGACATCACGTTGGAGACGACTCGGTTTTTCGTACCCCAATGCCTCTAGCCCCGCCATGCGCTCGGGGTTCAAGCCCAGTTCAGCGAAAGTCTGACTCATTTTCTAAATGCTGTCCTCGAGAAGGTATACACGGAATCACCGGTCACTCACCAACCAGTCATTCACCAGTTGAAGCTCCCGGGGGTGCTATCCCACACCGCGAATGATTATAACACGTTCTTGCCAAAGTGCTAAAACGGAAGTGGCCGTGTGAGGGAGGCGAGAAACGAAAAGCGGGTCACGGGTAGCGAACGACGGTGGCCTACGAACTCGCCCGCGGCCCGACCTGACTTCCACCGGCTACCTGCCACCGGCTACCTGTCACCGGCCACCGGCCACCTGCTCCCTGCCACCTGTCACCGGCTAAGCGGCGAGGTGGTTTTGATGTTATGCAAAGTCGTGCTAGAATCTCATCCTGTCTGGGGCGTTCGTCCCGGCCCAGTCCTTCCCAAGGAGGTAAGACATGCAAGAACAAATTCAGGCCTTCCTGGAGTATCTGGAAGTGGAACGCATGTTCTCAGGCAACACCATCGCTGCCTATCGCAACGATCTCGGGCAGTTTCACAGCTTCTTGCAGGCGCTTGGGCCTGCGGAGCGACCGCGCGGATGGGGCAATGTCACGCGCGATCACGTCATCAAATTCATGCTGGATATGCGCGAGCGTGAATACGCCGCCAGCACCATCGCCCGCAAAGTGGCTGCGGTCAAGTCCTTCTTCGGCTATATGGTCGAGCAGGGCTACCTGCGCAGAGATCCCACGGCCGAACTCGATTCCCCGAAAGTCGAAAAGCACCTTCCGAACACAATGAGCCGCGAGGAGGTGGTGCGCCTGCTGACCATGCCATCGTCCTCCACCCCTACGGGCCTGCGCGACAAAGCCCTGCTGGAATTGCTCTACGCCACCGGCCTGCGGGTCAGCGAGCTGGTAGCCCTCGACGTCGAGGACGCTGATATCAGGGCAGGCACGGTGCGATGCATGGGTAAAGGCAGCAAAGAGCGTGTGTTGCCCATCTACGACCAGGCGCTGGAGGTGCTCAACCAGTACGTGAGCAAGGGGCGTCCTGATTTCCTTCACCCAGACGACAACGAGCGGGCGTTGTTTCTCAATCGTCGCGGAGAGCGACTGACCCGCCAGGGACTGTGGCTGATCATCAAGCGCTACGTCGAGGAAGCGGGCATTCCCGCGACCGTGACCCCGCACACCATTCGACACTCTTTCGCTACGCACATGCTCAGAGGTGGGGCCGGACTGCGCGAGGTCCAGCAGATGCTGGGACACGCCAGCATTTCCACGACGCAGGTATACACGCAGGTGACGCGCGATCACCTGCGCGAGGCCTACGACGAAGCACACCCGCGGGCTTGAGCAAGGCGGAAGGGCCATGACACTTCAAGACTATCAGCACATCGCGGATTTCATCGCCCAACGCACCCGCCACCGGCCCCGGATCGCCATCGTGCTCGGCTCCGGGTATAGCGAGCTGGCCGATGACATCGCCGATGCCGACATTCTTTCCTTCGACGAAATTCCCGGCTTTCAGCGATCATCCGTGGAAGGACACCGGGGCCGACTTGTGATTGGCATCCTGGAAGGTACGCCCATCTTTGTCATGCAGGGTCGGGTGCACTACTACGAGGGTCTCAGCTCGGAAGAGGCGACGCTTCCCATCCGCGTGATGCGCTGTTTCGGCATCGAAACCGTGATTCTGACCAACGCGGCCGGGGGCCTCAACCCGAGCTTCCATGCGGGCGACCTGATGCTGATCGAGGATCAGATCAACCTGGTGGGCCTGATCGGCCACAACCCGTTGATGGGACCCAACGACCCCGAACTAGGTCCGCGCTTCCCCGACATGGTGACGGTGTACGACCGACGTTTGCGCGAGCTGGCATTGGCTGTGGCCGCCGAACTGGGGCAGCCATTGCGGCGAGGTGTGTACGTCGGGCTCTCCGGACCGGCCTTCGAGACCCCCGCCGAGGTGCGTTTCGTGCGCCTTATCGGCGGTGACGCCACCGGCATGAGCACTACCAACGAAGCTCTGGTCGCCCGGCACGGCGGCATGCGCGTGCTTGGCCTGTCGGGCATCTCCAATGTCGCCGTCGATGCCGTGGATACACCCCGCATCACGTCCCATGCAGAGGTGCTTGAGGCCGGCAAACTGATTGTGCCCCGCATGCTGGCCCTCCTGAGCGGTCTTCTACGACGCTGGGACGAAGTGGCGTAAGTCGAGCCAGGCTTCGGCGAGCGCACGTTTTGGGTTGACTCTATGACCGTTCTCTTGCGGCTGATTGCCGCCAATGCGCAGTATATCTATGCTTTGTGCGCGTTGGTGGCGTTGTACTACCTGCGCGTGGCGCTGCTCGCTCGCCGCGATCGCCGTTCGGCCATTTTCCCGCTGGAACGGGAAGTGGCCTCAAGCCGCACGTATCGCGCCTTTGGTA
Organism: uncultured Caldilineales bacterium; assembly: GCA_964535455.1. Taxonomy (GTDB): domain Bacteria; phylum Chloroflexota; class Anaerolineae; order J102; family J102; genus SSF26. The sequence goes on from CAZHTZ010000077.1 coordinate 8,472, forward strand.
TTGCGCTCTTGTTGGCGGCGGTGATGGGCATCACCTGGGCGGCGACCAACCGCCTCTTGCCTCGCCTCGAACAGATCGCCTTCCTGACGACGCCGACTCCTGATCGCATCATCCTCATTGACACCCCAACTCCCACCTTGGCGCCACCAACGTTGACCCCGACCAGCACCGCGCCCAGGTCCACACCGCGCCCTTTGCCGACGCCCACGCTGGAACTGCGGCCTACTGCCACCCAGGCGCCGCCGCTCGTACAGTTGCCCTCATGCCCGAACCCAGGCGCCGCCATCGCTGGCCCGGGTGTGGGCCAACTCGTCTCGGGTGCTGTCCCGGTGACGGGTTCGGCCAGCATCGATCGTTTCCAATTCTACAAGCTGGAATGGAGCCCGGCCGGTGCGGAACAGTGGAATTGGTTCGCGGGTAGCGACAAACCGGTGGTGGGCGGGGTGCTGGGGGTCTTCGACGGCGGCGGGTTGCCATCAGGCGCCTACGTCATTCGACTGGTCGTCGTCGATGCCACGGGCAACTATCCATCCCCATGCACAGTCCAGGTCGTTGTCCCCTAAGCTATGAGAGCTGCGCAGGCGTGCTCGCTCATTGCCCTGGTGACGATTGCTGCTGCCTGCCTCCCCGGCGCTGTCTGGGCTGACCCGGGACCGCTCGCCTGGCAGGCTGGCAATGGGCCCGCAGCATGGACAACACACCTGGCCTCCGATCCGGTCGCGCCTGACTTTCTGGTCGCGTTTGCCTCCCAGCAGGTCAGCCGCAACCCTGATCGCACGCAGACGAGCCAGGGGAACAACCGCCAGACCTGGGCGCCTTACGTCAGCAGCGATGGTGGCGCCAATTGGCAACCAGCCGGCAACGATCTGGCCTACGTGCAGCCTACCGCAGTCGCCATGACCAAGGGCCGCTCCGCCAGCACGATCTGGGTGGGAACGGCTGCAGATGGACTCTGGCGCAGCGACAACAATGGCCGCACCTGGCGACCTGTACCCGTGCGCGGCCTGACAGACCAAAGCGTGGTGGCGATCGTGCAAGACGTGAGCGGTCGCCATCACCTTCTCAGCGTTGGCAACCAGCAGTATCCCAATAGCTACCTCTACACGAGCACTGACGGCGGCTACAACTGGCAGCAACACGTGGTACAGTCATACGCCGACCGGCCTGACACGCACGTCACCGATCTGGCGGCCGACCCCTTTGAACCCGACCGTCTCTATGCCGTCACACAGGGTGGGCTGCTTGTCACCAACGATGCCGGCCTGACCTGGCGCCAAGCTGCGCTGCCGGTTGCCGAGGGGTTCGTTCCCGGCGGGGAGACCGCCCTCGCCACAGACCGCACCCAGCGGGGCCTGCTCTACTTGGCGACCGTTTTGACCGGCAACCCGGGGCAGCTCGCGCTTTATCGCTCGCCGGACCATGGTGAGACCTGGGAGAGGATCGCGGCGCAAGGGTATCCACCCTTTGAACAGAATGGCTCGCCGGTGCGCCCCGTGCGGCTGCACAGCGACTCGACCAACTCCCGCCGTCTGCTCATGGCGACCAACGGCGGGCTCTGGGTTTCGAACGACGCAGGACTCAACTGGCGTTCGGCCGGATCCGCCCTGGAAGGCATGGCGGTGGACGATCTCTTCATGCACCCGCGGCAGGCGGGGCGCTGGATCACCATTGGTCCAGGCGGCGTCTGGCGGACGGATTCGGCAGGCAATCAGTGGATTGCAACCAACGGCGGACTCCCCGCTGCCAGCGCCGTGCGCAGTCTGGCAGCTCTGCCCGATGGCTCGCTGTTGGCGCTCGGCGGCGACCCGTTGTCCGTCACGGCAGCCGGGCGGCCTGTGTGGCGAAGCGACGAAGCCGCATCGGGATTGACCTGGCTCCCCGCCATGCGTCATCTTGGCAACGTGTCGCTCTACAACCTGCAAGTCAACCCCAATGAACCCGGCACAGTGTACGGGCTGAGCTCGACTGGGATCGCTCGCAGCAGCGACGGGGGACGTATCTGGGCCCACTTCAACACACCGGCAACGCCTGGCCAATTAGCCTTTAGCCGGCAGCCGCAGACACTCGTCCTGTCCGCGGTCAACGGATTGTGGCGTTCCACCAATCGCGGAGCAACGTGGCAACAGACGCCGATCACCAGCACCGTGCATGCGGTCGCCAGCGCTTCCAATGGCGATGTCTTTGCCGCGGTCGCTGCCGACACGGGTGCGGAACTGCAGCGATCGACCGATGCAGGTGAAACGTGGCGGGCTGTTGGCGCCATGCCGGCGGGCGAAGTCGCCCAATTGCGGGTGCATCCGGGTGATGCAAGCGATCTCATCGTCATGCTGACATGGGGCGGCTTACAGCGTTCGCGTGATGGTGGGCGCACCTGGTATCGCAGCGACAATGGCATCCCAGTGGGGACAGAGTGGCAAGGTGCGAATCCGATTCAACCCGCCGGCCCCAACCTTTTGTCGCTGTTCATCGATCCCCAGGATTCGGATGAGTGGTGGGCCGGCCGCGATGGCGGCGGCGTCTATCACAGCACCGACAATGGTCGCACCTGGTCGGATGCAACGTCTGATCTGGGCGATACGCTGGTGACTGCCTTTGCACGCAGGCCTGACGGCCTCGTCGCCGGCACCAGCAACCTGGGCGTCATGGTCCTTACTCCGGAGGCGGCCCAATCCGAGCCACCGGCCCAGATCGACGCTCGCATCGAAATTCTGTGGCCGCATGATGCGGCGCCAGTAGGCGAGGCGAAGCAGGGTAACCTGGGGCTGCGCCTCTACAGCAGCCGCTCTTTGGAGGTGCCGCCTTGTGCCTGGACACCAACCGTCGAGATCTGGATGGCGCGTGATGCCGGACCCCTGCAGCGCCTGGGGATCGCTACCCAGCGTTCCGTAGAAGGGCACCCCTTCCCGTTCTGGGAGCTCAACGACGTCGATCTCACATGGGCGAACCAGCCCGATCACAAGCTCATCTTCATGGCGCGCGCGGCGCCGGGCCTGGCCGAAAGCGCCAGCAGCCCCTGGGTCCATGCCGCCGACGCTCGCACCTATCTGCCCGAACCACCCGTCCCTCGCGACCTCACCACCGCGCAACCGGCGGCCATCGACGCCATGATACGGGTGGTGTGGCCGCACGACGAAGCCAACCAGCCGGTTCCCGTTGAACAGGCCAACCTGGCCAACATCAGCGCCGTGCTGTTTGCCCGGGGAACGACCCTGGCCCTGGCGCCTGACCATTTACCTGGGCGCGTTTGGCTGGTGGGCGCACTCGACAACCAGGTGGGCCGCAGGCTGGCGGCAGGCACCCCGCGAGTCGTCGACGCCGAAAGCTTCAGCTATACGGTGTATGAGTTTAACAATATCGATGTCAGCCTGGCACGCGATCCAGAGCAGCGCTGGACCTTCTGGCTCGAGGTGCCCGACGTAGATGCAACCTCCAATGTCTGGGTGCATGGAAGCGATGGTCGCACCCGCGCGCCTTTGATGCTCGAGCCAATCGCCGGCTGCAAGCCGTAGTCATGTTTCTGCGCGATTTGCTTCCTGGTTTGGTGGTGGTCGTCGTCGCTGTGCTGTCCGCGGTCTGGTGGGTGCGGCGGAGCCGGCGCGGCATCGACTGGGTGATCGCGGCTCTGCCTCTGGCAGCGATCCTCAGCTATCTCTCCAGCATTCTGTTTCACGTACCCGACTTCCAGGCCGGATGTCCCGGTGGCTGCCCCGGCTGGTGGGGCTATCCCATTGCCACTCATCTCAGCAGTGCTGTCGGAGAAGCCGAGTTTGACCCCATCGGCTTCCTGCTCAATATGGGCTTCTACTATGCGCTCTTGCTGTTTGCGAGCGTCTTGGTCGCCTGGTTGGCCAGCTTCCTGCACTGGGAGGAACGTCGCCTCCGTTGGAAGGTTGGCTTTGTGCTGCTGGCAGTTGTCTTGCCGCTGGCCTTGGCGCCCTCCTATCTCCCGGCGCCCGAGCCACGACTGTCAGGTCCGTCGCAACGGCTTGCCATCAATGCGGCGCGGGCCTGGCGGTGGCAACTGCTGGCCCGCCGCTTGACAGATCGGCGGTTGGCCGTGGAAGATGTACGTCTTCATCCCGACGGTGAGCGCCAACGTGTTTGCTTTCGGGCGTATACCTGGTTCTTTGTCCCCTCACACCGCGTCTACATTGATCTGGAGCCTGCCGGCGTGCGCGCCACTGCCGGCGGCTCGATCCCGTTGAGTGCCTCGTGTTGGGTGCAACCTTAGCAAGCCGCACCGCAGCCGCTGCGCCAACCTTACCTTCAACCTTCAACCTTCAACCTTTAACCTTTAACCCCCAACCTATCACCTTCCCGCCCATGTCCCGGAACACTCTGATCGCCAGCATCGTCCTTTTGCTCGTCCTCTGCTGCCTGTGCGCCATGACGGCAGCGGGTGTGACCTTGTACGTGGTTGGCAGCATGCAAGGCAACACTGCACCGACCGCCGAACCCACACGACGGCCGACACCCAGCTTCGAGAAGCCTCCGCAGTCGACGCCAGAATCCGAGGTGGCGCCGACGCGGCCACCTGAGGCGACGCCGGTCGAGGGAACACCCACCCCGATCCCCACTGTTCCCGTAGGCATGGATACGGAAAGCCAGCTGCGCACCGTGGTCATTCCCACGTCGGACCCGCGCGACCTGGCTGCGCGCTTCAAGCCAGAACTGGGGGAAGTGCCCCTGGTGGTGAATGCGACCCCACCCTCGTATGAGGTCGGCGACGTCAAGAGCTTTTGGATCTCCAACACCGATACCGATGAGAACACCCAGATCGATGCCGAACTGGTCGTCAAGAGCGACAACCTTTATATGTGGGTGGAAAAGGGCAAAGATGCCAACCTGAAAGCGCTGCGTAAGTCCGCCGATCTGTTTGACAAGCAGATATACCCCACGAATCGCAAGTTCTTCGGCAGCGAATGGACGCCAGGCGTTGACGATGACCCCCGGCTGCACATCTTGCACGCGACGGGCATGGGGGGAACCGTGGCGGGCTACTACTCTTCGGCCGACGAGGTGTCCAGCAAGATCAATCCCTACTCCAACGAGAAGGAGATGTTTTACGTCAATCTGGACAACAATGAGCCGGGCACCGAGTTCTACGATGCCACGCTTGCCCATGAATTCCAGCACATGATTCACTGGAACGAGGACAAGAACGAAAGCACCTGGATGAATGAAGGCGCAGCAGAACTGGCTACGCAGCTCAACGACCTGGCGCGCTCCGAAGACTCGGTCAAGCCGGACGAGGTGTTCGCCAGCAACCCGGACGTGCAGCTCAACACCTGGCCCGACCAGGATCGGGAGGATTCGTACGCCCACTACGGCAACTCCTACCTCTTCCTGAACTACTTCCTCAGTCGTTTCGGCGACAAGGCCACCCAGGCGCTGGTAGCGGATACGGCGAACGGGATGGAATCGGTCGACAATGTCTTGACACAGATTGGGGCGGGCATTACTGCCGACCAGCTCTTTGCTGACTGGGTGATCGCTAACTGGCTGGATAACCCCCGCCTTGGCGAGGGCCACTGGGGCTATCCCGACTACGACCCCAAACCCATGGAGCCCTCCAAGACCTTCAAGCGTCTGCCTGCCGAGGGGAACGGGGACGTACACCAATACGCGGCCGACTATGTTCGCCTGCCGGGCAGCCAAACCGCCACCATCGAATTCCAAGGTGTCACCACCAATAAACTGGCTCCCACTGACGCTTACAGCGGCCAATGGGCCTGGTGGAGCAACAACAACGACGAGTCTGACACCCGCCTGACCTTGCCGGTGGACCTGACAGGCGTTGACAAAGCGACGCTGAGCTATCGGGCGTGGTACGACATCGAAGAGTTCTGGGACTATGCCTATGTGTCCGCCAGCACGGATGGCGGTGTGACCTGGCATCCCCTGGAGACCAAGAGCACGACCCGCGAGAACCCCCAGGGCAATGCCTACGGACCCGGGTACACGGGCGTGAGCGGCGGATCGAAACCCGAATGGGTGGAAGAGGAAGTCGATCTCACGCCCTATGCCGGCAAGGCTATCCAGCTTCGCTTCGAGTACGTCACCGATGCCGCTGTGACCCTACCGGGCATGTTCATCGACGATGTCGAGATTCCTGAGATCGGCTACAGTAACGACTTTGAACACGGCGCTGGCGACTGGCAGTCGGAAGGATGGCTGCTGACGAACAACCAGCTCACCCAGAACTGGCTCGTGCAGGCCATCACAACGACGGCCGACGGCACGGTGCAGGTGACGGCGGCGCCGGTGGGAGCGGACGGTCGCGGCGAACTGAAGCTGGACGGATTGGACAAGAAGAAGGACATCATCCTTGCCATCTCGGCGCTGGCGCCAGCCACGACAGAAACGGCCACGTATGAGTACACCGTGACAGACAACTGATCCCTGCTCGTGCCCATCCTTTTCGTCGTCGGGCTTGTCTTGCTCCTCGGCTTCGTCTCCTTTGCCACCTATCGGACAGGCCAGCTGCTGGAGACGTGGCAGCCTGAGGAGAACCTGCTGCTGCTGCCGTTCGAGAACCTGGCCCGCCTCGTCATGATCGCGGTCGGCTTCGGATTGGGATGGCTCAGTGGCCTGGGACCCGCGGCCCTGGGATGGATTCCCACAGACCTTGTTGGCGACATCGGCATCGGTTTGGTGACCGGTGTCGCCATCTCCCTGGCGCTGCTTCCACCCACCCTATGGGTGCAGCGCCACCGGCCGCAGTGGCAGTCCGACGTCGTGCAGCGCGCCATCCGGCCCCGCAACCGTGGCCAATGGCCCCTGGTTCTCCTGGCCCTGATCCCCGTCGCCCTTTTGGAAGAGCTGCTTTTTCGATCCCTGCTATTGGGCGGCTTCGCCCCTTACGTCAATGTGCTCTTCTTCGCCATCGCCGCCTCGATCTTCTTTGGACTGCTCCACCGGCCGCAAGGTGAATGGGGCGTGGTTGGGGTGACGGTGGTGGGAATGATCCTGAGCGCCCTGTTCCTGTGGCGTCTCAGTCTCTGGGTGGTGGTCATCGCCCACTGGACGGCGAATGCCGGACAGATCATCCAGGCCGAGATGCTGAACCGGCGAGCGAGCAGCACCTAGATCGGGCTCTACGTGATCTGCAGGCAGCCTGCCCCCAGCAGAGCCTGTATCTCTGTCGCCAGGTCTTCGCAATAGCCTGTACTCTCGTTGGGGAACGAGAGTTCGAGCTCGTTGTCCACTTGGACGACAAAGCGGTCTTCGCCCAGAAAACGCCGGAACAGAGAGATGGTCTGGGCCAGGCGGTGGCTGTCGCTTTGGCGGTCCGAGCCGCGGTGGAAGTTGACCCGCACCAGCCGGGGGGAGGGAGCCGGCGCGACCCGGAGGTCGCCGGTCCCGGCGAAACTGTGGGGTGTGAGGTCGGGCTCTGACTCACTGCCGGAAGAGAGCGGCGCCTTCGGAACACGTCCGGCAGGCTTCGCCCTGAAGGGCTCAAGCCCGAAGGGTTGGCTGGCCGGGGGAGGAGCGCCTCCGTTCGCGCCGGCGGTCCCCGCTCTTGCGCCGGAAGGGTCGGGCAGATGGGCCTCCCGTTCCGCTGTGGGACCATCGGGCCTGCGTGGCGTGGCAGGAGACTCGTCGCCCGCTTCATCGGGATCAGGTGGTTCCACGAAACCGGCCGGTTCTTCGGGAAGCACCCCGAACGCCGTCTCGTCGACTGCCCACAACGCCGGAGGCGTGTCGGCGAAGCCGGGCCAGCGCTCGCCGTTGGCCGGGGTGGCGTAGGCAATGCTGTCGGTGATCTGATCGGCGATGACGGTGGCGCGGTCGTTACGCACATCCACTTTCCCGCGCACCAGGACGATGGCGCCCTCCAGCAAGAGATGCTCAGGGGTGTGCGCCAGAAGACGTGGAAAAACGGTGACGTCGCACTTGCCCTGCAAATCCTCCAGGGTCACGAAGGCCATGCGCTCGCCCTTCTTGGTGAAGAAAATGCGACATCCTGCGATCATGCCCGCCAGTGTGACCCCCTTGTCCTTCTTCTCAGGCGTGACCTCGTTGCACAGGCAGGTGACGACGTTCTGATACTTAGCGGTGACGCGTTCGAGGGGATGCTCGGAGACATAGACGCCGAGCAACTCTTTCTCCGAGTTCAGCCGGTCCTTCGCCGAGAGCGGTTCGATCACCGGCGGCGGGTCAAACAGCGAGTGCACACCGGAGTTGCGTTCGGAGAAGTCGAACAGGTCGAACAGGCTGCCCTGACCTACGGAACGCGCCTCCCAGGTGGCAGCAGAGAGGTTCATCATGCGGTCCAGGACGGCCAGCCCCCTCGCCCGGTCGGGTTCCAGGCTGTCGAACGCACCGGCCTTGATCAGGCATTCGATCGTGCGCTTGTTGATCAGGCGCAGGTCCACGCGCTCGCAGACCTCCTCAAGCGAAGTGAAGGGACCGTCCGCGCGGGCGCGCAGGATCTCGTCAACAGAACCTTCCCCCACGTTCTTGATTGCCCCCAACCCGTAGCGGATGGCCGCGCGCGGCGGCACCGGGAAAGGGTAGGCCAGCCGGGGGTCCCGCTCGGGTGGCTTGATGTGGGCTGGCAGCTCGGCCAGGGTGAAGTCAATGCCGCTCTCGTTGATGTCAGGCGGCAACACCTCAATGCCCATGCGCCGGCATTCGGTAATGGTGGTGACAACCTTATCGGTTTTTTCGCGCTCCACCAGGAGCAGGGCGGCCATGTATTCCAGCGGATATCGCGCCTTGAGGAAGGCCGTCTGCACCGTGATGAGGGCGTAATCGGCGCCGTGGGCTTTGGGGAAGCCGTAGCGGGCAAACTTCTCGATATCGTCAAAGATCTGGGCGGTGATGTCTTCGGTAATACCTTGGCCCGCGGCCCCTTCGAGCATCTTCGACCGGTGCTTGAGCAGGTCCTTTTCCTTCTTCTTCGCCACTGCCTTGCGCATGTCGTCGGCTTCGGAAAGCGAGTAGCCGGCCAGGTCGGTGGCGACGCGCATGATCTGTTCCTGATAGACGATGATGCCGTAGGTCTCCGACAGGATCGGCTCCAGGGCCGGGTGGCGGTAGGTGATCTCTTCCTTCCCGTTCATTCGGGCAACGAAGTTT
>CAZHTZ010000078.1:0-17518 GCA_964535455.1 uncultured Caldilineales bacterium
GCTACGGGCTAGGATGCCCCCTTCCCGCAGCGGGGTTCACCTGGACACTGGCGAGTGGTCACGCGACACTGTGGAGCCCAAGACAGCTTCACCTGTCTGGCGACTGCCACCCGGCGAGTCGATCGCAAAGTCGGCTCGCTGTCCTCCCCTCCCCTACAAGCATGATCACAGCCCCAGATCGCCAACCTCAGGAAGGCGATCCGGGGCAAATCCGGTGATCATGCGTTTGTGAGGAGTCTGATGCCTGTAAGCTCGCCACGAGGTGTTTCGTCGCTGCCGACCGGTCTCCGTCGTCTCGGGGGCCGCATGGCCTGGGTTGGGTTGAGTCTCCTGGTGCTTGCCGTTCTGGTCACTGTGGGGCCGGCAGCCAACGTCCAGGTTAGCGCCGCGCCGCCGGACCCGGCGTCCGGCAGCGGCCCCGCTGGCGCCACCTCAGCCGTCCTTGGACTGAACCCAGGCGCCGTCAAACAGCCTGCTCGACCCGGCATCTACGTTTTCTACGATTCCGGAAACGCCGACCCCACGAAAAGCCCGATCACGGGCGGCCACATGAAGTTCGACTGGAAGCAGGTGGAAGAGGGACCAGGCCAGTACGATTGGGGACCCGTGGACAAATGGCTGGCCACGATGAGCGCCAGCAACAAGCCAGCCGGTATCGGCTTCGCCACCTACAACGGCGCCTGCTGCGGCGGTGACCTTACGCCTTCGTACCTCTACCGTCTTCGACCTGACCTGAAGGTCGTGTGCAGCGACGGCTGGGTGATCCCCAAGTATTGGAGCGAGGCCTATCTGGATGAATATGGTCGCTTCATCCGCGATTTCGGCAAGCGCTACGATGGCGACCCGCGCGTCGAGTTTGTCGAAATCGGCGTTGGCATCTATGGCGAAACCAAACCCTCTGACTCCACCCATGTCCAATGTCTCAGAAATGCCGGCCTGACCTCAAACCTCTGGATTGAGACCGGCATGCGCATGATCGACGAGTATGCAGCAGCATTCCCGCGCACGCAGTTGCTGCTGATGTACGCGCCTTTCTTTGAGAATCGGGGAGAACGCCGTGCGCTTACGGACTACGCCGCCTCACTCGGCATCGGTCTCAAACACAACGGCCTGAAGCCCGACACCGACGATGCCACGTATGATAGCAGCTACACATGGCCCGGCGGCGGGCAATACGACCCGATGCTAAAGTATTGGCAGGATGTGGCCATCGGCTGGGAATCGTACGAAGCTCAGTATATGACCGGGTTGGTCAACACGACCTGGGGAGTGCTTTCGGGGCTGGACAAGCACGCCGACTACTTCGTCTTTTCTCGCGACCTGGTGGAGAAGACGGATCGCCATCCTATATTGCGCTTCGCCCAGCAACACCTGGGAAAGACCCTTGCCAACAGTCCCTCGGCCTGGGTGGCCATGCGCGATTCCGAGCTGCTGTACGGGGCACAACGCGGCAGCTACAGCATGTTCATGGTCCAGAACGACCAGGCGCCCGGAGGACGCACCGTGGCGGCCTGGAGCATCTCCACCTATCCCGAAGGACGTTACACGCGGCGCACCGACAGCGCTTCCGGCAATCCTTATATGTATTTCGACATCGAGGATGGCTATCTGTTCGACACGCACGAGCGCGTGCGCCTGAACGTCACCTACTACAACCAGGGCACCGGCAAGTTCGACGTCTACTACGACGCCTGGGGCAGTCTCAACAAGCTGGCGGGCACAGTCACCAAGACCAACACCGGCAAATGGCTCAAGGCAAGCTGGGAGCTGACGGACGCCCGCTTCGGCAATCGCCTGCCGGGAGGCGGTTCGCATCCCGGTTCCGACCTGAGCATCTACGCCCGCAACGACGGTGATGACTTTATCCACATGGTCCAGGTCGAGCGTCTGGGTCTGCCGGCCACCGTCACACCCTCGCCCACGCCGCTGCCGTCCGCCAACCCTACCCCCACGTGGACGCCAGAACCCAGCGGCTATCGCCTGACCCGCACCTTCCGCGATGGCGAAAACAGCTACACCGGCGCCGCCGACGCCTCGCTCCTGGCTGGCAGCCCGACCACAAACAAGGGGACGGATCCCCTTCTGTCCATCCGCTCAGACAACGCCATCCACGGTCTGGTGCGCTTCGATGCTCTCAGCCTGCCGGCTGGGGCGAGCCTCGACCGGGCCACGCTGCGTCTCTATTTGTTCAGCCGCAGCAACGACGTCAACATCTACTTCCGCAGCTTCGACCTGCTCAAACTCTGGGTCGAAACCGAGGCGACCTGGAATCAAGCCCGCAATGGCGTCCCCTGGAGCACGCCCGGACTGGGGACGCCGGATCGCAGCCCGGAGTACAGCGACTTCAAGTTCGTCAACGGTGTCCAACGTTGGATCGAGCTGGACGTCACCGACCTGGCTCGTCGCTGGCTGCAGAACCCCGCCAGCAACAACGGCGTTTTCATCAGCGCCTTTAGTAACGCTCGTACGCAGTATGACATCGCTTCGTCAGAAAACGCCGATGTCAGGCTGCGTCCGCAACTGGTGCTCGAATACCTGAACCCCAGTCTGACGCCTGGGCCTACGGCTACCCCCACTCCTACGGCCACGCCACAGGCGCCGCCACCGGCAATTGTCGCCGGCATCGGCAGCGCTGTCATCGACGGCAACCTGAGCGATTGGCCGGCAGGTTCACCGGTGCTTCTCGACCGCAACACCGCCAGGTTCATCAGCGGCATCGTGCCTTCTCTCGCCGATCTGCAAGGCTCCGTCCGGGCCATGTGGGACAGCAACAACTTGTACGTCGCCGCCCAGGTGCGCGATGACCAGGCGTCCGTGGATAGCAGCAACCTCTGGGACGACGACAGCGTTGAGGTCGCCCTTGACGGTGAATTCGATCATAACAGCAACAGCGCCACCCACGGCGATCACCAGTTCACGGTGCGCCGTGATGGCGCCGTCCAGGATCGCGCCGCGGCCACCGACCTGGTGAGAGCGGCCGTTCGCCCGCTCGGCGATGGCTACAGTGTCGAGCTCGCCATTCCGGTCTCCGCCTGGGGCGGCACGCAGCCCGCTGCAGGCGCGAAGATGGGTTTCAACCTGGGCCTGAACGACGACGACGGCGGACAGGAACGCGACTCCAGCTTGATCTGGAGCGGGCGCAGCACCTACGGCGGCGCCCAGGATTTCGGTATCATCACCCTCAGCAGCACTGTCATCACCGGCACCCTGACGCCAACGCCCGCGCCCACGCGCACCGTGACGACCACACGCTCACCTTCGCCGACACGCACCCCAACCGCTACTCGGACGCCTTCTCGCACGCCCACTAAGACACCCACGCCCACGCTCACGCCCACACCCACGCCCACACCCACGCCCACCACCGTGGTTCTCACCCCGGCTGCTGATACGTATCACAACAAGTGGGAACCCGCCACCAACTATGGCGCCAATGTGATCTTGGGTGTTCGCACCGAGAACGTCTCCGATGCCTTCCTCTACTTCCCGCTGGCTGATCTACCCCCAGGTTCCCAGGTGCTTGCGGCCAGCCTGGTCGTTCATGCCGTCGGCCAGACCAACATCCATCCGCTCCAGGTCACGATCCAGAGGCTCAGCCGCGCCTGGAACGAACGCGAGATGACCTGGAACCTGGCTGCTGTTGGCGCACCCTGGACCCTGCCGGGGGCGTCCGCCGTCCCTGTCGATCGCGCAGCCGCTGTCTACGCCAGCGAGAACCTGACGGCAAAAGGCGCCTATACCTTTGAGGTCACCTCGCTTCTGTCCACCTGGGTGCAGGGCGGCACACCCAACTACGGTTTGCTGCTGCGCGGCAGCGAGAGTCCGGGACGAGTCCAATACAACCTGGCCAGTCGCGAGTATACCGACCCCGCTTTGCGCCCCAGGCTCATCCTTACGTACCGGCCCGGACGCCCCGCGGCGACGGCGACTGCCACCGCCACTCCCGCGCCCACCGCCACACCGACCGCGACCGTCACCGCCACACGTACACCCACGGCGACACCCAGCGCCAGCCCAACCACTCTTGTCGCCAGCGCCACGGCTACGGCGACTCCGGGCGCTGGTGTGATCGAAGTCACCCTCGGCGCCACGGCCGATACCGACATCAACGCCTGGTTTCCCACCACCAATACCGGGCAAGCGGAGGTCGGCCGCATTCGCGTTGGCTTCATCATGCAGACGCTGATCGATTTCGACTTGTCCGCGCTGCCAGCCACTGCAGTCGTCGAGAGCGCCAGCCTGCAAATGTGGGTGGATACTTGCGTCAACCCCGGCACTCTAAACGCGTCTGCATACGCCCTCCGTCGGCCTTGGAACGAGCGGGATGTCACCTACCAACGCGCCGACGTCGGCAGTCCCTGGCAGACTGCCGGCGCTTTGGGAGCTAGTGATCGTGATCCGGCCGTCCTCGACACCGTGTCCCTCCCTGCCAGCGACTGGGTTGCCTGGAATGTATCGACGGCCGTCCGCAACTGGCTGCGCGCGCCTTCCGAGGCCTTTGGCCTCATCCTGTCTGACGCCAATAGCGGCAATGTGCGTTGCGGCCTGGCCACGCGCGAGCATTTCGATGCTGCCAAACGGCCCCGCCTGCAGGTGCGCTACAGCCTGCCCACGCCGACTCCTACACCATCGCCGACGCCCAGCCGCACCCCCACGCCAACGGTAACACCGACGTTCAACCCGTCGGCCACGCCGACGCCAACGCCTGTCACCACAGGACGCCAGATCGATGCTGTCTACGGCCAGGTGGTGGTTGACGGCATCCTCGACGAATGGACCGGAGCCGCTACCCTGGTCGATGCCGGCACGGCCAACAAGGTCAGCAGCCCCGCAGCCGTCTCCGGTCCTGCGGACAGCAGCATGCTCGTGCGAGCGCGCTGGGATCAGAACTATCTGTACTTCGCCTTTGCCGTCCGCGATGAGGCTCTTTTTGTCGACAGCGGTAATGAACTCTGGCACGACGACTCCATCGAGCTCGGCGTCGACGGCGAAAACGACAAGCTGCCCACCAGCACAACAGGCGGAGATCACCAATACCAGGTCCGCACCGACCGTGTTGGCGCTGACCGTGCCCTGGCCATCAATCCTGTGGTCAAGTACGACGCCAAAATTGCACCACACGGCGACCACATTGAGCTGGCCATTCCGGTGGCCCAGCTTGGCGGCGGTTTGCTGGTTGCCGGTCGCACCATTGGCATCGATGTTGGCGTCAATGACGATGACAACGGCGGCGAACGGGACAGCCAGCTCGTCTGGGCCAGCAATACCACCTACAACGATGCGTCGCATTTCGGCAAGCTGGTCCTGCAATCGCCGGCAACTGCCACACCCACGCCCACTCGTCCCCCCGCCGCAACCGCGACGCCAACCGCCACGCGCACCCCTGCTCCCAGCCCCACTCCCACCGCAACCTTCACACCCACGGAGTTCCCCACAGCCACACCACCCGGCGCCAATGAACTGATCCTGGCCCCAGCCGCTGACACCTACATCAATGCCTGGTTACCCAACCTCAGCTACGGCAGCGGCAGCACCCTGCTGATAAGACCGCAAGTGATGGCGGGGCTCGTGCGTTTCGACCTCTCGTCGATCCCTGGCAACAGCCTTATCACCGGGGCCGAGCTTTCCGTCTATGCCCTGAGCCGCACCAACCCCCAACCGCTGTCAGCATCGCTCTACCAGCTCCAGCGATCATGGGGCGAGAACGATGCGAACTACTACCAGGCCACAGCCGACCAGCCCTGGTCTGCACCGCTGGCTGCCGGTGCTGGGGACCGCAATCCCGAACCCATCGCCACACTGGATCTGCCAACCACCGGCTGGATCACCGTCGATGTCACCGCCCTGACCCGCACCTGGCTCAGCCAGCCTACCCAGAATTTCGGCCTCCTGTTCGAGGTCGATAGCACGGGCAATGTGCAGCAAAGCCTTGCTTCCAAAGAGTGGTCACAGGGAAGCCTGCGCCCCCGCCTGGTAGTGAGCTACATCCTCGCAACCGCCACACCAATACCCACCAACACGCCCACAGCTCTGCCAACGGCAACGCCCACGCCCCCACCGACGCCGACACCGACGCCTACCTTCACACCGACGGCGACCCCCATCCCCAGCCCGACCCCAACCGCGACAAGCACGTATACACCCACGCCTACCGCAACCCCCTCCCGCACACCCACAATCACGCCTACCGCCACTGCTTCGCCGACGGCGACATCTACGCGGACGCCAACTGCCACAACCACCCCCACACCTAGCGGCTGGCAAGTCATCGCCAACGGCGTCGACACTCACATCTATGGTATGGTCCCGGTCATGAACTTCGGCAGCAGCCAGACGCTGCTGCTTGGCAGCCCGGGACTGGTGCAGGGCCTACTCAATTTCGACATCAGCGGGCTGCCGCCCGGCGCCTCTGTCCGGCAGGCCGCCCTGCGAGTCTATGTGCTTGATTCGGGCTTATACGGGCCCGTCACGTTGGACGTCTACCCCCTGCTGCGTCCATGGGATGCCAGCCAAGCCACGTGGCAATCAGCTTCCGCCGGGGTGCCCTGGGCCCAACCCGGCGCCGCCGGACCGGAAGACCGCGCCGCCGCACCCATTGCGAGCAGCAGTCCTCTCACCACCGGCGGCTACGTCACGCTAGACATCACGGCACTCGTGCAACAATGGCTGGTGGATCCCGCCAGCAAGCATGGTATCCTGCTGTCCATCGACGACGCCGGCAGCAAGCTGCTGACCCTGGCCAGTCTGGAATACAGCCTGACAGACTGGAGGCCACGCCTGGAGATCACGTTGGCGCCCACGCCCTGAGTGCCACATACCCCACTGCAGCAGAAGCAAGTCCAAATTGCAGCATAGCCCACAATTCGGACTTGCTTTTTTGTTGGGAAAGGAGTAGCATAGGAATATAGATTCCATTCGGGAGTGCTGGTAGGTCAACACAGCCTCCGTCCTAAACCTCCTGGTGTTGCTGGACCTTAGTCTCAGCGCTATGTTTCCGGTGTTTTCGTCAGGTCAGGCAAATTTCTTATGATCATTTAATGTACCTCACGAGCAGGGCGTGGTACTATGATGGACAAAATCTGGAAATTTGCTTTACCCTAGTGAATTGAGGCGGTAGCGCACATGAAAGACCTTGCCAATACTATCTCTAGCGAGCAGATCCCCGAGTTGTTTGCCCAACTTCCACACGAGGATCCCGCCTTCGGCCGGGCTGTGAAAATTCTGCGCGTGGCCCCTGGTGAATGCGTCGCCCCCCCTGACGAGATGGGGAAAAATCTGTATATCTTGATGAGCGGACTCGTCCAGCTCGTCGTAACGAATAAAGAGGGGCGCAGCCTTGTCACCGCCACACTCGGTCCCGGCTCGGTTTTTGGCGAGGATTCCCTGATCGACCTCGGTGTGAGCACCAGCATGTGCGCCCAGGCCGTTGAGCCGTGTACGGTGTGGCAGTTGAGCGGCGAGCAAGCGCTCACGTTCACCGACCGCCATCCCATTCTGGGCCTGGGCATGCTGCGAACATTTGGACGACGACTGGCCCAGGTCGAGAACCGGTTGGAAGACGTAGCCTACAAGCGCCTTCCTGAGCGGCTCGCCGGCGAGATCCTGCGCCAGCGCCGGCATGCCGGCAGCGACCAGATTCGCATCAGCCATCAGGCCCTGGCGGACATTCTCGGCACCTATCGAGAAACCATCAGCGCTATCCTGCGTGACTTCAAGCGCGACAACTGGGTTGAGCTTGGTTACCGGCGCATTACCATCAAGAATCCCGCTGCCCTGGCCGAGATGGCCGGCGTGGTATACGACTGATTGCAGCTGCACTCGACACAGCAAAGCCGATCCCGGCCTGGGATCGGCTTTTTTTGTGAGTCAGGACCGGTAATCCGGCTAGAGATAATGGAGTTCGTTTGCTCGCTTGCGCAGATCGTGCCGGAAATCAGGATGGGCGATGCCGATGAGCGCCTCTACACGCTGGCGGATGCTCTTGCCGTAGAGATCGGCCACGCCGAACTCCGTCACCACAAAGTGCACATCGTTGCGTGAGGTCACCACGCCGGCGCCGGGCTTGAGAGCCGGGACAATGCGGGAGAGGGCGCCGTTCTTGGCGGTCGACGGCAGAGCGATGATGGGTTTGCCGCCTTTGCTGTGCGCGGCGCCGCGGATGAAGTCAACCTGTCCGCCCACACCGCTGTAGAAGGCGTGCCCTATCGAATCGGCACAGACCTGCCCGGTCAGATCGACCTCGATGGCCGAGTTGATCGATACCATGCTTTCGTTCTGGGCGATGATGAACGGATCGTTGACGTAGTCCTGGGGATGAAACTCCACCATGGCGTTGTCGTGGACGAAGCTGTAGAGGCGCTGCGAACCCAGAATGAACCCGGCAATGATCTTGCCCCGATGCAGGGTCTTGCGCTCGTTGGTCACGACACCCATCTCCACGAGGTCTACGACGCCGTCCGAGAACATCTCTGTATGGATGCCCAGGTGGCGCTTGTCCCTCAGATAGTAGAGAACGCCGTCGGGGATGGAGCCGATACCAAGCTGCAGCGTCGCCCCATCGGGGATGAGTTCCGCCACATGGGCGCCAATCGCCTTCTCCAGGTCTCCTGCCAGACCCTGCGGCATTTCCACCAGCGGGTAGTCAACCTGGACGACGTGGGTGAGCTTGGAGACGTGAATGAAGCTGTCGCCCAGAGTGCGCGGCATACGCTCGTTCACCTCGGCGATCACGATGCGAGCGCTCTCGGCCGCAGGCTTGGTCAGGCCCACCTCGATGCCATAGGAGCAAAACCCATGCTCATCCGGCGGGGACAGGTGGATGAAGGCCACGTCCAGGGGCACGATGCCCTTGCGAAAGAGGCCCGGGATCTCGTGCAAGAAGATGGGCGTGAAGTCTGCCCGTCCTTCGTTCACCGCCTTGCGGACATTGGCGCTGACGAACATCGTGTTAACCCGGAGCTTGCCTTCCAGGTCGGGCGAGACATAATCGGCATCGCCGATGGTCAGCACCTGATGGATGCGGACGCCTTCGACCTGGTCGGCGCGCGCCCGCTTCACGAGCGCCCCGAGCAGGCGCTGAGGCACGGAGCAATTGCCGGTCAGGAACAGATTGGCGCCGCTGGGAACCACCTTGGCGGCCTCTTCAGCGCTGCTGATCTTCGATTCGTAGATACGGGTCCAAGTGCTCATGAAGCTGCTTCCTTAGCGCAGATCGCCTGCGAGGCCGGCATGAACCACTTGGCCGTCGCGGATATTGATGCCCTGGGCAAGTTCTGGATAGGCCGACAAGGCGCCATCCAGGCCCAGATCGGCAATTGCCAGCAGGTAAGGCGTGCTTGCATAGGAGAGGGCATGTGTGGCCGTGCGCCCGACCATGCTGGTGATGTTGGGCACGCAGTAGTGGATGACGCCCTCCTCCATGAACGTGGGCTGGCTCAGAGAAGTCGGCCTGCTGGTCTCAGCGCAGCCACCCTGGTCGATGCTGGCATCCACGAAGAGCGTGCGCGGTCGCATCAAGCGCAGCAGTTCGCGCGTGAGGATGTTGGGTGGCCGTTGGCCGGGTACGTACACGGCGCCGATGATGGCGTCGGCAAAGCCCACGACCTTGCGCAGGTTGCGATCGGTGGCGGCCATGGTGATGCCGCGCCCATCCAGCCGGCGATGGCAGCGCTCGAGCGCCGCCGGGTTCACGTCAAGGACGTAGAGCGAAGCCCGGTTGCCGGCCAGAGCCACGGCGGCCTCTGTGCCAAATGAGCCCGCGCCGAGAATGACGACCTCGGCAGGTGGAACCGTAAACGTGCCACTGAGCATGACGCCGCGGCCGCCTTCGTTGCTTTGCAGGTACCGCCCCACGATCTGCGGTATCAGGCGACCGGCCAGGGCGCTGATACTCTGCAGCACGGGCCGGACGCCGTCGGCGCGTTCGACCGTCTCCCAGCCGATGGCGCAGACATTGCGCTTGCGGAGGACGTCGATCTTGTCGCGGCGTCCCGCCGCCAGGTGCAGGAAACCGACCAGGATCTGGTCATCGTGCAAAAAGAGCAGGTCTTCCACGGTGGGGCGGGCGACCTTGACGACCAGTTGGCCGCGAGCATACGCCTCTTCCTGGCTGTAGACGATGCGGGCGCCCACCGCCCGATACTCATCATCAGGGAATCCGGCGTTCTTCCCGGCGTCGCGCTCGATGTAGAGGCGATGACCGGCCTTGACCAGAGTCTCGATCCCCGATGGCGCCAGGGCGACGCGGTATTCATCGGGGCGCCGTTCGCAAGGCATGCTGATGTCCATAGAACGTTTGCTGCCTCCATTGGCATTGCTGCGATTAGATGGCGACGAAATCCTCTGCAAATGAGGACGGCTCCCATCGCGAGGGCTCAGCGTCTCAGCCTGACGTCGTAAGGCGCGCTTCTGATGTCCTCTCGCCTGGAAGACCTGATCGTGATTATCCCAGAGGGTCTTGCCCCTGACTATGATCTAGCGCAGGTAGCTCAACATTTCGCGCCTGCTGTCACGCGCCCACCAGGCGCACGTTCACCCTTTCGCCCTGTTCAGCCACGGGTGTCTTGGTAACATAGAAGAAATCGGCTTGGTCGAACACCAGCTCGCACAACTGGGGCAGATCCGGCAAAAGGTCGTCTCCCACGAGTTCACCAGGCGCCACCCAGCACGGCTCACCTTCCGGACCGGCCTTCAGCTCTGCTGCGGCAGTATGGCCCTGATAGACGAACACGAGGATGCCAGAACCCGCCAGCCCGGTCTCGGCCACGATCATCCCACGCAGCCGTAGAGACTCCACCTGCACACCGGTTTCCTCCTGCACCTCACGCTGCGCCGCCGCGTAAGGGTCCTCGCCCCGCTCAACATGTCCGCCCGGGGCGTTGAGCAGTCCCGGCCACAGCCCCTTGTGGACGGCGCCGCGGAGCAGCAGGATGCGGTCTCCGTTCGTCACAAATACCAACACACGCGGGATGTACTGGTATCGGCTGGGATCGGCGCCGTAGGCCGGGGTGGGGTCGGGGGTCATGGCGGCAAAGCAATCGTGAGCGCCTTCTGTTCTTCGTGGCCTTCATTATACCGATCAGTTCGATGCCCGCCACCATGTTTCTACCGGATCGCAAGTGCGTTCAAGTCGATTCGGTGCTAACATTCGTTCGCCATCTGCTGGCGCTTGATTATGGACTCTCAGACCTCTGTTTTTGTGACCTCGCTCTCAAAATTCAGACCGCTTACACGATTCTGGCCTGCTGCCGTGCTGGCAGCGTTCCTGGTGTGGGGTTGGCAGGCAATGAGCCTCAGCCACAGCCTGGCCTACTACGGGGACACCCTGGAGTTCATGTGGGTCCTTTCGTGGTATGGTGAAGCGTTCCGCACGGGCCAAAGCATTGTCTCCTACCCTCTGGCTTTCTTCCCTGCCGGTTGGTACTATGCCCAGAACCTGCTCATGCTGGTGGCCTTGCTGCCTCTGGTGTGGCTGGGCGGGCCGGCCTTCGCCTTCAATCTGGCGGTTCTTCTTTCCTTTGTCGCCGCCTTTATTGCAAGCTATCTACTTGCCCGCAGATTCGTGACGCCGCTTCCGGCCACCATTGTAGCGATTCTGGTAGCGTTCTGGGGCCTTCGCTGGTTCCAGCACGTCGGACACCTCAACATCTTCATCGGTTCAGCGTTCGTTCCCTGGGTACTTCTGGGTCTCGATGGCGCCCTTCGCTCAACCAGAAGGCGCGTAAGCCTGCTGGTGGCGGCGGGAGTGTTATGGGCGGCGGCCATGAGCGGTTCCCTCTACTTTGCGTATGTCGCTGGCGTGGCACTTATCGCCTGGACTGCCGGTTTTCTAACTTCCAGAATGATTAGTTGGCGCACGGCTGTGCCGGCTTTGTTGCTTCCCACCCTTGTGGCGCTAACGCTCAGCCTTCCAAATATTCTCTGGCTTTGGCGCTACAGCAGGGAGACCGGCGTCGCCTTTTACAGTCTGGGTGAGGTCAATTTCTGGAGCGCCAGCCTGAACTCGCTCCCTATTCCTTCCATCGACCATCCCTGGCTTGGCTCTTTTGCCCGTAGCCTCTACCGTGGCATTCCCTTCGAGCAGGGCGCCACCAACTATGGGCTGCTGGCGGCGGTGTTGGCCGTCGTGGGCTTCGGTGTGGGGCTCAGGCAGAAGCGATGGCGACCCGTTCTGTTTCTCGCCATCGCCGGCATCGTGCTTAGCCTGGGCATGACTCTGAAATGGAACAATGAGTCGCTGCAGTGGGACGGGTTGCGCCCTCTCAACGCGGTCCTATGGCAGATTAACCAGGCGCTGAAGCCGTCCTTCTTCCCCGCAGCCCAGCCCCCCGCGCCCTTCGATGCCGCCGTTCCTTTGCCCGGCATGTTGTTTGCAGCCATCGTACCTTTTGTCGAACGCGCCCGCGTGTTCGCCCGTTTCGCTTTCACGGCCAGCTTTGGGGTCTTCTTGTTGGCTGCTCTCGGGCTCACCGCGTTTCGCAACCGCTGGCTGCGCCTTGGGCTGGCAGCCCTGGTGCTGGTCGAGGTCATCCCTGCGCCTCTGCAACCCGTGCCTTTTCCTCCTGAGCCGCACCCGGCCTTCGTCTGGCTCGCACAGCAATCCATGCCGCAAGAAAGCATCGCCGACCTGGTGGCAGGCCATCCCTTCACGCCGGTGCTTCTGAACGAGGGCGAGGCGGTATGGGCAACCCGTGTGCACGGCAAGCCCACCGTTGCCGGGGCCAGCAGCATCTGGCCGGCCCACACTATGTTCCTTTTCCAGTGGCTGGCGACACACGAACACTCATTCTGGAGCCCGGAACTGGCGCCCATCCTGCGCTTCTTCCGCACCCGCTACATTCTTCTGCACATGCGCGGAGATTGGGAACAAGGCATCCTGACCGAGGCAAAACAGAACCGGGAGATCAAGCTGATCAAGTGTTTTGACCCTCCGCCGGACCACGGCCCCTGGTCTTATCCGATCTGCGTGCTCGAAGTCCTGCCCCCAGCCAACCCCAACCTGAATCTCGTCCCGGTAGAGGGGTGGTCTGGCGCTGAGTCGTGGGGTGTCTGGGCCGAGGGAACCACAGCCAAAGCGTATTGGGTCGCTACCGGCCAGGCTCCCCACACGCTGCAAATCGAGGCATTTCCGATGTGCGTGGACGGCCGGCGCCAGACCATCCAACTGGAAGTGAACGGGCAGGTGGTGGCGACGCACCCGTGGACCGGCTGCGAGACCTGGAAACAAGACGTCGTGATCCCGGCGTCGATGGTCCACCTGGGGGCCAACGAGCTGGTGATCAAGAGCGACTACGCAGCCAGCCCCAACGATGTGAGCAAGGGCCAGAACCCCGACACCCGACAGCTCTCAGCCGGTTTTACCAAACTGAGGGTCGACCAGCAGGGGGGCTAACTCGCACTGCATCCCATGACGACGAACCCGAGCGTCTCGCGCCGGCGCACCCGCGCGACTCAACTGATCGTCCAGGCATTGCCCTGGGCCGTGTTTGCGGCGCTCATGCTGTGGAGCTGGGGCTGGCGCAGCCTGACCACCACGCTGCCCCACTATGGCGATACGATGGAAACCGTCGTCAGCACCATGTGGCTGGACGAGGCCATTTCCTCGGGCAAGAGTCCTTTGCTTTATCCACTGAACTACTTCCCGGAAGGCTGGCGCGTGGCCAGCCACTCCGCCGGGATGGCCATCGCCGTCCTGCTCTGGCCCTTGCACAAGCTGGGCGGCCCCGTCTTTGCCGCCAACGTGGCGGCGCTGCTTAGTTGTCTCATCGCCTATCTGGGCGCCTACCTGGTGGCTCGCGCCTACCTGGACCGTCTGACGGCCATCCTGCCGGCGGTGGCTTTCACCTTCTGGGCAATGCGCTGGTATGAGCTCATGGGGGGCATCCTGCAGATTTTCCTGGGTTCGGCGCTGATACCGTGGATGATCTGGAGTGTGGAGCGCGGATTCCGGTCGGAAAAACGCCGCCTCGTCTGGCTGGCCCTGGCGGGCGCCTTCTGGTCGCTGGCGTTCATGATCACCCAGTATTTCGCCGTGGCCGGCGGCGCTGTCGTCGCCATTTGGATTCTGCTGTGCCAGGCCGGTCCGCCGCGTCCCTGGCTGCGTCGCCTGCGCTACCTGGCGGTCGCGGCCGGCTTCTTCTTGCTGTTCAGCGCGCCCTGGCTGCTCTTGAACGGCCGCGAAACCGCCCTGGCCGATCCCTCCTACTACAGCATCCAGGAGGTCAACGGCAACAGCGCCAGCCTGAACAGCCTGCCGCTCCCCTTCCTGTACCATCCCTGGCTCGGAACCCTGGCTCGCCGCTTCTTCCTGGGCCAACCCTGGGAAGCCTCCGTATCGAACCTGGGGTTGGCGGCGTCGGTGGCGGCCCTGGTGGGCGCCGCCTTGGCCTTCAGGAGGCGGCCGTGGTGGCCGGTGTTGGGCCTGACGGCCGTCGGTCTTGTGTTGACCGTCGGCATGACGCTCCATTGGAACGGCCAGCCCGTCGCAGTTCGGTGGCTGGAGCCGCTGAATCGCGGTCTCTGGCAGCTAGGCCATACCCTGAAACCTGACTTCTTCACCGACCCGCAGCCGCCACCGCCTTTCGATACGGCCGTTCCCCTGCCAGGGTATCTGCTCGCCATTCTGGTCCCCTGGTTCGAACGGGGACGCATGTTCTCGCGCTATGGGCTGGTGGCCGTGCTCGGCGTCTATCTGCTGGCCGGGCTGGCAATCACGCGCTTGCGAACCACCTGGCAACGCCTGCTGTTGGGAGGCGTCCTGCTGTTCGCACTCATCCCGCCGCGCCTGGAAGTCCACACCTGGCCGCCCAAACCGCATCCGGGGTTTGTGTGGCTGAGCGAGCATCTGCCTCCTGGCGAGGGCGTTCTCAACGTGGTCGCCATCCATCCCACCGCGGTAGGGATGACGATCGGAGGTGAAACGCTCCTGGCGGCCCAGTTCCACCGCCTGCCCACGGCCTCAGGGTCGGCAGGAGTAAAACCCAGGCACGCCTTGTTCCTGGAACAGTGGCTGGCGACTCACGAGCATCCCTACTGGCAGCCGGACCTGCCCGCCATCCTGCGCAGCTATCGCGTTCGCTACATCGCCTTGCAGATGGAGGGTGACTGGGAGCCGGGATTGTGGCAGGAAGCCCTCGTATCGAAAGAGTTCACGCCGGTCGGCTGCTTCCCGCCACCGGAGCCTGGAGACCCCTGGGACTGGCCTGTCTGCGTGGTCGAGGTGCCACCCAACGCAAGGCCCGACTTCAACCTGATGCTGCACGAGGGCTGGTCCGGCCTGGAAGACTGGGGCGTTTGGGTCGAGGGGACCGAGTCCCACGCCCAATGGGTGATCACCTCGCGCACGCCGCAACGACTCTCTCTGACTGCCTTCCCCATGTGCCTACCCGACAAGAACCAGCGCATCGAGATCGAAGTCAATGGCACCATCGTGGCCACCCAGCAGTGGCAGAACTGCGACCCCTGGTCCACCGCCGTGGAAATTCCCGCCGGCCTGGTCCAAGTGGGGGCAAACGACCTGATCGTGCGCAGCGCCTACGCCAGCAGGCCTCCGGACAATCCTGCTGAGACGCGGCAGCTTTCAACAGGCTTCACCAAACTGCGGGTCGATCCTGTTCCGCCAAGCTGATCCACAGTGGCGCCCCCAGTACTACAACCGCTACTCAGAACAATGACATATCTGGGTCAACGATGGTCGCCCCCTGGCTGGCGGTGGTCACAAAGGCGTTGCCGGGCAGGCCGGTGGCGGCGCGGTAACGCTGCATGATGCTCTCCGAGGCGGCGCCGGCCGCCTCGGGCAAAACCAGGGCGATGGCACAGCCGCCGAAGCCGGCGCCTGTCAGGCGCCCGCCGAGCACGCCGGGCGTCGCCAACGCCAGTTCAACGAGCGTGTCCAGCTCGCGACTGCTCACCTCATAGTCATCACGCAGGCTGGCGTGCGAGGCCACCATGGTCTCACCCAAACGCTGCATATCTCCCTCGTGCAGCGCCTCCACGCTCGCCAGCACGCGATCGTTTTCGGAAACGATGTGCCGGGCGCGCTGCAGCTCAACCGGCGCCAGGCGATAGCCTTCTGCAGCCAACATCGCCGGGGTCACATCGCGCAGCGCCGAGATATCAGGGTAGGCCGCTTGCAGTTTGCGTACGGCGGCTTCACACTCGGCCCGGCGCTGGTTGTAGGCGGAACCGGCCAGCGTGCGCGGCGCGGTGCTGTCGAGAACGAGGAAGCGCACCTGGGGCGGAATGGGAACAGAGGCGATGGCCAGCGAGCGACAGTCGATGAGCAGGGCGTGACCCGCCTCCCCGGCGGCCGAGATCAGCTGGTCCATGATGCCGCAATTGACGCCGACCCAGCGATTCTCTGCCGTCTGGCACAGCCTGGCCATCACCACTGGGTCCCAGGACAGTTGCGACGCCACGGCGAAGGCCCTCGCCACGGCCAGCTCGGTCGCGGCCGAGGAGGAGAGTCCGGAACCGATGGGAACATCACCCGCCAGCACGCCCTCCCACCCGTCCAGCTTGAAGCCTGCCTGGTTCAGCGCCCAGGCCACACCTTTGACATACTCCGTCCAGCCGCCGTGTTCGTTCCGCAGAGCGTCGAGGGAAAACGTCAACGTCTGATCGAAGTCGAGGGAGTGCAGGTGTACCTGGCGGTCGGGTCGCGGCCGCAGGGCGATGCAGACAGCGCGGTCGATGGCCATGGGCAGCACGAAGCCATCATTGTAGTCGGTGTGCTCGCCGATCAGATTGATGCGTCCGGGCGCGCGCACCTGGGCCGTGGGTGCGGCGTCAAAGCGGGCGGTGAAGGCTTGCGTGGCATGAGCGGCGACTGACATGGCTAGCTGTTCTTGTAGTGCGTTTCTGACAAAGAGCGCAAACGGCTGGCGGCCTGCTCGGCAGTGAGGTCTCGCTGCGCTTCGGCCAGCATTTCGTACCCGACCAGGAACTTCTTCACCGTGGCCGACCGGAGCAAAGGCGGGTAGAAGTGAGCATGAAGCTGCCAGTGGTCGAGGGAGGCGTCGAAGATCTCCGGCCCGGTGGGAGCGCCATGCCAGCCCATCGAATAGGGGAAGGAAATCTCAAACAGGTTGTCGTATTTGGTGAGAAGGCGTTTCAGAATGTCTGCGAGCCCCTGCCGCTCCACCCCGGTCAGGTCAGGCAGGCGCAGGACATGGCGGCGGGGAAGCAGCAGAGTCTCGTATGGCCAGACGGCCCAATAGGGGACCAACGCCAGCCAATGCTCGTTTGCGACCACGATGCGCTCTTCCTGACCGGCTTCCAGGTGCGCGTAGTCGCACAGGAGGGGCGATCCGTGCTGGTCGGCGTAGGCCCGCTGCTGGCGTTCCTCCTTGGCCGGTTCGTTGGGTAGGGCGCTTCCGGCCCAAACCTGTCCGTGCGGGTGCGGGTTGGAACAGCCCATGACTTCCCCTTTGTTCTCGAAGATCTGCACCCAATGGTGGAGCCGGCCCAGATCCCGAATCTGCTCCGCCCAGAGATCGACCACCCGGCGAATGTCCTCCAC
>CAZHTZ010000079.1:0-17398 GCA_964535455.1 uncultured Caldilineales bacterium
CAAGTTTCTCCCACGGTCGCTTCCCGCCTCGCGCGGGATGGGTAATTCAGAATGACAAAGAGGGTGCAAAAAAGAACCGGGCGCCCTGGGGCGCCCGGTTTGTTGAGTTGAGAGGGACAGGAAGGGGTGTTAGGGCCGGACCATTCCGGTCATGTCGACCGTGACCTTGGTGCCCAGGTCCTCCAGGTTGTCGTACAACGCCTGCAGGACGTACTTGGGATTGTGGGCGAAGTTGCCCGGATCCTTCTGCACGTACTGGTAGTTGTAGGCGGCCTTCAGCAGCCGCGGCGTGAACTTGTTGTAGGCGTTGGCGCGAACCGACTCTTCGGGATCCGCTACACCGTTGCCGTTGGTATCGATGAAGAAGTAGGGATACGCACCCGGGTTGTAGGCGATCTGCGTCCCGACGATGTCCTTGGCGTACAACTGGATGGCGGCGTAGAGCTTCGTGGCCATCGTGTCGATCTCGCCATAGATGCCTTCGGTCTTGGAGCCATCGCCGTCGTAGTCGACGTTGCTGCCAGTATTGCCGCCAAAGGCGCCGCGAATGTCCCTGAGGGTTTCCGCCGTCACGCCCAGATGGCAGGTGGCGCACTGGTCGGCCTTGACCTCAAGCTCGTGCGTGCGGTGGCACTCGGTGCAGGCGTCGTAGGTGATGATTCCAGGCCCATGCAGGTTGCGACCCAGGTAGGTCTTGCCGTCGTACTGGTAGATGCCCTTAACCTCGCCGCCGAACAGGGTGGCGCCGGCTGCGAAGTAATGGATGTTCTTGAAGCTCAATGCCGGCGTCGGGACCAAGTCGAGGTCTTTTCCAGCGATGGCGAGGTTGACGCTGACAGTGGACTCGCGTCCCTGATGGCATAGCAAGCAGAGGTTGGCTTCCGGGTTGCCGGCGAAGGAGACTTCAGCGCCACTCGGGAACTTGACCTTGGCGGCCGTGCGGAGCGTCCAATCCGGGGCCAGGCTCTGGTGGCAGGTGGTGCACATGAAGCCGTTGCTCGGCATCTCGGAGATGTTCACGCCCTCTTTCAGGAAAGTGGGCACGCCCTCGGAGCTGTGGCAGCGGGCGCAGGTGCCGGGCACGGATCCTGTGGCATCCCAGTACCGGAAAGCCGTCGCCGTGCCGTCGAAGTGGCCGGGGTCCAGGCGCCAGGCATCGGCCAGGTCGATCGGCTGGCTGATCTTGGGGTTCAGGTCGACGATCGAGTCGTGCAGGAGCTGGATGATGTACTTAGCGTTATGGGCAAAGGCACCGGGATCCTTGATCGAGACCTGGTAGTTGTAAGCCGCCTTTAACAGCCGGCCCGTGTAGGCATTGTAGGACGCAGTCTCGTCCGTATCCTTGGCGCCGTTGCAGTTGGCATCGATGAAGAAGTACGGATAGTTCGCCGCGCTGTAGACGATGCACTTGCCCCCCACCTGCTGCGCGTACTGCTTGATGGCGTCGTAGAGCTTGGGTTGGAGACCGGCGATTTCCTCGCGGATGCCTTCCTCAATGTCACCGTCACCGTCGTAGTCACCCAACGACCCATTCATGCGGATCTTGTTCAGATCCGCCGCACTGTTCACGCCCGGGTGACAGGTAGCGCACTCGGCATACTTGATCTCCAGCGTGTGCTGGTTGTGGCACTGGAAGCAGGTGTTGTAGTTGGCGACATGGGGGAACTTGGTATCGTAGGCCATGCCCGTGTACTCGTACCCACCATGCACCTCGCTGCCATACTGGGTGGCCGCGGCGGCGAAGTAGTGGATATTCTGGAAGCTTAGCGTGGTGCTGGGCGTATCCACGTCGGGCAGGTTCTTGCCGGCAATGTAGGCTTCGACCTGAGGCCCGGACTGCCGACCCTGATGGCATTCCATACAGCGAGACTCACCACCAAGATTCTCGAGCGTGACGCCCGACGGGAACTTGACGCTGGTCTTGGTGGGAGTGACGCTGTTGTGGCAGGCCACGCAGTAGACCGTGGTGCCCAGGGCAGCAATGTTGTTGACGACGCCCGCTTCGGAGCCGTCAGCACCCAGGAAGTCCTGATAGCCGGGGGTGCTGTGGCATTTGGCGCAGTCTACGCGGATGCCACCTGCGGAATTCCAATAGTTGAACGCTACGGCGGTCGTATCATTGTGCCCAGAATTCGCCCAGGCGTCCTGGTAGGGCACTTCCTTGACAACCGGGTTTCCACAGGGAGAGACCAGATACGGGAAGAACATCTTCACCTGTTCGTCGGCGGACTGTTCTTCCGGTCCTCCCTGGAAGTTCCGATCCCGGCAGACCGGAGCAGGGGAGGGGCCGGCAGCAAAGGCCGTGCTCACGACGACGAGCATGGCGATTGCCACTAGAAGAAGGCCCAAAAGCATGGTTTTTCTCTTCATTGAGTTTTGCCTCCTCGCGGCGGGTACAACGGTGGGAGGAATGGGGGGGTGGCCGGCTATGCACGCAACGGTGCTGGTCCTCCCCAGTCGCACACCCCGGAGGCTAACAGAAGCGCTGTTGTCAGCGACGGGTACATGATAACACGGTGCACGGAATGCGGAGATGTGCTCGATCAGGTTAGAGCAAGACTAATGAGGTCGTTTGAACGGGCCGGTTTCTTAGCGACCTCCAGGAGGTCGCGAGGTGCTAACACAGGATGAAACACACCTGCCCATGCCCGCGGCTTGTGGCGGAATCGCCCGGGGTGTAGACTGCAAGGGTCCACCCTGCAACGACGTAAGGCCAGGCCGGCTGCCTCCACCGGTCACCCTGCACGCTGCAGCCCGTCTCTTGCCAAGGATGCCTTTATGAAGGTTACGAAAGCCGTCATCACCGCCGCCGGCCGGAGCCAGCGGGCGCTGCCTCTGCAAACCGTCGTCGACCGCGATGGCACGCCGAAGTCGGTCCTGCGCGTGCTGGTCGAGGAAGCGCTGCAGGCTGGGGTCGAGGACATCTGCGTGGTAGTGTGTCCGGGCGACGAGGGAACTTACGCCGATGCTGTGGGCGATCGCGCCGGCCGCTTGGTGTTCGTGCCGCAGGCCGAGCCGCGCGGCTACGGGCACGCTATTCACTGCGCCAAAGACTTTGTGGGAGGGCGGCCTTTTCTGCACCTCGTCGGCGACCACCTCTGGGTAGGCCAGGGGGCCAAAGGCTGCGCGCAGCAGCTCGTCGAGGTGGCAGAGACGGAAGCGTGTGCGGTGTCGGCGGTGCAGGCCTCGCGTGAGACCCTGCTGCGCTACCACGGCGCTATCGGCGGCCGCCGCGTCCCCGGTCGCCAAGACCTGTACCTGATCGAAGACGTGATCGAGAAACCCACGCCGACCGAAGCAGAGCAGCGCCTGCTGATGCCGGGGCTACGCTCCGGCCATTACCTTTGCTTCTTCGGCATGCACGTGCTGACGCCGGTCGTCATGGACCTCCTCGGCCAACTGCTGGCGGAGCAGACGGCCGAGGGCGCAACGGCGAAGGACCAGCGAGGCGGCGCCGAAAGCGGCGCCGTTCTCGGCGGCGCCCTATTCTCCCGCGCCCTGGCGACGCTGGCCGCCCGCGAGCGCTATCTGGCCCTGGAGCGACCCTGGTGGCGCTATGACGTGGGCGTGAAGTACGGCCTTTTGGTGGCGCAATTGGCGCTGGCGCTGAGCGGCAAAGAACGCGACCAGGTGTTGACGCAGTTGCTGGAGCTGCTGGCGAATCGGGAGTTGAATCGGTAGAGAAGGAAACCGGGAGACCGGGAAACCGGGAGACCAGGAAACCAGTAGACCGGGAGACTAGTGGACCTGAAAACGTGCAACGTGCAACGTGTAACTTTCAACTCGTGAGGAATCGTGGCTGGACAGCTCGTTGAGATCATCACCTCACCCGATCCGGCGGTGCGCGACCGGTCGGTGGACGCGTACTGCCGGACGGCTTCGCTGCGCCAGCTCATGGCCGCCTGCGCCGATCTGGATGTTTTCCGGCGGAGCAGCAACAACCTTTACGAGCGCGTGCGGGCGCTCTTCTTTCTCTACGACATCCATCGCTTTCACATTCCGGCCAAGGAAGGCTTGCAGCCGATCGGCTTCGTGCCGTTCGACGGCTACACCTATCTGCTGCACCGGCGCTTTGAGGAAGCCATCGAGATCTTCCTGCGAGCGCAGGAGGAACAGGGTCCCAACGAGGCGGTTTCCAGCGCCCTGGCCGAGGCCTACCATCGTTTGGGCTTCCAGACGCTGGCGGACCAGGTGCGGCGCAGCGTACGCTCGGTACGGGGCAACCAGTGGATGTTTCGCGTCGGGCACCCGGCGGATCAGCCCCTGAGCGTGCGGCCGGAGCTGCTGCGCCGGCCTTCGAACGACGCGCCGTACCCCATCCTGCGCGAGGCGACGCCGGTGCGCATGGACCTGTCGCACAGCGCCTGGAGCGACATCTTCTTTCTGGGAATGGACTTCCCCGAAGGCGCCCGCGTTCTCAACGTATCGATCGACCTGGGTGTACACGGCCGCGATGCGGCGCCCCGCCCGCCCGTCGAAGCCTATTTCCGCGTCATCGACGAGCCCCTGCTGCGCCTGGCCAGCGTGGACCTGGGAGCGATGGCCGACATCACGAGCCTGGCCGAGGTCTTCGATTTTGCCAAAGACTATCTGGGGCTGCTGAAGGCGGCCCTGATTGCCGCCGGTCTGACGCCGCCCGGCATGGAAGGATCGGAGCAGAGCCTGGCCGATCTGCTGGCGCGGCTGGTGGGGCCGGGGCGCGGCATCGAGCTGGTCAGCAATGTCAACGGCATCCCCAAAGGGTCGCGGCTGGCGGTCTCCACCAACCTGCTGGCCTGCCTGATCGCGGTCTGCATGCGCGCCACAGGACAGGCGCGCTCGCTCGAAGGCCCTCTGGAGGAACACGAGCGGCGCCTGGCGGCGGCGCGCGCCATTCTGGGCGAATGGCTGGCAGGGTCGGGCGGAGGTTGGCAGGACTCCGGCGGGCTCTGGCCCGGCATCAAGCTTATCCAGGGGGCGCTGCCGGGCGAGGGCGATCCCGAATACGGGATCAGTCGCGGCCGCCTGCTGCCCACCCATCGCATCTTCGGTGCGGACGAAGTGCCGGTGGACACCCGGCGCCGGCTGCAGGAGAGCCTGGTCCTGGTGCACGGGGGCATGGCGCAGAACGTGGGTCCCATCCTGGAGATGGTGAGCGAGAAGTATCTGCTGCGCTCGGAGGCGGAGTGGCAAGGACGCCAGGAAGCCTGCCGCATCCTGGATCAGGTCGTGGCGGCGCTCAAGGCCGGCGATGTGCGCGAGATCGGCGCCGTCACCACGCGCA
Organism: uncultured Caldilineales bacterium; assembly: GCA_964535455.1. Lineage (GTDB taxonomy): Bacteria > Chloroflexota > Anaerolineae > J102 > J102 > SSF26. The sequence continues at coordinate 5,264 of CAZHTZ010000079.1, forward strand.
ACTTCTTCGGTCCCATCCAGACCATCATCCCCTGGGTCAGCAGCCTCTACACCGAGACATTGATAGCGACCACGCGAAAGGAGTACGGCGACCGCTTCTGGGGCTTCTGGATGCTGGGGGGGATGTCGGGCGGCGGCATGGGCTTCATCTTCGACCCGGCGATCAAGCCTGCGGCGCAAGAGCGGCTGGCGACGATCATGGCGGCGACGAAGCGCCGGCTCGAGTCGGCGCTGCCTTTTGCCATGGAGCCCGTGGTCTATGACTTTGCCATCAATGAGCGCGGGACGTGGGCCGATCTGCTACACAGCGACGAGACGGGTCAGGGCGGCGAGAGCCGGGAGCGTCTACCGCTGATGCCGCCTGGCTACTATGCCATGGTGGCGCCCAAGCTGCTGCGCATGGACCGGCGTGACCTGCCCTCCTCGCGGCGAGCCGAGCTGGCCACTTTTGGGGCCGCCTGCCGCACCAGCCCTGAGCTGGCGGGAATGGTTCAGGTTCTCTTCGACCGCATGCTGCCACGCTCCGGGCAGGACCGCAGCGACGGGGAGCGCCTGGAAGTGCTGCTGGTCGAAAATGGCTTCGACCGCATCCAGCACGAGCAGATCCGGTCCGACCTGAGAGCCGGGCGCATCGGCCTGGCCCAGAACCGCCTGCCGGCGGCAAGCGACATCCGCGATGTGCGGCCCGGCGATGTGTTCAACCTGTCAGGCGCGGCGGACGCCGCGGCGATGCAGGACAGGGAGAGGTTGGCGGCGATGGGATGGGAGGCGCTGGCGGCGGGGGCTGTGGCCGTGGTCACCTATGCCGGCGGTCTGGGCACTCGCTGGACACAGGGCGCCGGGGTGGTGAAGGCACTGCATCCCTTCTGCAAGCTGGGCGGGAAGCACCGCACCTTCATCGAGGTCCACCTGGCCAAGAACCGCCGGCTGGGCCGCCTGTGTGGTCTCCCCGTCCCCCACGTGATCACGACCAGCTACCTGACCCACGCTCCCGTGGAGGCGTTCCTGGCCGCCGAGCACGACTATCAGTATCACGGCCCGCTCCATCTGTCGCCGGGGCGGGCGGTGGGTTTGCGTCTGGTGCCGATGACGCGCGATCTGCGCTTTGCGTGGGAGGAACTGCCCCAGCAGCTTCTGGACGAGCAGGCGCAGAAGGTGCGCAACAGTGCGCACACGGCGCTGATCGGCTGGGCGCAAGCCACCGGCGAGGGCAGCGATTACACCGACAACCTGCCGCTGCAGTGCCTGCACCCGGTGGGCCACTGGTACGAGGTGCCGAACATGCTGAAGAACGGCGTTCTCCTGCGCCTGCTGGCAGAACGACCGAACTTGCAGTATCTGATGGCCCACAATGTGGATGCGCTCGGCACCGACATCGATCCGGCGATTCTGGGCTGGGTCATGAGAGAAGGGGCCACCTTCACCGCCGAGGTGATCGCCCGCGGCATCGAGGACCGGGGAGGCGGCCTGGCGCGGGTCGATGGCCGGCTGCGCCTGCTCGAAGGTCTGGCCCTGCCGCGCGAGGAAGACGAGTTCCGGCTGTCCTACTACAACACGAACACGTGCTGGCTCGCCATCGATCCGCTGCTGCAGGTCTTTGGCCTGACAAGGGATGACCTGAGAGACGAAGACAAGGTGACTGCGGCCACGCGGGCGGTGGCGGCCCGCATGCCGACCTACGTGACCTTGAAAGAAGTCAAGAAGCGGTGGGGGCAGGGACAGGAGGATGTCTTCCCGGTGGCCCAGTTCGAGAAGCTGTGGGGGGATATGACCGGCCTGCCGGAGGTCGAGTGCCGCTTCGTGGCGGTGTCCCGTGGACGCGGCCAGAACCTGAAGGACCAGGCTCAGCTCGACGGGTGGCTGCGCGACGGCTCGGCGGCTTATGTCGAGTCGTTGTGCGAGTGGGGTTGAGCGGACGGCTTGCTTGTTTTGCGTCTATCTTGCAGAATACGCGCAAGAGGATGCCATGAATACCACGATCACAGTCTCATCGCACATCTACGAACGACTACGCCAGCAGGCGGCGGCCACGCGTTCGACGCCTGAGCAGGTGGCGGAGGCCATCCTTCGTTTGCAGTTGGATAACACCGTCCACATTGAACAGCGCCCCACTCCTTTGGGTCCCCAGGCCTTCTTGCGCGGCGGCCGGGTGGCTGTGCGCCACGTCGCGGCCTTCGTCCAGGCCGGATATTCAGCCGAAGAGATTGCCGCTACGGGCTTGCCTGACGTGCCTGCAGCCGCCGTCTATGAGGCCATTGCCTACTACTTCGATCATCGAGACGAGATAGATGCCGAATTGGCAGCCAACGAGCCGGCGGCCGTGCAAGCGCAATTGCGGGAGTTGCTCACGCCCGATCAAGTCGCTCGACTGACCCGGCAGCCGGAATGAGCCAGGTTCGTTTTCTGCTGGACGAGCACGTCTGGGGAGGTTTGGTCGAGGTTGGACGGCAACTCGACGCCGATCTGGTGTTGGTGCAGACCCGGCTTGCGAAAGGCGCAAGTGATGAAGAAGTACTCACTTATGCTGCCAATCAGGGACGGGTGCTGCTTACCAGCAACGCTCAGGACTTCGCGCCCCTGGCAGCGGCCTGGTTTCTGGCGGGCCGCGAGCATTGGGGCATCATTGTGGTTCCCGGTCAGACGGATCGCAGTCTGCTGAGCCGCGCTTTGCACAACATACTGGACTTCCACCCAGCCGAGGAACTCAAGAACTCGTTTCGCTTCGTGCAAGAGTTCGTATGAATTGAAGCCTGTGCCGTTGCCACAGTCGAAGCCGTAGCTGAACCCGGCGGCGGTGTCAGGCGCCGAGGGGTCCATAGTGAAGCATCTCGCGTCGCTCAATCAGCCTCGTTGGCAGGCAGCGGAGATGCTTCACTGGCGCTTCAGTGCCGCGAAGGTTGGGGGATCGACCCATCAGCACGACAGCGTTTAGGCGGCGCGGCGGAAGAGCGGCGCCAGCCAGCCGTCTTGCAGCCGGGGACGGCGGCGGTAGTCGGCGCGATGCTTCCAGAGGAAGATGGCCAGGCTCCCCACCCATACCGCGAACCACTCCCAGGGGGCGCCGGTGGCCAGGAAGAACACCAGCAGCGTCAGCATGCCGAAAAGCACGGCCCAGCCTTCCACCACCAGGATCTTGAGCCAGACGGCAAAGGCAATGCCCAGCAGCGCGGCCGCGATCTGGGCCAGAACCTGCGCCAGCGCAGTTTGTGGCGGTCGGTGACGAGTATCTGCCGGTTCGACTCCGGACCGATGAAAACGGCCGGTTGGAAGCGCGGAAGCGTGATCCTGAAGGCTTTGCCGACGTAGCGATACATCAAAGTCAGGGCGGTCAACAAGGAGCGGTCGCGCAGCAGCTCCTTCAAGATGGACAGCCCGCTTTCGCTGTCGGCAATGGGTAGGGCCCTGGAAGCTTCAGTGGTCACTGCGATGTCGTGCGGGGACCGCCAAGGGGAACACAAAGGGACGGCAGAGCGGAACCAAGGCAGGCGCTGGCGCCGTGTAGGCTTCATTCTACCCTCGATGCAGGGTGATGTCTAGACCTGTGCAATCTGTAACTTAGGCGAATGTCTCTTGACAGCCCGGCATTTGGGGGTATAGTGATGGTTAGATGTAGACGTTTGTTCGCGTGCCAGCATCGCTTTCTGGTACGGCATCACAGGTGCAGTCCGCTCCGCCACGCCGGTGGAAACGGGTAAGAAGGAGGCAATGACAATGGCCGTCATCACCATTTCGCGAGAAGTTGGTAGTTTGGGGACCGCTATCGGCATGAAGGCAGCCGAGCTTCTAGGCTACCGTTATGTCGACAAGAAGGCGGTCGAGAAGGTGCTGCAGCAGTACGGGTTTGTGCAGTTTGACGAGCTCTACCGGTCGACGCCGGGCTTCTGGGCCCGCCTGGACGACACGAACTTGCTCTTGATCTCCATGCTCAATCGGTGTGTACAGGCCATGGCCCAGCACGGCGACATCGTCCTTGTGGGCCGGGGTGGTTTTACCGTTCTGAGTGGCTACGCCGACGTCCTCAACGTGCGCGTTCAGGCCCCGCTGGCAGTCAGGGTGCAGCGCCTGATGGCACGAGAGGGCGCGGTCGATCGCCAGGCAGTTGAGGAACAGGTCAAGGCCAACGACAGGGCGCGAACTGCCTTCCTGCAAACCTTCTACGGTTTACAGCCCGATGCTGCCGGCGCCTTTGACCTGGTCGTGGACACCGGCGCTATCTCCGCGGAGATGGCCGCGAGCTGGGTGGTCGCAGCCACCCAAGCCCTTGACCAACGGGAGGGCAAGGCCGGAGCGACCACGGGACAGATCGAGGTGGATCCCATCCTGGCCAGGACCGTCGCCGACGTGTTGAAGCGCCTCGACCACCCTTGGGACTGAGCCCCTCTGCCCGACATTTGCCAACGCCGACCACTTCCAGCTATCAAACGAATACACAAAGACGTTGGTGTCGAGGAAAAAGAGTCCCGGCTCAGCGACGGTCATTCATTTCCTCGCGTGTAAACGCACCCCCCGCACGCACGTGCGTCAGGCGCTCCATGAGGTTACGGTAACGACCGGAGGCCGCAGGCTGCTCGGCATAGCGCTCCAGCCACTCGCGGAAGAGCGAATTGAGGGTCGTGTTTTCCTCGAAAGCGCGGCGACGCGCCTGTTGGATCAGGCCTTCATCAGCGGAAAGCGTAATATTCTTGTTCATACGAATCAAGTGTACACGAGATTCGTGTCATGCCAAGCCCTGCCATGCCCCGCCGCGGCCCAGCGGCTTCAGGGCGCCGTTGGCGGCGGCGTAAAGCCCTCCGGCCAGCGCGTGTGATCGTCGTAACGCACGCCGGTCAAGTCGGCGCTCGAGAGCGCCATGGCCGCCCATGCCCACCGCCACCACCAGATCCTTGCTGCGTGCCTCAGCCCGGCGCACGAACTCAGCCGCCAGCAGGAGTCTGTCTTCCCGTGTGGTGGAAGGCATCGGACCTTACGGTGCGCCGGCTACTTCGCCGCGCACACGGCGTCGTTCACATCGTTGTAGGTCTGTAGCAGTTGATCGCCGGCGGCGTTGATGCTGGCAGCCGCGGGCCCAAGCGTGTTTCCAGAAACCTGGGCCATCCCTTGAGCCACGCCGTCGATGGCGGCGTCCAGCTTGTCGATGGCCGGGATCGGCGTCAGCCTGGCCAACCGATCCAGGTTCTTCTTCATTTGCTGCAGGTTCTCCACTGTGGTGCGGAGCTGGTCAACGGGTTGGTCGACTTTGACACTCTTGAGTTCAACCGCCAGGGCGCCGACCGCGCGCAGACTCTGGCAGAACTCCGCACGGGCATTGCCCACGCGCTGGCAGGCAGCAAGCGAAAGCAGCGTAAGAGAAAGCAGCAGCGGGACAAAGACAGCCCGCACGAGACGAGACATCTCAAATCCTCCTGATTCTGGTTCGAATTCAGACGTGCGCAAGGCGCCGGTGCTTCGGTTTCCTGGACTTGCCAGGCCGGAGCGGCTAGGAAGCGACGGGGGGCGGGGCGCCGGGCTGCTCCGGCATCGTCGCCACCAGGGCGGCCCAGCGACGGGTCTCTTCGAAGCTGGCCAGGATCATGAGGATGACGGCGGCAGCGGCCACAAACAAAGGACGAACTATCGAAGGGTATTTCATGCTACCACCTTGACACCGCGAGCATCAGGTTGACCGGGCTCAATTATGTGCGGTTGGTTTGTTGATAATACCATCGAACCCCGGCCAGTGCCCGTGAGTCGCACCTGGGAGGTGCGACTCACGCCCTATGCTGCCATTCCGCAGCCCAAGACCTACGCCATTGGGATTCGAAGGCGCGGATGCGGCTTTCGATGTGAGGGGCATGCGGGTCGGCCGCGACCCGGCGGGCTGCGATCAGCTGCATGGCCTCGTCCGCCGAGTGGCCCAGGCCCACGAGGATACAGGCGGTCATTGCCACACTGCGGTGGCGGCCCTTCCGGCAATACACCAGGACGCGACCGCCCTGGTCCAAGACAGGTAGAGCCGCTTCGACGCCCGTCCGCAACTTCGTCAGAGGCATAAGCAACAAAGGTGAGTCAAAGGTGCGCAGTGTCACCAGGCGCAGGGGAGGCTGGTTCAGACCTGCGGCCGGCCGGGACCAGATCATGTTGAGGACCAGGCTCACGCCAAGGGCCTGCACCGCTCCGACATCACGCTCTTGAGGACGGGTGGCAATGAACAGACTGCCGTTAATGGCGGAAACATCCATCGCTTACAGAAGATCTACTCACGCACCCAGCGAATGTCCATATCCTCGCGGTCGCCGAGGGCCTTGCGCAGCAATTGCAGCAGGCCAGGATCGGCTCCATCCTGTTCGAAGGCGTCGAGGGTCATCCCGTTGATGTAATAGTCGGTGTCCGCCGTGGACTCCTCCTCGAGCCGGTCGGTGAGGAACTGGAGTTGGGCCTCGGTGATAGCGCCGACCAGCACACTGGTGGCTTCGTCGTAGATTGTGATCATAAGGCTCCTGTCAATACTTGCTCGGGACACGGCGATAAGGATAGTCCGGTTCTACGTAGTTCCCTTTCGCCTGACGCTTAGGCAGCTTCACCTGCTCGCGCGGTATCTCTTCGTAGGGAATCAGGCTCAAGAGGTGAGCGATGCAGTTTCCACCATCTGCGTCTTTTCCCTTTCGGTCGGCGCTGACAGGGCCACCACGCGGAACACGCGCGGGCTGGTCCGCTCGGTGAAGCGCTTGATGATGCCGCCCTTGCCGGCGGCGGCGCGTCCCTCGAAGAGGACGCAGATTTTGGCGCCGCTGGCTTTCACCCATTCCTGCATCTTGACCAGCTCGACCTGGAGCTTCTCCAGCTCATTGTCAAATTCCTTGCGACTCATTTTGGGCTGCGCCTCCAGCCCGGCTTTCGGCGCCTCAGCCTCGGATGGAACCGCGGCGCTGGATGGCGCCGCGGTTTCGGCCTCTGACGGACGCTTCTTGTCTTTCTTCTTGCCTTTCTTGTCGCCCATAATGGCGTCTCCTTGAGGATTGCGCGAGTGGCGGCGCGGTTGCCTTGAATAGGTCCGAATGCGTCTGAGGCAGAATCGCCACGTCGCGCGCGGACATATTCATTATACTCCGAACTGGACTACCCTCTTAGCAAAGCCGTGACGGGGCCCACCCCGGCTTTCCTGAGATGCTCGCCGACAACTAAGGGTGCGCTCCATCTCGGCACGGGTTGGCGACGGCGAATCGTGATTAGACGTACAATAGCCGGGCGCCAATCAGGCGTCAAGTGCAATCGGCGGGTTTGCCGACCCATGCAGGCAGCACTTCATGCCCTCGGAGCGCTGCAAACTGACTCTATGCCATCGATGCAAACAGCGAGACCCCAGGACTCTGCGCCCATGGGTTCTCGTCTGCTTCTCTATCGTATCTCTGGGCGCCTGCCACCTTGTCGCCCCTAGCAGAGAGTACGAACCAAGCACCCCCACCCTCAGCGGTGGTGTCGCATGTTTTCTGGTCATTGGCGTAGTCGCACAGCGGTGAGCCGTTAATGGACTCCGGCGTCCCGGCGATGGGGAAGAGCGTCGTCAACTGCATCGTCCGGGGGGTGCTGAGAAAACTGCTTGACAACGCCGCGCCACCCGCCTATACTGCGCTTAGATAGCGTCGAGTTTTTCGTATTGGCGCCGTCGGAACTGGCCCCACCTGGCTCCTTGGTGCTTCCTTTGCGGTCCTCTCACCGGGCTGGGGCCTATATGACAGCATAGGAGGGGAGCATGGTCGTGACCGTGCGCGTGTAGCCGCCCTATTGCCAGCCAGCCGGTTTGAGCAGAGCCGGCCAATGGTGGCGCCTGGCACACGTGCCGGCGCGAGAAACACAAAGGATGCCATACACAGCCCCAATCCTTCAGGGTGGCGGCTACATCTTGCCGCTGGCAGCCGCCGCCGCATCGCCCTGAGCCAGCGGTTTCTCCAGGAACCAATGGCGGTTCCTTCGCACACAAGGAGCGCATCGATGGATACCCGCAAGCGAATCATCAGCATCATGATGGCGACGCTAGTGATCCTGCTGGCATTGACGGTTGGCGCGTGGCGGCTGGCGCTGCCCTTCGCCCAAGCGGAACCCGCGGCCAGCGAGGCAGAAGCCTTCGCCACTCTCCCGTCCGCGCCTGAACAAGCCGCGGCTGATGAAGCCGCCGCTGCCGACACCCTGATCCTTTCCTACGCCGCCAAGTTCGTCTGCACGGAGTCGCTGCAACCCGGCCAGACGTGGTACGGCGCCGCCGCCCCGATTGTCCAGCAGAAAACCGGCGTTCTGGTTCACAATCCCAACGGCATCCCCGTCCAATTCTACAAGAAGGCCGTGCTGGCGCCGGTTGAAAAGGCAGACCAGATCGAACAGGGGACGCTGCCTGGCAAGTGGCACCCGGTGGTGCTGCTGCCCGACTACGCCTTTCAGATCGACTGTGATGATATCGCCAAGCTGCTGACCGGCAATCCCACCGCCACTTTCATCGGCACCTACGGCATTGGCGTCACCATCGAAGGCTTTGTGGTCATCGGCGTTGGCCAGCAGCTTGTACCCGGCAGCAATATCAAGCGCCTGCCTGCGCTTGATGTCACTTCCGAATACGTGCGTGGCTCGGAGGTCCTCAAGAAAGACATCCACTACCAACCCTGGTGGTGGTGGTGGTGGTGGCAGCTGCCCTGGCGTCTGGGCTATGCCTACCAGCGACTCCTGCCCATGGCAGCGACAGGAACTAATATCGACTGTCGCGGCGCGCTGTACGATGCCCTGAATCGGGATGTCGTGGTGAACATCCCCCACCCGGCGCTGCAGCAGCTCACCCTGCAGGCCCTCGAAAATGGCCATCTTCTGGACCCAACCAACGTACTCGTCCGGGCCACGGCCAAATCGGCGCCAGCGCTGGTGGCGATGATCGGTCGATGCGAACCCCTGGACCAGGGCATGCTCAATGTGAGCTACGTGCTGGTAAGCAACAAGGGTCCCTCGGACCCTGACCCGCGCGGACCTGGCCAGGTCGAGACCGTCGCCTACCCATGGATACCCGGTCGCTGGTATGACCTGGCGCTGGTGACGCCGCAGAACTTCGACATCGACCTGAACCAGCACCTGCACACCTGGCAGAGCCAGCGATGGCTCACCGCCGGCGCACCCAATGATGTCGTGTCAACCGCCATGGCCTATTACTTCCCCTACTGGTGTGGATGGGGTTATTGGTGGTGGTGGTGGAACGCTGGAGACTGCACCGACATCGGCGTGGGTGAAGGCGAAAGCCTTGACGTGGAACAGATCGCGCCCGTGCGCGTACTCATGCGGCAGTGGCCGCCGGCCCCATGATCAGGGGGTGAGCCATGACTATTACGCATCTTTTCACAGGGCTGAGGTGGACGCTCCTGGTCGCCGTCGTGTCCGCGCTGGCATGGACGGCAGCGCGGCCTGAACGCCCGCAGGCCATGACTCTGGCCCCACCCGCGGAAGCCCAGAGCTACAGCTTTTCCGTCGGCCCCAACGACCCGGCAACCGGCCTGGGCTTCCACCCCGCCGACATCCTGGGAGCCGGGCAGGTGGTGCTCATTCCCTGCCAGAACCTGGGCCTGCAGTGCGACGATCCCGCCACCGGCGCCGTGGACGACATCACCGCCCTGGCCTACGGTCACGACTTCGCGGACAGCGGCCCGCCAGCGGTGCAGTTCTCGGTGGGAGCGCAGACGCAGGGGGCAGCAGGCACGGCAGTCAGCGCCGAGGCCTCCTGCTCGCCGGCGGAGCCCCAGGCCGATGCCTTTGCCACTGACCTTGACGAGAGCAACAGCCAGGACTTGGACGGAGACGGAGTGGACTGCGCCGGCAACAATGGCTTTGGCCTGAGCCTGACGGAGGGCGCTGTCTCCGACAACGTGGATGCGCTGGAGCGCGATCCCTGCCAGTCCGTCGACCTGGTCTGTGACACCCAGCCGGAAGAGCCGGTCTACTTCACGCTGGCGCCGGGCTCGCCCAGCCTGGTTCCTATCGGCGCCGGCTCAGCGGATATTCTGAGCGCCGCCGGCTCCGGACCCGAGGTCTGGGCCCACAGCGCTGACCTGGGGTTAGTCGAGGGCGACGTGATCGCCAGCCTGTGTCTGGGCGAGAGCGGCGATGGTCAGTTCGACGCCGCCGATAGACTGCTGTTCTCCCTGGCGCCCGGCTCGCCCACCCTGGCCCGATTGAGCCTCTCTCCTGCTGACTTGCTGCGGCCCACCCCCCGCCTGGGTCGTCCATCCGTGCTCCTGGGACTGAGAACAGAAGACAGCCTGGATGCAGCCGTCTGCTCGGGGGAGTACATCTTCTACGACGTGTTCCTGCCTCGTCAGGTGCACATCCACGGGGCGAGATAAGCCCTGCTTTGCCACCACCAAGATGCCGCCCATCCTTGCAGGTTGGGCGGCATCTCTTCACCCGCGCCCGGGGTTCAGGGCAGCGAGCAAAACTACAACAGATGCTCAGGCCGGGACGCCGAAACACCAGCCAAACGATGATACACCGCCAAAACTGGGTCTTGAACGCGCGCAGAAACGGTGCTATGATGGTGCTCAGCGTCAGATAGTGCCGGTGGCGCCGTGCGTTCTGCATCGTTACTTCATCGGGGTCAGGGACGACGGCGCTACGTTGTTTGGGGAAACAAGGTTGCCATGAAGCACACGCGCATACTGGCCCTGCTATCTCTGGTGGTCATTCTCCTCGGAGTGACATTCGCTAGCACGGTCGCAGTCCCAGCGTACGGGGGGCGCGAGCGAGGCCTCGGCCCGGCTGTGGTTGCCACCCTCTACGCCACCCAGGATACCTCGGTCAATCAGAACGCGCCCACCACCAACTACGGCAGCAGCACCCGCCTCTATGTACTCCAGGACGAGTTTCTGCAAGAGCGCTTTGCCCTGCTGCGCTTTGATTTCGCCAGCATCCCCCAAGGCTCGGCCATCATCAGCGCCAAGCTCTATGCCTATCTGCGGGCGGCGGACGGGGACAGCCCGGCTCGACTGTCCATCCATTGGGTCGTCGGATCCTGGACAGAGAGCGGCGTCAACTGGAGCAACAAGCCCGGAACCGTGCTCACCGGGCACTACCGGGATGTCGGGCTGACGGCGGGCACGCTCAACTGGGATGTGACTGACCTGGCGCAATGCTGGGCCGACCGCGCCGTGCTCTGCATCGACCCCAGCCTGGCCCTGCGCGCTCATCCGGATTACAACGAGATGTTCAGTCGCGATTTCGACAGCAGCGAAGGAACGAATCGACCCTACCTAAGGATCACGTACCTACCGCCGGCCACTGCGACTCCCACGCTGACCCCAACGCCTACACGCACACCGACCGCCACCCCCACTCCGAAGCCGCCAACCCACACTCCGACTGCGACCATCACAGCCACCTCTACGGCAACAGCCACCCCCACTCCGAAGCCGCCAACCCACACTCCGACTGCGACCGCCACGGCCACACCTTTGCCAGCCTCCATCGGCGGCCGCGTCTGGCACGATGCCAACCGGGATGGGGCGCAGGACGTCAGCGAGGCGGGCATCCCCCATGTCTTCCTCAGGCTGCGGCGTGACAATGCCGTCCTTGCCAGCATCTCCACCGACGCCGATGGCCGCTACGTCTTCCCCCGCCGTTTGGAAGGGGGAATGACCTACCGCGTGGACGTAGAGGAACAATCCCTGCCCGCCGGTTACACCCTGACCACCTGCTGTGACCCGCTGGTGGTGGTTCCCCAGCCTGGCCAGGATGTGCGCAACGCCGACTTTGGCTATGCCCCACCGCCGCCCGCCTCCATCGGCGGCCGCGTCTGGGAGGACGACGACCGGGATGGGCGGCAGGATCCCGGCGAAGATGGCATTGACCGGGTTCGTCTCGACCTGATACGCGACGATACCGTCATCGCCAGCGATTTCAGCGATGACGACGGCTACTACCTCTTCGCCAACCTGGAAGGGGGCGTGATCTACGAAGTGGACGTGGACGAGACGACCGTGCCCTTCCCGCTGGTCCTGACCACCTGCTGCGATCCGCTGATCGTGGCGCCGCAGCCTGGCCAGGACGTGCGCAGCGCCGACTTCGGCTACGCCATGCCTCGCACGCCCACCCCCACGCCGACGGTTCCACCCTCCAACATGGACCTGGAGAACGG